>JAISBS010000104.1 GCA_031266075.1 Treponema sp.
TCTCCTAATCCACATTTTATAATTTTGTTTCCATGTTTATTATCAAAACAGAAACATACATCTCCTCCATCAGTTCCAAAACCATAACAATTCTTTCCTAAATAAATTTGTATTTTATAGTCTTTATTAAATTGTTCTATGTCTTCTATGTCTCCATAAATACAAATAATTTTCTCCAATATATCCTTCCCCACAATTATTTGACTCAATAAACTCTAAATAATCATGGGGAAAATTGTATAATTCCTTTATTTTCCCCATGGAATGATTGTTCTTGTGTTCATATTTATACCATTTGTTCCTGTTCAATATTTCATAAATTTTATCCATAATAATTACCACCTTTTTAACGAGATTGTTCCAAAAACTGAAGTTTTTAAACAACTCTATTAAGTGTACGACAGGAGATAAAGGACAAGGACAGCCAATAAGTCTAAACTTATCCCCACTTTAAATTCATTTCGCATGGTATATTCCGAAAATACATTGACCAGATGGGATGTATACTTAGAGGAATTTGATTGTATGGGAATAAATCCAATCTTAAATCCAAGGGCGCCGAAAAAGGCGCCGGGCATTTTATTGAGATCACCCATATCCTTCACATATTCAATTTCCCATGCCGCCCTGCCGTATAACGAGATATGGGCATATTCCCATTTAAAAGGAGTATATGCGAGTTCCAGGGGCAAAAATGACATATAAAGTATTTCTTTCCTGTTACGATTATAACTAGTGGTAGACGCAAAAACCGAAGGACTAATCATAAAATTTATTCTTTCAAAAGACACATTGAATTTCACGGCTCTTAAATCTAGAATGCTGCCTTTTTCAATGAAATTATAACTCCAGCCAAAATCGCCCAGGGACCAGCCAAATTTTACTTCCTGGGAATTTGCGTTGGCAAGGGCCGACATAAACAGCGCGCATACCAGGGAAGCTCTAAAAATCCAACCGGGGTTTCCAAAAGTTCCCGCTGTTCTTTTTTCCCTTTTCATTTTTCACGCTCCTCTGTGTCCCTGACCGCAGGGCCTCAGTTTTTTGGCGGCGCCCCTTTCATCTGTTCGTGTTCCTGCCGGACTTCCCGGATCAGGTCTTTCATCTTCCAGTTCAGATTCGTGGGGGTGGAGGACGCAAAGGCGATATGTCCCGGATCGGCTCCCGTCTTTCGGGCGGCGTCTTTTACCGCCGCAATCAGATCAAAAAGAACCTTTTCCGAAAAGCCGTGCAGAAAAACAACGGGCCCGTCCATACCTTCTTCCTCCGTACTATCTTTCATTTTTTACGAATTTTGACAAAAAGTAAAGCGTCCTGCATCCCCGTGCCATTATAGTCCATGGAGGATTTTATGTATGTTATGGCTTATGCCCCTTATGGGGCCGGGGGAATCATTATCCGGGTGGAAGCGGACATACGCCGGGGAATTCCGGGAATCGACATCAGCGGCCTGGCGGACGGGGCGGTGAAGGAGGCCCGGGAACGGGTCCGGGCGGCGTTCAGGAATTCGGGCTTTGCTTTTCCGGCGGACCGGATTCTGATCAACCTGGCGCCCGCGGGACTGCGGAAAGAAGGGGCGTCTCTGGATTTGCCCATCGCCCTTTCGGTGATGGCCGCCGCCGGGCTGGCCCCTTCGCCGGACAATGTGCTGGTTATGGGGGAACTGGAGCTTTCCGGGCGGATCCGTCCGGTTCGGGGAGTGCTGGCAGCGGCGGCGGCGGGGCTGGCCGCAGGGATTCGGGACTTTATCGTGCCGGCGGAAAATGCCGGAGAAGCGGCGATCCTGACGGAGGGGCGTTTTGCCGCGGTCTCCACTCTGGGGGAAGCGGCCCACGCCCTGGTCGTCCGGGACAAAACCGGGGCCCTGCCCCAGACAACGCCGCCCCCGGCGGAAGCGGGGCCCCCGGTCTTTACCGGCGATTTTGCCGAGGTCCGGGGCCAGGGCCGGTACAAACGGGTCCTGGAAATCGCCGCCGCGGGGGGCCATAATGTGCTGGCCTTCGGGCCGCCGGGGGCGGGGAAAACCATGCTGGCCCGGCGGATTCCGTCGATCATGGCCCCCCTAAGCCCCCGGGAGGCGGTGGAAGTAACCCGGCTCCACAGCCTGGCCGGACGGATCGGGCCGGAGCGGGACGATGCGAAAGACGGGGACGCCGCGGGGTCTTTGAGCCCCGGTCTGATCATCCGGCCCCCGTTTCGGACGCCCCACCATTCGGCCAGCGCCGAAGGGATTCTGGGGGGCGGCAAGACCGTGCGGCCCGGGGAGATCAGCCTGGCCCACTACGGGGCGCTTTTTCTTGACGAGGCCCCGGAATTCCGGGCCAATGTGCTTCAGGCCCTGCGGGAACCGTTGGAAGACCGGGTGATCACCATTTCCCGTGCCGAGGGGCCGGTACGGCTCCCCGCGGATTTTCAACTGCTGCTGGCCGCCAACGCCTGTCCCTGCGGCAGGCTTGGCGTCCGGGACCGGGCCGCCGGTTTTTCGGAGACCCTGTCCGCCCTGGCCGGGGATTCCGGCGGGACGGCGGCAAAACCGGCGCTTTCCGGCCCGGAAACGGGCTTTTCCGGTTTCTCCGGTCTCCTAGCCGGGGCCGCCTGCTTCTGCAGCTCCGAGGAAATTTCCCGGTACTGGCGGAAATTTGGCGGCGCCCTGCTGGACCGGGTGGAACTCCGGGCCGCCCTGCTGCCGCCAAAGATTGGCGCCATGGTTCAGGCCGGGGAGGAGGACAGCGCGGCGATTCGGGGCCGGGTAACAGGGGCGGTGGAAATACAGCGGGCCCGGTTTGCGGGAATGGAAATTCGCCGGAACGCGCGGCTTCCCGCGGGGATGATCGAGGCTGCCTGTCCCTTGACGGATCGGGGGGCGGTGGCATTCCGGCAGGCTATGGCAAAACTGGGACTTTCCGGCAGGGCCTTTCACGGCATCCTGCGGGTGGCCCGGACTATCGCCGATCTGGAGGGCCGGGACGCCATTGATACGCCCCATATCCTTGAAGCCATCCAGCACCGCCGCCAGGGAGACGATCCCTACGATATTTTAAGCGCGGAGTGAGCAGCGGGAAGCGGCGTATCCGCCAAAAGCGGGCCGATAGCTTCCAGCACCGCCTCGCCGATTTTCCGGCCCGCCGCGCTGTAACCGAGTTGCCGTCCGGGCCGGAACAGGGGGCCGTGAAAATCGCTGCCTTCGGTAACGTACAAACCCAGTGAACGGGCCAGATCCTCCAGGCGGCGGCAGGATCGGACTTTGGCGCTGGGGTGCCAGGCCTCCAGTCCCGCCAGACCCCGGTCCCGAAGTTCCCGGATCAAGTCAGGGAGACGGCCCCAGGCGACAAACAGGGACATGGGATGGGCCAGCACGGGAATGCCCCCGGCCTCCCGGATAACCACCGCGGCCCGGTCGAAATTCAGGCCCCCCTTGGGAACGTAGAGGGGCTTTCCCGGAACCAGATACCGTTCAAAGGCCTGTTCCCTGGTTTTGACGATTTTCCGGTTCACCAGAAGCCCCGCAAAGTGGGGGCGTCCGATGGAATGGCCGCCGGAGAGGGCCTTGAGCTCGTCATAGGAGACGTCCATACCCAGTTTGTTCATCCGGCCCAGCATTTCCCGGTTCCGCGCCTCCCGGAGCCGGGACAATTCGGCCAGGGCATCCCGGAAGGCGGGGCTGGGCCGGCTGATTCCCAGCCCCAGAAGGTGGAATTCCCCGCCGGGGCCGGTTCCGCTGACGCCCGGCGGCGGCAGCCAGCTAATTTCAAGCTCTACCCCCGGAATAAGGCGGATTCCCCGCGTTTCGGCTTCCTTTCTTGCAATTTCAAGGCCGGCAATGGTATCATGATCCGTCAGGGCGATGGCGGAGATTCCGGCCCGGGCCGCCTCCTGGACAAGCCGTTCCGGGGGAAACTCGCCGTCAGAGGCGGTCGAGTGGGTGTGAAGATCAATCATGGGTGGACATTTTACCATATTTCGATAAAATAATCCGGGTTTTTGCCGATAATAGATAGATAGAGGACTCAGATCGTTGACGAGCCCGGTTTGTGATCCTAAAATAAGAGAACCTATGCACAAAGGACGGTTCGCAGGTGTTTAACTATGCTTTGAAAAACGGTGTGTTGGTAACGCCGGGAAAAGAGATACATTCCGGCGTTTTGAAGGTACATGAAGGAAAGCTCGTTTCCCGGGACAGCGCCGTGGCGATTGATTTAGGCGGGCAATCCTGTGTGTATCCTTCCCTCATCAACACCCACGACCACCTCCAGGGTAACTATCTGCCTCCGGTAGGGCCCAAGCCGGGCTCCTATTACCTGACCTGGCTTCCCTGGGACAACGACCTCAAGGCATCCAAAACCTTTGCCGAGCGGTCAAACCTTTCCCGGGAAGACCTGTATAACCTGAGCGGCTACAAGTGCCTGTTTTCCGGAGTTACTACGGTAAACGACCATTTCCCCCAAAAGCTCAACGGGCAGATTCTGCCTACCCTGCCGATCCGGGCCATCCTGGAATACGGCCTGGCCCACGAGACCTCTTCCTACGACCTCAAATGGGGGGACGGGGTGGAAGTGGAACACGAGCGGGCGGTCAAAAACAAGTGGCCCTTTATCACCCACCTGGCAGAGGGCTTTGACGAAGAGTCTATGCACGGCGTGGCGAACCTCGAAAAAATGGGGATCCTGGACAGCCACTGCCTTTTTATCCACTGCATCGGCTTTAGCGATGCGGATATTCAAAAGGTCGCCAAAGCGGGGGCCAGCGTCTCCTGGTGCGGCTTCTCCAACAAATTCATGTTTAACGTAACCTGCAAGATCCGCAAGCTCCTCCGGGCGGGGGTGAACGTAAGCATCGGCACCGATTCTTCCGCTACCGGATCCTATAATTTCCTTGAAGAAATAAAATACGACCGGGAACTGTACCGGAATATGTACGGTGAAGATCTGTCCGCCAAAACCATGTTTGAAATGATCACGATCAACGCGGCAAAAGCTTTCTGGATGCAGGACCGGATCGGCTCTCTGGACGAGGGCAAACTGGCGGATCTGCTGGTTCTCAAGGGCCGCAGGGATGACCCTTACGAAAACCTGATAGCCGCCTCTATGGAGGACATTGAACTTTTGGTTCTGGCGGGAACGCCCATTTACGGGGAACTCCGGTTTCTGGATATTTTTGGCGGCAGCGCACCCGGGGACTATACCCATATACATGTGGGCGGCAGGCCCATGTTTGTAAAAGGCGATCCGGCGGGTCTTTACCGGGAAGCCCGGCGGAAAATCGGATTCAAAAAAACACTGGATTACCTACCCTTCGATCCGGATCCAGAGACGCCATCAAAAAACACGTAGGAAGGAACTGAATGCCCAAGCCCCTGCAATACCGCTCCGGTTCACTCATTTATTTTCAGGGCGATCCTGCGGAAAAGGTGTTTATCCTCCAGGCCGGAAAGGTGAATTTGGTCTACCAGGACATTGAAACCGGACAGGATGTGCATGATACGGTTCAACCCGGAGAATTCTTCGGGGTCAAGTCCGCCCTGGGCCGGTATCCCCGGGAGGAAAATGCCGTGGCCCTCCAGGATACGACCATCATGGCCTTTACGGTTCCCGAATTCGAGGCCCTGGCCATGGCGAACACCCGGATTGTGGTGAAGATGCTCACGGTCTTTTCCAACCAAATGCGGCGGCTCCACAAACAGGTTTCCAGCCTGATGGAAACAGAAGAAGTGAACCCCGACGCGGGCCTCTTCAACGTGGGGGAATATTATCTCAAGAACAAACGGTTCACCCAGGCGAAATATGTATTTGGGCGTTACCTGACCTATTACCCGTCAGGGCGAAACGCCGCCCAGGCCGCCAAAAATCTGGAACTGGCGGAAACCACCCTGTCCCGTTACGGAGACGGCAAGGGGCCGGGGGTGGCGCCTTCCGGCGCGCCGTCTCCCGGTTCCGCGCCGGCCCCCGCGCCGGACAGCTTTGGTCCCGGCGCCGCTCCCGTTGTGTCGATTGATTCGGCCAAGGCCTATTATGACGCGGTAAGCCTGATCTCCCAGGAACAGTACCAAAAGGCCTATGTTGACTTCAAAAAAATCGTAGACGCCAATGCGGATCCCGAATATGTGGCGAAGAGTTCCTACGAAATGGGCCGCTGCCTCTTTCTCCTCAACAGATACCCCGACTGCGTCAAATATTTTACGGGGCTGCTTACCAAATATCCCCGGCATCCGGATCTGCGGGATGCCATTTTCTTTATCGGCCAGTCCTATGAAAGAGTGGGCCGGAAAGAACAGGCGGCGGCTTTTTACAAAAAGATTTTGTCCATGTCTTCCGATGAGGATGACGGAACTACCATAAAGGCCAAACGGGCCCTCAAGTCGCTGGAGGTTTAAGGTGGCGATGGATTTGGCGGCCTTTGGCCGTTTTGCCCGGACCTTTCAACCGGGAGAACTGATCTTTTCGGAATTTGAACCGGGAGACACCTTTTATCTGATTCAGTCAGGCCGGGTGGAGCTGGTAAAGATCATCGGGGACATTGAAAAAACCCTGGACATTCTCCAGCCCTCGGAAATGTTCGGCGAAATGGCGATTCTGGAAAACTCCCCCCGGTCCGCCACCGCCATCGCTCTGGATGTGGTAAAGGTGTTGGAATTCAACGCCCAAAATTTTGAAATCCTCATGCTGGGAAACCCCCAGATCGCCCTGAAGCTTCTGCGAATGTTCACCAAGCGGATCTACGATTCCAAACGGCGCTTCATGATTCTGACCCTGGACGAACCCCAGGCGAAAATCGCCGACGTGTTCCTTATGCTGAACGAAACCCAGGCCAACATTGACCGGTCTACGGAACGGCGGGAATTCAAAACCACCGTAGATGACATTGCCCACTGGGCGGGAATGAGCATCGCCGAGACCAGGGAAACCCTGGGTCACTTTGTTACCCAGCGGCGCATGGAAATGTACCCCGACCGGATCGTCGTCAAGAACATTAACGACTTCTCCCGGTTTGTCAATTCCCGGCGCAAGCGGGAATAGTTCCGGGTTTTTCAGAAGCCGCCGTTTTCCAGCCGTTCCTGTATCGCGTTGTATCCCAGCTTATTCACCTGTTCCCGCAGCCACGGAACAAGCTCGCCGTCGGCGTCGTAGTCAAATTGTTCTATTTCCAGCAGCGCTTCTTCCATAAGGGGAAGGTCGTGCTGTTTGCAGGCATCAAGGATCCGTATCATCAGATCCCGGTCGGGAGCGGAGGCCCGGGGTTTTTGTTTTTTCTTTTTTTCAAGCTCAAACAAAATACCGTTGAGGATTTTCAGAAGATCTTCCGTTTCTTCGACAAGTCCGCTGTTTTTTGCGTTGATCGTTTCAATGTCCCCGGCCTTGGCAGCCATTTCCAGGGCTTCCGCATATTTGCCGATTTTTTCCGCACTGATGCCGTAGCTGGCCCCCTTGAGCCCGTGAACGGTTATGATATACTGCTGCATCTCGTCTATGGAAAAATTCCGTATTTTTTCCAGCAGCTCAGGCGCATGATCGCAGTAGGACTTGATGATCCGCAGATAGGCGGCGTCGTTGTTGTACCGGTTCCTGCCCGCCGCAAGATCGATCCCGTCCATCTGTAGTCCCTCAAACAGTCCCGAGAAAGAAAACGCTTCGGCGGCAGCCTTGGCGATTTTTTCGTATTCCGCTTTTCTCAGCGTTTCTTCGGTTTGTTTGTTTCGCACCCAGGTGTTCAGCGCCAGATCCATCTGCATAATGTCAATAGGCTTGGAAATGTAGGAGGTAAACCCCCTGGTTAAAAACATCTCCTCGTTTCCCGACAGGGCGTTGGCCGTCAGCGCAATGATCGGCACGGTTCTAGCATATTCATCGTCAATTTCGCTGCGGATTATTCTGACCGCCTCCACGCCGTCCATTTCGGGCATCATGTGATCCATAAAGATCACATCGTATTTCTGGGCCTGGGGATTTTCCGTCATGGCCTGGACTTTTTCTATCGCCTCCCGCCCGCTGGAAACACAGTCGATTATCAGGCCGTAGGGCAGCATTAAGCCTTTTACCACGTCCAGATTGGTTTCCACATCGTCAACAATCAGCACCTTGCCGTAGGGCATATAGGAACGAATAAGGTTTTTTATCCGGCTCAGGATTTTGTTTTTGATAAAGCGGTACTGCCGCAGATTTTCGGCGGCCTCAAGTCCAATGGGCGCCGGATCGATGATTTCCTGCCGGATCCGCACCGTAAAGGTACTGCCCTTGCCGTATTCGCTTTCTACCGAAATGGAACCGTCCATCCGCGCCACGAGGTTTTTTGTTATGGAAAGGCCAAGCCCCGTTCCTTCAATATTGCGGTTCGCCCGGGCGTCGACCTGGGCGTATTGGGAAAACAGCTTGTCCATGTTTTCCCGTTTAATGCCATGGCCCGTATCGCTGATCGTAAATGTCAGCCATGCGTCGTTGTCCCGTTTCCCCCAGTCTACCCGCAGGCTTATCGTGCCCCGGTCGGTGTACTTAAAGGCATTGGATAACAGGTTGTTGAGAATCTGCTTTACCCGCAGTTCGTCTCCGTAGAGTTTTGAAGGCAGGGTTTCGTCAACGATCAGTTCAAATTCGATCTTCTTTGCCCCGATTCGCACGACATTCATCTGAACTGCGTCGTTGATAAGGCTCGTTATTTCGTAGACATCCATGACAAATTCAAAGCTGCCCGCTTCGATCTTTGAAATGTCCAGAATATCGTTGATGATGCCCAGCAGGTTCGAACCCGAATTATACACCTTTTCCAGATTGGTGTAGGTTTCTTCGGGCAGTTTTTTTTGCAGTTCTATTTCGGAAAGGCCGATGATTGCGTTTAAGGGGGTGCGGATTTCATGGCTCATGGTGGCCAGAAAGGCGCTTTTGGACGCCGAGGCTGCTTCCGCTTCGGACTTTGCGATCATTTCGCACGTTACGTCGATCATGTTGATTTGGCTGCCCCCGATCTTGCCGTCCAGCCTTCCCGATATAATTCTGAAATACCGCTGCTGTCCGTCCAGCATTATTCGGGTGATATCCTCGTAACGCCCTTCGTGCTTCAGTATTTTGATAAAGAGATTTTTGACTTCCTCGTTGTCGTGAAACAGATCAAGCAGGGGTTTGCCAACGGCCGCCCGGGAATCTTTCAGGTGAATCATCTCCGCAAAAACCCGGCTCATGTGCGTTACCCGGCGGGAGGAATCCAGCAGGACGACCTGGGTCGGCATGGTCGCCAGCAGCATGGAAAGATGATCCCGCGTATTGGCGGTCCTGCCTGTTTTTTGGGATACCGCCCTGGTTACCATAAAAATAAAGACCGATCCGGCAACCATGAGGAACCATTTTACCAGACCCTCGGAGAGGGGAACCTCCCCGGCTGAATTTTTTAGGGGTATGTCCAACATGACAAGGATCAGGGAAATAAGGCTGGAGCAGACAATATACCACAGCAATTTTTTGCTGTTCAGGTACAGGGCGGCGATGCCGCAGATAGCCAGACACATTTCAAAAAAGAAGACAAAGCTGTTCTGTATCAGTGAAGCCGCGATGTAAAAAGCAAACAGCATCATGGGTTCGACAAATGCGGGAGTAAATTTTCGGCTGAAAAAACGGAACATCAGAACCAGAACCAGGGCTGCGGCGGTGAACCACCCGGCGATCGTGGCCTGTCTGAATTCTTCCACGCTGATTGCATGGATAAACCGGAAAATTCCGTAAAACAAAATGGAAAGCGGAACAACAACATCGGGCAATTCAGAGTACCGCGGATCATTTTCTTTTTTCACGTACATCTTTCCTTGAGTATACAGAAGCATTGGACTTGTTCAATAACCCGGTTGGTTATCGCGGACTAAAGTCCGACACAAGTCTCGCAAAATGCTCCGCATTTTTGCTGCTTTTAAGCTGAAGTTGTTCAAAAACTGAAGTTTTTAAACAACTCTATTTGGTTGGTGGCCATATTCGATAACCCCGCCGGCTATCGAATGCGTCGCGCAAAACGATTCGCATTTTGCTGCTTTTTAATATTTTTTGTTCAGAAACATTAAACTTTTTTTAGTTTACTGTTTCTGAATAACTCCAGCATAGATTCAGTGGCGTGGTTTGTCAATTATTTTTACGCTTTTTTGTAATTTTTTTTGATGCGTGGAATATGGCGCGAATTCCCGCCAGCGTTATTTCGTTTGTAATAACAATTAGTTCCTAATAGAGTTTCTCTATCGGAAAAAAAACGGCGCCGAACAAGAGGGCAATTTGCGCACTTATCAAAAAAAAACTGTGGGCGAAAAAAAATCATCTTTCCGGCGTAAAGGGATTTGCGGTGAACCGGTTTCCTTTGCCGGTAACACGTTCCACCTGTGAATGAAGCCAGCGGAGGCTGAACTCCTGGCCCCGGAGACGGAGGAGATGTTTTTCCGCCAGGGCTTCGGTGTAGCGGTAGAGAGGGTAAACCCGGAAGCGGGTCAAACCCTGTTCGTAGTGATTCACCACGGGGATGATCCCTTCCGCATCAATTTCCACGACATTATTGATTTTTTTTATCCGCACATAGGCCAGGGCCCCCAGTTGAGTAATGTTGGTTTGCTGGCCGGATAAAAAATTTCCCAGCGAATAAAAGCAGAGCGTCCTGCCGCCGCCGGGGCGATCCAGATACTCATAGGGTTCCAGCACGTGGGGGTGATGGCCGAGGATCAGGTCTACATTCCGGGCGGCGAGAAAACGGGCCAGCCGCTGCTGCTCTTTTGTCACGCTCTCCCGGTACTCTTCCCCCCAGTGCATGGACACGACCAGAAAATCGCAGAGAGGGCGGAGGGCGGCGATTTCCTTTTCCAT
Organism: Treponema sp.; assembly: GCA_031266075.1. Lineage (GTDB taxonomy): Bacteria > Spirochaetota > Spirochaetia > Treponematales > Breznakiellaceae > JAISAN01. Next base: position 10,815 of record JAISBS010000104.1, read on the forward strand.
AACCGGCTCGTCGATGAGGGAAACAAGGTAGGGTTTGTCCCGGGGAACGGGGATGCCGTTGGTACCGTAGGTATAGGCGAGAAAACCCACCGTGATGTTGTTTTTTTCGATGATGACTTTTTTGGCCCCCCGCGCTTCCTGGGACCGGTGGATCCCCAGATATGCAATGCCGGGCCGGGCGTCCCAAAAATCCATGGTCGAAAAAACCGCCCGTTCCCCCTTGTCCATGATGTGATTGGTGGCGTGGTTTACCACGTCAAAGCCCGCGGCAGCCAGTGCGGCCCCCGCTTCCTGGGGGGTGTTGAATTGGGGATAACCGGAAAAACCGAAGGCTTCGCCGGCCAGCAGCGTTTCCTGATTGATAAAGGCGATGTCCGCCGCTTCGATGAGGGGTTTTATTTCCCCATAATATTCATCGAAGCTATAGGCCCTGGTTTTGCCGTCCCGCCGGATCATGAATTCATGGAGCAGGTTGTCCCCCGCGGCCAGAAGGGTGAGACTGCCGGGCCGGGCCCCGCGATTTTTTTTGGTTAAGGTATCCAGTGTGCAGGAAAAAAAGATCAGGGGGATGAGAAAAAGAAACCATGATTTTTTCATTGTCTGCCTCTTTTTTCAAAAGCCTTATCTGAAAACTGAAGTTTTCAGAGCTTCCCTTAATTGAGAATCTGGACACGGTACATTCCGGGAACGCCCTGGATGTTTTTGACGACCCGTTTGAGAGTGGCGGCTGATTCAAGCTGCATGGTGAAAAACCCGGTGAGCCGGTTCGGCGCGGTTTCTTCAAGCCGCCCTTCGATAAGGTGCCCCTGGTGTTTCCGCACGGCCCCCTCGATTTCGGAAAAGAGATCCGCGGAAAGGCGGGCCTCGATTTTGAAATGTTTGACCAGTGCCGAACCGGCGTTTTCCCACTCGGCCTCGATCTTCCGTTCCTCAAAGTCGGGAATATTGGCCAGGTTGCTGCAGTTTCTCCGGTGGATGATAATGCCCCGGCCGCGGGACACGTAGCCGATGATGGGATCGCCGGTTACCGGACGGCAGCAGCGGGCAAAACGAATCATCAGGTTTTTTTCGTCCTCCACCCGGACATGAAGAATACTGGCGGCGGCATCCTGCTGGATCACCCGCTGAACCGGGGAGAAGTCTTTTGCCGGAGCCGGCGCGGGTTCCGGGGCGGAGGGTTTCTTTTTGGCCACCACGTTTTTTTCGATGATGATCGAGTCGTCGTTTTGTTCCAGCCAGGAACGGATCTTGCTCCGGGCTCTGGCGGTTTTCACCAGCCGCAGCCAGTTCAGGTGGGGATGGGCGGATGGGCTGGTGAGAATTTCCACCACCTGGGTGTTCCGCAGTTCGGAACTCAGGGGAATAATGGAACCATCGGCTTTGGCCCCCACGCAATGTTCCCCAACCGCCGAATGGATGCTGTAGGCGAAATCAATGGGGGTCGCCCCGGCGGGAAGCTCTATCACCTTTCCCTGGGGGGTGAAGACATAAATCGAATCGCCCAGCAGTTCCCGCTTGATGTCTTCGAGAAAAGAACCGGAGCCCGGCGGCGCTTCCGTTTCGTTTCCGCTTTTCCAGTCCCGCAGACGGTTGACAATGGAAATATCCACGGGCCGCACCAGGTCTTTGGCCGCCCCCTGTTTGTAGAGCCAGTGGCTGGCGATTCCGTTCTCGGCGATGTGGTGCATCTCCCTGGTGCGGATCTGGATTTCCAGCATCCGCCCCCCGGAGGGCGCCAGGCTTTCGCCGGAAGACTGAAGCTGCCTGCCGCCGGATTCGCCCGCCGCTTCATCGTCCGGGCCGGAAGACATTACCGTAGTGTGGAGGCTCTGGTAGCCGTTGGATTTGGGCATGGCGATATAATCCTTAAAACGGCCCTCCAGCGGCTTCCAGAGCCGGTGAACCAGCCCCAGCAGGGTATAACAGTTTTCGATGCTGTCGCAGAGGATTCTGATGCCAAAAAGATCGTAGACATCCCCGGCGTTTTTGTTCCGCTTTCGCATCTTCTGGTAAATCGAATAAAAATGTTTGGCCCGGCTGTTTACTTCGATGGTGATCCCCGCAGCGGCGGCCTCCCGCCGGATTTCCTCCTGGGCCCGGCTGAGAAATTCCTGCCGTTCTCCCCGTTTTTCGGCGACGATTTTTTTTATCTGTTGGTAGGTCTCCCGGTTCAGGTATTTGAGAGACAGATCTTCCAGTTCGTCCTTGATCCAGGAGATGCCCAGCCGGTCCGCCAGGGGCGCGTAAATATCAAGACATTCCTGAGCGGCGGGCTTCTGCTCCTCAACGGGAACGGAATCCAGGGACCGCAGGACGCAGAGCTTTTCCGCCAGTTTGATAAAAATTACCCGAATGTCCTGGGCCATGGCGAAAAGCATCTTCCTGATATTTTCCGCCTCCCGGATCGTTTTGTTTTTTGCCTGAATGTCGGCGATTTTTGCGGCCCCTTCGGCCAGAAGCGCGGTTCGGGGGCCGAATTGCTCCGCGATCAGGCCGGGCTCCAGGCTTTTGGCTGTCGCCCCGCAGTTCAGAATCAGGGCGGCGATGAGGGTGTCGGAGTCAAGGTTCAGGCTGGTCAGGATGCCGGTGATTTCCAGGCTCCGGCGGAGGCGGGCGGCGTCCTGACCGGCGCTTTTTTCGCCGGGACTGCCGGGACTGCCGGAGCCGCCGGGGGTTTCAGCGGGCGGAGGACCCGGCTCCCCGTACAGGGCGCGCAGGATCCGCGCCTGATCCCGCGCTTCGTAGATCGCTATTTTTTTCTTAAACGCGGAAAGCCCCGCTTCCATGGGTGCCTCCAATGCGGGCCGGATTTTCCCCCGGGGTTCTGCCCCGGATCACCCGTTCCGCGCCGGACAGATCTCTGGAGCTTTGTATATCCAGAAAGCCCTGCTGTTCAAGCAGGGAAACGATGCGGGACATTTGCCGGGGGTCCGCCTCCAGCAGAAGCGCGCCGCCGGGGAACAGATGTTCCGGCGCCCCGGCAATAATGACCCGGATAAGATCAAGACCGTCCGCCCCGCCGTCCAGCGCCAGCCGGGGTTCCCGCCGGACTTCAGGCGAAAGCCCGTCAATGCTGCCGCTCTCTACATAGGGCGGATTGGCGGTGATCAGGTGGAAGCGGCGGGAGATCCGGTCAAAAAGATCGCTTTGAACAAAAGAAAGGTTTGAAAATTCCGGCTGGATTTTCGGCGCTTCCGGGCCTGCCGGCGCTTCGGACACTGCCCCCAAAAGCCGGGCGGCGTTGAGCCGGGCCGTTTCCAGCGCTTCGGGAGAAATATCCGCGGCGAAAACCTCAAGCGCCGGCCATTCGTGTTTCAGGGCGACAGCCACGGCCCCCGATCCGGTACACAAATCCAGGAGAGAGGCGGGCGGCGGCGGGGGGAACAGGCCGCTTGCGCTTCCGGTGTTTTCAACCGTGCGCCTCACTTCCAATTCGGCCAAGGCCGCTTCTACCAGCGTTTCGGTGTCGGGGCGGGGGACGAGGACGCCGGGGTTCACGAGAAAATCGAGGCCCCGGAATTCCTTGCGGCCCAGAATATAGGCGGTACATTCCCCGGCGATCCGGCGGTCTATGAACTGAAAAAAACGGCGGCTGGCCGTTTCGGGCAGGGGGCCGGGGCCCCGGAGAATAAGCTGTTCCCGGCTGAGACCCAGGGTTTCGGCCAGAAACAGGGTGGCATCAAGGCCGGGGCTGTCAATTCGCGCCATGTTCAGGCGGGCGGTTCCGGCGGCAAGGGTTTCCGTAATGGTCATGGCGCGGGGACGGGCGGGCTAACTGGCGGTGGCGGCGGAACTGCTGGCCTGGAGCAGCTCTTCCCTGGCGGAAAGCTTCAGGGCGTCAAACAATTCCGCCACATCTCCCTGCATGATCAAGTCCAGCTTGTAGAGGGTCAGGTTGATCCGGTGATCCGTCAGGCGGTTTTGGGGGAAGTTGTAGGTTCGGATCCGCTCGGACCGGTCGCCGGAACCGACCTGGCTTTTCCGGGCCTCCGCCCGCTCCGACGCCGCCTTTGCCGCTTCCATTTCGTAAATCCGGGCCCGGAGGATCCGCATGGCCTTGGCCTTGTTTTTAATCTGGCTTTTTTCATCCTGGCAGTGGACGGTGATCCCCGACGGCAGGTGGGTGATCCTGACCGCCGAGTCCGTGGTGTTGACGCACTGGCCGCCGGGACCGCCGGCCCGCATCACATCGATTCGGAGGTCATCCGGCTTGATGTCGATTTCCGTTTCGTCCGCTTCGGGAAGCACCGCCACCGTAACCGCCGAGGTGTGAATCCGGCCCGAGGCTTCGGTGGCGGGAACCCGTTGCACCCGGTGAACCCCGGACTCGTAGCGGAGGTTTTCGTACACATTGCCGCCGCTGACGGAGAAGACGATTTCCTTAAAGCCCCCCAGCTCAGTTTCGTTGGAATTCATGATTTCGAATTTCCAGCCCCTGGTTTCGGCAAACCGGGAGTACATACGGTAGAGGTCCGCGGCGAAAAGGGCCGCCTCTTCCCCGCCGGTTCCCGCCCGGATCTCCATGATGATGTTTTTTTCATCCAGCGGGTCTCTGGGTATGAGGAGGAATTTAAGCCGGTCTTCCGCATCGGCGATCCGGGTTTCCAGTTCCCGCAGTTCCTCCCGGGCAAGCTCCCGCATATCCTGATCTTTTTCGTCCTGCGCCAGCGTCCGGGCTTCTTCAAGCTGGCCGGAAAGGGCGGTGATTTCGTTTTGCGCGGCGGCGATTTCGCTTACATGAGCGTATTCTTTCATTAAATCCCGGTATCTGTTCTGGTTTTTTACCAGTTCAGGATCCTGAATCAAAAGAGACAATTCATCATAGCGGCGGAGCAGAGAGGTCAGCCGTTCATTCACGTTATTTCTCCATATCAACCTTCATGGGATACGAAAATCTCTAAAAACTGAAGTTTTCAGAGATTCCCTATGGAAGCTTTGGAAACTCTGGTTGAGTTTTCCGCGCTTCCCGGTATGATAAAAGGATAGCAAAAAACGAGGGCTTTCGCCAGTGGGGTCAGCAAGGACGCCGCTGTTTCCAGGCTCAGGCAGAGTTTGCGGAGCAAACTCGCAGCCATAAATCCGGCAGGGACGCCGGATTTATGGCGGTTTTCCTGCCGCAATTTTCCTGTTATACTGATAATATGCCGGATCTGCTGACAAAGCTGAAAAAGACGGGAGCCGCCCTGGGGGATTTTTTCAGGGCGCTGCCCGGCAGATTTTCTTCCCTCCCGGCGCGGATCCGGGAAGCGGGAGCCGTTTCCGGCGGATTGCTCCGGGGGAAGCGGAAATGGCTGCTGATTGGCCTTGGGGCCGCGGTGGTTCTGCTGTTTTTTTCGCTGGCGGCGATCTTCGCGGCAGTGAACCGGAACCCCGGCGCCGGGCCGCTCCCCGCCGGGGAACTGACCGGGCCGGTTCAGGACAACAGGATTCCCCCGGAGGAACTGTTCCTTCCCGATGAGCCCGATTTTATTCCCGGCGTTCTGCTGGAACGGGAGCGGCGGGAGACATGGACCGCCGGGGATGCGGCGCCCTACTGGCAGGACCCGCTGAAAAACGGGGAAGAACCCTGGCGGGAACAGGCGGAATTGATAATTGATGAACTTTTGGAGCGAGTGCCATGAAGAAACCGGGCTTTTTCGTGTTGTTAATCCTCTCCCTGCTGATCCCGGCCTGTAAAAGCTCCCCCCCGGCGGGGGAAGATCCGGGACCGGAACTGGCCGGAGCCGCCGAAGTCTCCCATGAAACCGCGGAAGCCGGAACCGCCGAAACCGGGGCCGCCCCGCCGGCAGACGGCTTCTCCGGTGAAGCCGTCCCCCCGGTATCTGCCGTGACGGAACCGGGGCCGGAACTGGCCGAGACCGCCGCCGGGGCCCTGCCTCCGAAAAACGAGCCCTCCCCGGCCCTCCCCGAACCGGAGGCCCCCCCGCTTCCTCCGGCAGCCCCGTCACCCGCCGGGCCGGAAGCCGAAGCCGAAAGCCCATCGGAGCCCCCGCCCCCCGCCGGGCCGGAAGCAGGGGCCGGGAGCCCGCCGGAGCCACCGCCAGCCCCGCCGCCCGAAGAAGATGCCCGGCCCTCCCGTCTGCCGCCCGCAGACGAAGACGCTTCCGGGATAATCCGGGAGCCGGAGCCCCGGCCAGTCCAGCCTCCCCCGGCGGCGGAACCGGAATTCCTCCCCCTGGCCCCGCCGCCCGCCGAGGCCGATGAAGGCATGGTTTTTTCCCGGATAGTCCGGGCCACTGTGGGGCAGTTGGTGGAGATTCCCTTCCGGGGAACCGGATGGACCTATTTGGGGGAACTGGGGGCCCGGCGGGGCGTAGCCTACGATTCCCGGCGGATCGATCCCGAGGGGCAGAGTTTTGTTTTCCGGGCCGAAGCCGTGGGAATTTACGCCCTGAAATTCTACAGACAGGATTTTATCCGGGATTATATCCTCAACGACTATGTCCAGGTAATTGTGGGCGAGACCCCGGAAAGTTCCGCCGGCTGGTTTAACTCCCCCACCGACCGGGGACGGGTCAGTGCGGAACGGTGGCCCAGTTCCCTTGAAGAAGCGGACGCCGCCGTCCGGAACCGGGCCGGAGCCGCGGCAGCCCCGCCCGCCACAACGGGCCCGGCTCCCCAGCCAGGCTCCGCGCCCACGGCAGAATCCGCCGGTTCCCGCCCCGGAGCAGAAGCGCCGCCCACAACCCGGCCTGCCGCCACCGGAACCCCGCCCCCGGCGGGCCCCGGCGACGAGGGGATAATTCCTGTACGGCCCCCGGTTGCGGCGGGACAGCCGGGAGCGGCGGAAGTGGAAACAGCGCCGGTTTCGCGGGAATCCCCCGCCAGTGCCAACAGTGGGCTTTTCCTGCCGGAAGAAAGCCTTCCGGAGGACTATATACAGAAGGCTCAGGAAGAATTTGACGCGGGCCGGGTGGCGGGGGCCCTGGCAGTGCTGGACCGGTTTCGGGAACGCTTTCCCCAGGGAAACGATGAGGTGTGGTGGCTCTACGGCCAGTTCTACGAAGCAAACAGCCCCAGCCGGGACATCCGCACGGCCCTGGACTATTACCGCCGCCTGATTCGGGAATACCCCCAAAGCCGCCGCTATACCGATGCGCGGCGGCGGATAGCGTATCTGGAACGGTATTATATCAACATACAGTAGCGGCGGTTTCAGGGTCCCCTGAATTGAAGCGTTCAAAAATTCCCGTATCAAAACTTCCCGTAAAATGAAAGAACCTCTGAAAATCCCGATGGGTTTCCAGAGGTTCCGAAGGACGAAAACGGCAATTGCCGCCGCCGTTAAAAATCGAAGTTTTTAGCGGTTTCCAAAGTGGAGCCCCGGCGGAATGACACGCGCCGGAACTCTCCCCTGGATTTAGCTAACGACTTCCAGGAAGCTGGGAATTACTTCCCCGGAGAAATAGAACAGGCCCTTGCCGAGCTGATCCGCATCCCACACCCGCTGGGGGTTGTCCGGGTAGGCGGTATAGCCCGCGCAGTAGGTTTCGATCCGGTTGCCCGAGGGCTCCCAGAAGTAGATCGAAAGGCCGCGGGTTATGGCGTGCCGGGTGGGACCAATGTCCAGTTTCAGCTTGTTGATGGCGATATGATCCGCCGCATTCAGCACGTCTTCCCAGGTCTGGAGGTAGAAACCCACATGGTGGAGCTTTCCGGGCTTGGGATATTCCACGAAGGCCAGGTCGTGCGGCTTGTTGGAACTGGTGATCCAGGCCGCCAGCCGTTTGCCGTCGGGGGTGTTGCAGACCTCGGGCACATACATATCGAACACTTCCTTGCAATAGCGTTCCGCTTCGGCGATGCCCGGCCCGAAGAGAAGGAAGTGGTCAAGCCGGGTGGCCCTCATGCCCCGGGGCGGCTCGGTCCAGATGTCGGGATTCTTGATCTGGGGGGTCTTTTTGGCCAGTTCCACATCGTAGTAAATCTGGAACTGGTGGCCCGTGCAGATAGTGTAGACATACCGTTTGCCAAAACCGGGCTGATCGTCGCTGGCTTCGCTTACCTTGTAGCCGAATTTTTCAGTCTTCTGTTTCAGATCTTCCAGTTTTTCCGGGCTGTCAACCTTGAAGGCAACAAAATCAAGACCCGCCTCGTTGGTTTTTCGGAGTACGACGCTGTGGTGATCAAATTCGTCATACGCTTTGAGCATGACCCGCCCATCGTTGGTGCGGCCCACCTCATCCAGACCAAGGATGTTTTTGTAAAAGTCAAGTGTTTTGTCTAAATCCAGCACCCGCAGCTGGATAAGACCCGGGCGAAGTGTACCATGAAATCCCATAATTCTCCTCCATCATCAAAAAATATTTGTTACACCCGGGCGATAATCATATCGCTCCGGGGTTGAACACAACACAACAGGGCTATGCCCTCCTCCAGATCCGTTTCGCTTACATGGGCCCGGCTCATGGGCCGGAACAGGTCCCAGTCGCCGGACACGATCCGCATCCGGCAGACCCCGCAGCCCCCGTTACAGCAGCCGTAGTCCAGCGGCCCCCGGCGGGACCGGATCATCGCCGCCAGAACCGCCTGATCCCCGGCGCAGGGAAAGCTTTCCCCCGTATCCCGCACCGTAATCCGGTAGTGCTGCTCCATGCCGGCCCTCCCGCCGCGGCCCTAGGCCTTCTGCTTGAGCTGGTACGCCACATCGACGATCATGTCTTCCTGACCGCCCACCATGCGCCGCTTCCCCAGTTCCACCAGAATGTCCCGGGGGGAAAGGCCGAATTTTTCCGCGGCCCGGCGGGTGTGGAGCAGGAAACTGGAATAGACCCCCGCGTAGCCCAGCATGAGGGAATCGGTTCTGATGGCCTGGGGCCGGTGCATCATGGGCTCCACCACATTCTCCGCCAGATCCATGAGGGCGTAGGTGTCTATGCCGGTGTTATAGCCCAGCCGCTGGAGTACCGCGCAGAACACCTCGGTCTGGGTATTCCCCGAACCGGCCCCCAGGCCCCGGCAGGTGGCGTCAACATAGGAAGCCCCCGCCTCCACCGCGGCCAGGGAATTGGCCACCGCCAGCCCCAAATTGTTGTGGGCGTGAAAACCTGCCGGCAGTTTGGAGGCCGCCTTTAGGGCGCTGATCCGGGCCGTTACATCAGCGGGGGTCATATAGCCTGAGGAATCCGCCAGATTAATGTAATCCGCCCCGGCGTCCTCAAAAATTTTCGCCTGCTCCACGATTTTTTCCGGGCTGGCCATGTGGCTCATCATCAGAAAGCCAACGGTGAACATACCGTTCTGTTTGGCCCACTGGATATGCTGGATGGCAATATCCGCCTCGGTAACATGGGTGGCGACCCGCACCGCGTTGGCCCCCCGGGCTTTGGCCTCTTTCAGGTCCTCAATAGTGCCGATGCCCGGCAGGAGGAGAACCCCCAGCTTCGCCTTTTTAACCACCTTTCCCGCGGCCTCGATCAGATCAAGCTCCGGGCAGCCGGAAAAGCCGTAATTGATGGAAGAACCGGCAATGCCGTCTCCGTGGCTGATCTCGATAAGCTCTACTCCCGCCTTGTCCAGCCCCCCGGCAATGGCAACCGCCTGTTCCACGGTAAAGCTGTGGCTTACCGCATGGCTGCCGTCCCGAAGCGTCGTATCTACAATATGTATCTTGTCTTCCCGCATCTTAGTTCCCTCCCGAAGAGAGCATTTTTGCCGCCAGCCTGTCCGCCACCGCCACCGCGGCCTGATTGATAATGTCAAGATTTCCCGCGTAGGAGGGCAGGAAATCCCCGGCCCCTTCGACCTCGACAATCACCGTAACTTTGTTGCCGTCGATCACCGGCGGAACCCGCAGACGGTAACCGGGGACATAACCCTGAACCTCCCGGATAATATCGTTCACCGATTCAACGATCTTTTTTTCGTCCGGCTTCTTCACCAGGGCGTAGACCGTGTTGGTCATCATCAGGGGCGGTTCCGCGGGGTTGAGGACGATAATCGCCTTGCCGCGATCCGCGCCGCCCACTACGCGGAGGGCCCTGGCGGTGGTTTCGGTAAATTCGTCAATGTTGGCCCGGGTGCCGGGGCCGGCGCTCTTGCTGGATATACAGGAAACGATCTCGCCGTATTCCACATCCGCCGCCCGGTTGATGGCGTACATGATGGGCACCGTAGCCTGGCCCCCACAGGTAACCATGTTGAAATCCACTTCGTCGGTGAGCTTGTCCAGATTCACGCAGGGAACCACATAGGGCCCCACCGCTGCGGGGGTCATGTCGATGGCGATTTTTCCCGCCGCCTTGAGGATCGGGGAATTGTGCAGGTGGGCCTTGGCGCTGGTGGCGTCAAAGACGATCCGCACGTCCGGGTCTTCCGCCACAGCATCCACCCCCCGGGTGGAGGTTTTGAAACCCAGCCCCGCGGCCCGCTTGATCCCCTCGGACTCCACAATCCCCGCCATCATGTGCATCTGGAGATTCTTGCTCTTCATCACCTTATACATCAGGTCGCTGCCGATATTTCCCGGCCCGATAATGCCTACTTTTACCTTCTCCATAATAGCCGCCTTTTTTGTCAGGCATTAAGGAAGCTGTCCGGACAAGTTTTTCAAACTTTTCGGACAGATCCGCCTGAGCGTTATTAAACAAACTGAGCTTCCACCATTCCAAAGGAAGAAAATTCCGCCCGGAAGGCGTCGCCTTTTTTCGCCAGGGGTGCTGCGGAAAAAGCCCCCGAAAGGATTACTTCCCCAGCCTTGAGCGTTACGCCATAGGACCAGAGCCGGTTGGCAAGCCATGCCACCGACACGCAGGGGTCTCCCAGCACGGCGGCCCCGGTGCCTTCGCCCGCAAGTTCGCCGTTTTTGTATAGCTTCATGGACACCGAGGGGAGATCAACCTCGTTCAATGCAAGGCGCTTTGATCCCAGCACATAGCGTCCCGAAGACGCATTGTCCGACACGGTGTCCACAAGCTTTATCTTCCAGTCCGCCACCCGGCTGTCCACAATCTCGAAGGCCGCCACGACATAATCGGTGGCCGCCCGGACATCGTCCCGGCTGACTTTGCCCCCCGCCAGATCCGCCTTGAGGATAAAGGCGATTTCTCCCTCGATCTTAGGCTGGAGCAGGGCGTCCGTGTTCAGTCTGCCGTCTTTGCAGTCCATGGCGGCAAAGAGGTGGCCGTAATCCGGCTCGCTGACCCCAAACTGCTTCTGAATCCCCTCGGAGGTGAGGCCGATTTTTTTCCCGGAAATGACATGGCCCATCTTCAACACCCGCTCCACATTGGCAAGCTGGATATGATAGGCATCGTCAATATTGAGGGAGGGGTCCTGATCCGTCAGGGGCGGAATGGCCTGCCGGTTCCGCTCCGCGTTAAAAAGCTGTTCCGCATACGCGGCAATCCGTTTTTCGTCCATACGCCCCATCCGTCCTAGCGTTTGAAGAACGGGCGGATCAGATCCGCAAATTCCTGGGTATGTTCAATCTGGGTCCAGTGGCCGCATTTGCCGAACACATGGAGCTGGGCATTGTTGATAAGCTGGAGAAGCCGGTATGAATTCTCCAGCGGGATAACCCGGTCTTCCCGGCCATGGACAATAAGGGTCTCGTGGGGGATATTGCGGATATACTGCTGATTCCCCGCCATAGACTCCACCCCTTTCTGCCGGGGCTCCGGGAACAGGGCGTGGAAGCTCTCCTGAAAACCCGGCTGGATGCTGGACTCGTAGCGGGTCTTAATCAGGTCTTTGGTGGCAAAACCGTGGTCATAGGTGAAAATTTCCAGCAGTTCCTCCATATTTTCCAGGGAAGGCTCGTAGCCCCAGACCTGATCCAGCCCGTAGGTGATGGGGAAACTGACTCCCATGGCTCCCATGAGGACCAGCTTGTTTATCCGCTGGGGGTATTTGATCGCCAGGGACAGGGCCAGCGCGCCGCCAAAGGAGTTGCCCACCAGGTTGGTTTTTTCGATTTTCAGCGCGTCCAAAAGGTCGATGGTCTGCTCCACCCAGCCGTTCATGGTCTCTTTTCTGCCGGGAACCCGCTCGGTAAAGCCAAAACCGGACATATCCGGGGCGATTACACGAAAATCGTCCTTGATAAGGGGGAAAAGCCGTCCCCAGTTTGCCCAGGCGGTTACGCCCGGCCCGGATCCGTGGAGCAGCGTTACGGGAAAACCCTGGCCCAGGTCGTGATAATTGGTCTTGAAGGCCCCGGTTTGAATACTGTTGGCAATTTCAGGTCTCTGTTCAGCCATAAAAAAACTCCTAAAAATTTAAAGATATCCCAAAGTGGTGAATATCATTGTGCTACCGAATTTTTCGCTTGTCAACAAAAATCTGATAAAAAAAATCGGCTATTCATTCAATTGAAAGATATGCGAAAAAATAGAAATAAATAAATTTTTATCGAATTAACAACCGCGCGGCATTTTGGAGCAGCCTCTCTTGACAAAACATTTTTTTGGGGGAAAAATCTATATTAATTTGATACAAATTATAGGATATATGCTTGACCGGCGCTCTGCCGCAGGATCACGCCCGTTTCAGTCCCTTTGACGGGAATGGCCCGGCGCTTCCGTTGCGGGGCAGGTAGAATTGAGAGAACCAGGAGTGTGTACCGTATGGAATTGAGGAAAAAGGCCAGGGGAAAAACCCGGCCCTTTTGGGTTTTGCCGGCCCAGCTGGCCCTTCTTGTACTGATTCTGGGAGGAGTGGAAATCGCAGTTTCCCGGAATTATATCAACCGCATTTTTCTTGCGTCTCCGACGCAGATAGTAGATGAATTGCTTTATATCCTGGGCGAAAATATCCTCTGGGAACATTTGAGCATTTCCCTGCAGGAATTTTTTGTGGGATACCTGCTTGCGGCAGCTGCCGGATGCGCCATCGGCGTCCTGTTTGTCGTATTCCCCCGGCTTGAAATGTTTTTGAATCCCTATGTGGCCGCGGTTATGGCGGTGCCCAAAATCGCCATTATGCCCCTCCTGCTTATCTGGTTCGGCATTGGTTTTACCAGCAAAATCGTACTGGTTTTTCTGTTTTGCGTCTTTACTATCCTCTTTAATACCATCACGGGCGCCAAGGAAACGCCGGCAGGATTTCTCAAGGTTGCCGGAATTTTCAAGGCCACCAGGACCCAGACGGTTTTCAAAGTGCTGCTGCCCGCCGCGCTGCCCGGTATTTTTGCGGGGCTGCGGATTACCGCGGGTACGGCCCTGACGGGGGTGTTGTTCGCCGAAATGCAGGTCTCCAAAAAAGGACTGGGCTACCTTTTGGTAGAGTCCCAGGCGGTGCTGAACACTCCCCGGATTTTTTTAGTGATCATTTTAATTACTATTTTGGCGGTACTTTTTGTCGGTATTGTCAATATGAGCGAACGGCTTATCTGCCACCGCTGGAAAGCATAGGGTACGAAAACCTCTGAAAACTGAAGTTTTTAAACAACTCTATTGAACAAGTCGAATACACATTGCAAGGAGGATGAACATGAATGTTTCATCATTGTTTTTTCGGGCCATAAAGCGCATTGCTGTTGGCGTATCCCTGGCCGCCGCGCTTGCCGCCTGCTCAAAGGCCGCTCCCGGAGCCGCCGCGCCGGCGGCCCCGTCTACGGTTGTTTCGTCTCCCAATATGTCCATTGCCGGCGGCATTCCGCCCTGGGAGGGCTACAATGGGCCGCGCACCAAAATCCGCGATGTCTTTGCCCTGGGGATGACCGGGATCGGCAACCAGTTTGCGATTGCCAAAGGCTGGTATAAGGACGCCGGCTTCGATCTGGAACACACCGAAGCCAGCGCAATTACCTCCAATGCGGTGGAGGTCTTTGCCGCCGGGGAGGGGGATATTGCCGATGGCGACCCCGGCACGTATATCCCCGCCATTGTAAACGGGGTGCCGATCAAAATCGTTGGCAATATGTGGCGTAACCGGGGGGCGTTCTGGATCATCGCGCAGCCGGGAATCAAAACATTTGAGGATCTCCGGGGGAAAAAAATTGGCACCGGATCGCCCACCGGGGGAATGCGTACCACGACCATGGAAACCCTCCGCCTCAACGGTATCGACCCGGAGAAGGATGTGGAACTGGTGGCCGCCGGGTTCTACCAGACCGCCTATGCGGCGCTGATCAGCGGGGCGGTGGATGCGACCATTATTCACCAGCCCTTCGCAACCATGGCGCAGCGGGAAGGGAACGGCAATATTCTGGCAAAAACCTGGGAGTACCTGCCGGCATATCATACCGGGGTTATCGTTATTTCACAGAAACTGATCGACGAGCAGCCCGATGTGGTAGAACGCCTGCTGCAGGTTTACTATTACGGGAATGAATACGCGCGAACCCATCTGGATGAATTTTTCCCCTGGGCGGCGAAATACCTCAACCTTCCCGAAGATGTGGCCCGGGAAGCGATAACTGCCGAGATTGAACTTTGGGAAAACGATCCCATTGTAGATATTGGCCGCCTCCAGGTAACCCAGAATATGCTTGCCCAATACAAGATGCAGCGCAGCGCTTTGCCGGTGGATAATGTAGTGGATAACACCTTTGCGGAACGGGTCGCGCAGACCCTCAAGCTGGGAAAATACCGGGAGTAAGCGGAATGCCTTCGATAGAAATCCGTCACATTTCCAAGCGGTATCCGGTTCTGGATACGGAACAGATCCATGCGCTGGAAGATATTAACCTGACGGTCAGGAACGGGGAATTTGTCTGCATCCTGGGCCCCAGCGGATGCGGGAAAAGCACCCTGCTGGAAATTGTGGCGGGCCTGCTGCCCCCTTCCGATGGGGAAATACTGCTGGACAATCAGGTTCAGGCCGGCACAAACCCGGCTATCGGGGTGGTGTTTCAGGACGCGGCCCTTTTCCCCTGGCGGAATATCCGCGGCAATGTGGGGTTTGGCCTGGAACTGATGGGACGCAGCCGGGCGGAACGGAAGAAAAAGGCGGACGCCGCCATTGAGATGGTGGGGCTTGCGGGTATGGGCGACAAATATCCCCACCAGCTTTCCGGCGGTATGCGCCAGCGGGCCGGCCTTGCCCGGACTCTGGCGGCGGATCCGCAGGTCATTTTGATGGATGAACCCTTTAGCGCGGTGGATCATTTGACCCGGCTCAGCCTGCAGGAGGAAATAATCCGCATCTGGCAGAAACAGGGGAAAACCATATTTTTTGTAACCCACGATGTGGGAGAGGCGGTTTATCTGGCAACCAGGGTGATCCTGTTAAGCTCCCGGCCCGGGAAGATTCAGCAAATTTTTGAAGTGCCCTTTGCCCACCCCCGGGACCGGAACAGTCAGGGCCTCCTCACGATTGTTGAGCGGATTTATATGGGGATAAACAATCCCCTGGCATCCGGCGATATCGAATACAACCTGTAAAGGAGCGTGTTATGGCGGCAAACGATCAAGATATTCAAAAAATTCTTGCGTCCTTTAATCTGGCCGATGAAGAATACCTTGCCCTGGATGAAACCGAATTCCGGGCGCGGTTCCGGGAACGGATTCATCATACCCTGGAAATTCAGGTCTACGCTAACGCATACCGCGGCGGGAAACCTCTGGGGGACAAGCAGGCGGATACGGTAAAACGGCTTGTTGCCCTTTGGGAAAAACGGGGGCTTTCCCGCGAGCTGCCTGAATACGGGTACGCGCAAAAACTGCTGGGCTTTGCCGGCGCCAGGGCCGCGGGGGAACCGGTTGATTTATCTCCCTTTGCGCCCCGGCCTCTTGGCGATACCGAACGGGAAGCGTTTTTTACTATTGTAAAAGAGCGCCGTTCTGTCCGGGAGTTCACCAGCCGGCGGGTGCCCGATGCATTGATAGACCGGATTCTGGAGGCGGGTCTTTGGGCGGCCCACTCCTGCAACCTCCAGTCGATCCGTTACCTGGTGGTCCGGGAAGAAGTGAGCCCCGGTCTTTTCCGGGGAAGCGATGTTCCCGGCGGGCCGGTGCATCTGGTGATTCTCCAGGATGAGCGGGTGTACCGGGCCAATCCCCTGAACCCGGTCCGGAACCGCCTGCTTGACGCCGGGGCGGCGGCGCAGAATATTGCCCTGGCAGCCCACGCCATCGGCCTGGAAGGGGTGTGGCTTACTTTTAATGACGAGATCGCCGGGCGCCTTCGCAAACACTACCGGATTGACGGCCACATTAGCCTGGTTACCTATGTAGATGTCGGTTATGGCGATCAGACCCCCTGCCCCATCCCCCGGCTCCCGGTGGATGAAGCAGTGCTGGGCCGGGACCGGTAATCCGGGTGTGTAAAAAGGAGCGGTTCTGATGGGACATATCAGCAGGGTAATTGAAAGCGATGTACTGGTGATCGGCGGCGCCGGAGCGGCGGCGATGAGCGCGGTACGGGCAAGCCGGGAAGGAGTCTCCGTGGTGGCGGTCTCCAAGGGCAAGGCGGGAAAAAGCGGCAACACTATCATGATAGGGGGCGGCTTTGGCGTTGACGGCGAAGGGGCCAGGGAAATATGCGGCGAAGCGGCGGCCAACCCGGAATATACCCGGGAAAAATCTTTCAAAAAACTTGCGGCCAGCGGCTTCTACCTTGGGGATCAGCGGCTGCAAAAAATTTATGTGGATGCCGGGCCGCCGGCGGTAAAGGAATGTCTTGACTGGGCAAAAGCGGCGGGACAGTTGTTTTGCTTTAACCCTGCCGGATGCAGCTGGCTTACCTCCGGGGCCGCCTTTGGCAGGACCGTGGCCGGGGGGCTGGCGGCGCAGCCGGGCATCAGTGTCCATGAAGATGTGTTTATTGCCGAGCTTTTAAGCAGAGACGGCCAGGTGTGCGGCGCTTTGGGGATCGATATTTATTCCGGCGAATTTGTTCAATACAATGCCGGGGCGGTTATCCTGGCCACCGGGGGGTATCAGCCTTTTTCGATAAAAAATTCCCACAGCGATATGACCGGGGACGGCATTGCCCTGGCCCTGCGAGCGGGATGCCGGATTGTAGATATGGAATTCCTCCTGTTTATCGGCACTATTCTGGAACCGCTCTGGGCCAGGGGTTCCCTGATTCCGTTTTTGTTTACCATCCCCGGATTTTTCCCCCTGCGGGCCCGGATGACGGATCTTGACGGTGTTGAATTGTCATTCCCGCCGGATCCCCGGTACCGGGTGGGGCCCACCAGCAGCAAGGTCAATAAACTGCTGATGGCCGAATTTTATGGCCGGGGGATCTTTGAAAAAATCGATACCCATGGCAATGCCTTTTATTATGATTATTCCGCCTATCGTGATGAAGAAATCCGGGATGCCTTTCGGGCCTTTGCGGGCCGGGAAAAAACCTGGCACCGGGAGGGCTTTTATAACGGCATCGATCTTTCCCGGCTGGCGGAAGATATTATCCGGAACGGGAAACGGATGAAAGCCGCCTTTGGTAACGAGTACAGCATGGGCGGCGTGGTGGTAGAACCGGATTTTTCCACCGGTGTTCCCGGCCTCTACGCGGCGGGGGAGGTAACCGGCGGCGCCTTTGGAGCCTTCCGCTCGGGAGACGGACTTACGGAGATGCTGGCCCACGGCTATATCGCCGGGGTTTCCGCGGCGGCTTTCGCAAAATCGGCGAAGCATCATCCGGTTCCCGCCGATGCGGAAGAAAAGGCCGGGGAACTATTGGCCCCCTTTTCCCGCCCCAATGGATTGAGCCCCGCCGGGGCCCGGGCCGAACTTGAACGGATCTGCGACGAAGGCTTTGATTTTTTCCGGGAGGGAAAGCGGCTGGAAAAGGCATACGGGGAAATTACGGAACTGCGGAAAAATCTTGACGGATTGTCTATCCCCGAAAAAGACCGGCGTTATAACCTGGAATGGCTGAATGCGGTGATGGCCCGCAATCTGGCCCTCTGCGCCGAAAGCGGCATTTACGGGGCCCTGAACCGGAAGGAAAGCCGGGGTACTCATCTGCGGGCCGATTACCCGGAGCTGAACAACCGGGACTTTCTGTTCAGTTTCAACGCCGCCCTGAAAGACGGCAGGCTGGTCTATTCCCGGGAGCGGCCCCGGGCCTGGTATCTGCCCCTTTGTGAATCCAACTATCCGTCAACAGCCGAGTACCTGGCGGATCAGGTTTTGCGGGAGGTGTGATTATGCAGGTAGCTGTTAAACGCGGCGGAGCGGTGTCCCGTTATGAGGTGCCGGATTCCGATCAGGCCCGGACTCTGATGCAGATTCTGGATTATATTTATCTGAACCTGGATCACAGCCTGGCCTACTACCGGCACAGCGCCTGCGGTCAGGGGATCTGCGGACGCTGCGTCGTCCGGGCAAACGGGAAGAATGTACTGGCCTGTGTAGAAAAACTGGAACCCGGAGCCGAGCCCCTGCTTCTTGAGCCTGCGGGGAAAAATGTGGTCAGGGATTTGGTAACCAGCAATTAGTGTCCGTCCACAAAGTGCGAACTTTCGGTTCGAGGTTACTTTGTGGACAGACTCTGATTAAAATGCAAGGAAAAAATTATGGATCATATTGAAGAACGGATCATCCGGCGGATAGCGGAAAACCGGGAACGGATTATTCAGTTTGCCCGGGACATATACCGTCATGCGGAACTGGGGTTTAAGGAAACCCGGACCGCCGCACAATTTGAAGGGCTGCTGCGCGGACTGAAACTGCCGCGCATTGATACGGGGCTGGCGCTTACCGGGGTCAAGGGTTCCCTCAAGCCGCAGGAGGCGGCGGGTCCCCGGCTGGCCCTTATCGGCGAACTGGACGCCCTGCGGATACCCGCCCATCCCTATGCCAACCCCGAAACCCAGGGAGCCCATTGCTGCGGGCACCATGCCCAGCTTGCCGGGATCGCGGGCGCCGCCATTGCCCTGGCGGATCCCGAAACGGCGGCGGCGCTGGACGGCAACGTGGTGTTTTTTGCGGTTCCCGCGGAGGAGTACGGGGAAATCGCCTTCAAAAACCAACTTCGGGAAGCGGGGAAAATCCGGTACGGCGGCGGTAAATGCGAACTCATCCGCACCGGCGCTTTTGACGACATAGACCTCAGCATCTGCCACCACAGCAGTAACGAGGGAATATCGGTGGGGAACGGCAGCAGCAACGGTTTTGTGTCCAAGGTAATCCGCATTTTGGGCCGGTCGGCCCACGCGGCGGCGGCGCCCCACCTGGGGATCAACGCCCTGAACGCTGCGGCTCTGGGCCATGCGGCTTTACAGTTCCACCGGGAAACTTTCCGGGATGAGGATTCGATCCGCATACACCCCATCATCACCAAAGGCGGCGACCTGGTAAATGTGATCCCCGACGAAGTAGTGCTGGAAGCCCTGGTTCGGGGGAAAACCAAGGAGGCCATTCTGGACGCGAATTTCAAAACCGACCGTTCCTACCGGGCCGGAGCCGAAGCCCTGGGCGCGGGGTATGAAATTGAAACCATGCCGGGTTATCTCCCCATGATCCCCACACCGGCCCATCCGGCGCTGGTGGAAGCGGCCCGGCTGGCGGCTCCCGGAGCCGAAGTGGTTTTGACAGACCCCCAAAAACACGGCAGCGCCTCTACCGATGTGGGAGACCTGCAGCATATCCAGCCGGTTTTGAATTTTAATACCGGGGGTACCAGAGGGGCCTATCATTCCCCCATGTTTGAAATCGTGGATGAAGAAGAAGCGTATATTACCACCGCCAAAATTTTTGCCCTGGGAGCTTACCGGCTCCTGCGGGACAAGGCCGCGGCGGCCAGGGAAATCATCGAAGCGTATCATCCTGAGTTTACCAGAGACGGGTATACCGCCTTTATGGAATCCCTGATAAAAAAAGAGCGGAAGGAGGCGCGGGGGAATGAGCGGGAATCATAAAAACGCGGATATCAGCGGGATCAGGCTGGCGTGCCGCCAGTTTGCCATGCTGTATTTTCAGTTTTGCAGAACCCTGGTGGAATCAAACGGCGAGGCGGCGGCCCTGGAGCTGGTACAAAAAACCATTTTCCGCCTGGCCCTGGACCGGACCGACCGGATCCGGGCAAAGGCGGACGCGGAAGGGCTGACCCCTACGGCAGAAAACTTTATGCGGGTGAACGACCTGCCCTTTACCGCCTGGAAGGACTGGGAACCGGATATGGGCGGCCTCCGCTGCCCCTACGCCGAAGCCTGGCGGGAATATTATGCGGAGTACCCCTGGTTCAAACGCTTTGCGTCCCTGTATTGCGATGTGATCGACACTACCAATATTGAAAATTTTTCCCGGACTACTTCCCACCGGATCACCGCCAACCTTATATGGGGAGACCCGGCCTGTGAGCGGGAATATTTTGAAAGCGAAGCGGTCAAACGCGGTGTATTTACCTACGGGAAGCGGGACGAACCGGCGGAGCGGCGCTAACGGCTGATGATCGCCGCCAGCGCCCCGGCGGTAAAGCCCAGGGCTTCGGCCACCCGGCCCGCGGGGCCTGACTCGCCGAAGCGGTCGATGGAAAGAATGTCCGCCGGCTGCGCCCAGCGCTCCCATCCGCTTCGCACGCCCGCTTCGCAGCAGATCACCCGGACGCCGGGGGGGATGATGCGCTCCTGAATGGCTGCGGGCTGGGCTTCAAACAGTTCCCGGCTGGGCATGGACACAACCTGAACCTGCTTCCCCGCGGTCATGGCCGCCGCTTCCAGCGCGAGCCCTACTTCGGAACCGGTGGCGATAATTACCAGATCCGGTTTGCCGCCGGGCTTTTTCACGATGTAGGCCCCGGTGCGGATCGTGTTTTTCCACTCCGGGTCTTCCTTGGGAAAAACCGTGAGTTCCTGGCGGCTCAGAGCAAGCACGGTGGGGCCATCCCGGCGATCCATGGCCATGGCCCAGGCTTCCGCGGTTTCCTCCGCGTCCGCGGGGCGGAGCAGGCGGACATTGGGAATCACCCGCAGGCTGGCCAGATGTTCCACCGGCTGGTGGGTAGGGCCGTCTTCGCCGACAAAAATCGAGTCGTGGGTCAGGACGTAGATCACCGGCTGTTTCATCAGGGCCGAAAGCCGGAGGGCCGGGCGGAGGTAATCGGCAAAGGCCAGAAAGGTGGCGCAGAAGGCCCGCAGGCCCCCATGCAGCTGGATGCCGTTGCAGACGGCGGCCATGGCGAATTCCCGGATACCGAAGTGAATGTAGCGGCCCGCCCGGTCCGCCGCCGAATAGACCCCCACGTCCGGGGGAAGAGCGGCCCCGTTGGGGCCCGTGAGGTCCGCCGAGCCACCGGTCAGGTTTCCGTTGGCCGCGGCCAGGGCCCCCAGCGCCCTGTTTCCGGCGTTCCGGGTGGCGACTTTGTCCCCCACGGCAAAGACGGGGAGCGCCGCCGGCAGAGCCCTGCCGGAATGGAAGGCATCCCAGTCCTTCCGTTTTTCGGGATTTTCTTTTGACCATGCCTCAAATTCGGCCAGCCAGGTTTCCCGGTTTTTTTTCCATACCGCCCGCCTGGCCGCAAAATAATCCAGCGCCTCCGGGGCAATATAAAAATCGCCGGGAATGCCCAGCGCCTGTTTTGCCGCTGCCGCTTCCCCGGCCCCCAGCGGCGCGCCGTGGGCGCCGGCGGTATTTTGCTTGTTGGGGGCCCCCTTGCCGATAATCGAACCCAGGATAATCAGGCTCGGTTTTTTGGCTTCTCCCTTGGCCTGGGAGACCAGGCGGCTTATCTCCTCAAAGTCGTACATGGAGCCCCGGAGAACCTGCCAGCCATAGGCTTCGTACCGTTTTGCCACATCTTCGGTAAAGGCCAGATCCGTGCTGCCGTCGATAGTGATCCGGTTGGAATCGTAAAAGACGATGAGCTTCCCAAGTCCCTGATGGCCCGCAAAGGAACCGGCCTCCGCGGAGACCCCCTCCTGCAGACAGCCGTCCCCCACCAGCGCGTAGGTGTAGTGATCGACAATGGTACGGGCGGCGGTGTTAAAGCGGGCGGCCAGCATGGTCTCGGCAACGGCGAGGCCCGTAGCCATGGCGACGCCCTGTCCCAGCGGGCCGCTGGTGGCTTCAATGCCGCCGGCCAGTCCGTACTCAGGATGGCCCGCGGCCCGGGAACCAGGCTGACGAAAGGTCTTAATGTCCTCAAGGCTCATGTCCGGATAACCCGCCAGATGGAGCAGGGAATAGAGGAACATGGAGCCGTGGCCCGCGGACAATACAAAACGATCCCGGTCAGGCCAGTGAGGATCCGCGGGGTCGTGGCGCAGCAGTTCCCCGTAGAGGATCGCCCCCAGTTCCGCAGCCCCCAGCGGGAGGCCCGGATGCCCCGAATTGGCCTTTTGAATGGCGTCGATGCTCAGGGCCCGTACGCTTAACGCGATCTTTTCCAGCGCCGCAATATTCATCCCATACTCCTTTGGTTTACTGGTCTATTTTGACCGGGCCCGGGCCGGAACCCGGCGCCGCGCAGACCGGCCCCAGATTCCGGTTGCACCGTTCAAGATCAAAATGGCCGGGTTCAAAACCGGGGCCCAGCTCGTGCCGGGCGGCTTCCCGTTCCGCTTCATTGGCAGCTTCCAGCGAGGCCAGCAGCTTCCTGAACCGCAGGGGCCCTTCGATATGTTCCGGCGGCGCCGCCCCCGCCCCGGCCACACAGCGGATCGCCTCCCCCTTTTGGGCTTCGTAAGGGGTCATCAGAATAACCTTGATCGTCCATTTGGTTCCGTATTCATACAACAGTTCCGAAATGCCCTGGGCGGAAAGCTCCTCCAGCCGCAGTTTGCGATCCAGTGTTTTCCGCCCCGGCGATCCGTCAGGCGGTTCAATGCTGAACCGGAATATCAGACTGTCCGTCCAGTCCAGGCAGGACTGGATGATCCGGTGAAGTTCCCCCAGGCGGCAGGAGCCGGGAACCGCCATCCGCCGCCACACTTCAATGCCCCCCACGCTAATCTGGACAGTCCGCCAGCCGCCGTTCCCGTTGTCTTCGGCCCGGCCCCGGACCACCGAAAGCCGGGTCCGCCGAAAATTGTTCATGGCGTCGCCGATCAGTTCCTTGATGTCTTCGTAGGTTTCGATCATGCTGTCCAGGGTGTTGTCTATGGCTTCCAGTTCCATTTCGGGCAGCGGCTCATCGGTGTCCAGATCCTCCAGCAGCCCCGCGGCGTGCCCCTGAATCTGGGAAAGCACAATGAAGGTGTGTTTGGGCAGCCAGGAAGCGTCAACATCCCCGTCCCGGAGCCGGGCGGAAAGGTCGATCACCGCGGTGTGCAATTCTCCCACCCGCTGGCGAGTGGGGCCGACACGCTGATCGGTAAAGAGGCTGTAGGTTTCCCGGTTTTCTTCCAGCGCTTCTTCCAGATAGTTCGCCAGAATGATCCGCTCCTCTTCCTCAAGCTGAACCGCCGGGGGGGCGATCCGGTTGACCAGGTGAAGAACGTCCTCATCCCCCCGGTACAGGGCGTCCAGCACATAGGACTGAATCGCAAATTCAGAAACGGAAATTTTCCGCCGAAAGAGAATGTCTTCCACCACCGTCTGATCCGGCAGGGCCTGAATATTCCCAATGTCCCGGTTATCGGGAATCTCCTTGCCCGCATACCAGAACCGGGTTTCAATGCCATAGGGCACGGTTTCAATCCGGTCGGTTTTTTCATAGAGAAAATCTTCCAGCGCATAGGCGGGCACGTCCCGCATCCGTTTGCCGCCGCACCAGTAGGCGTAGGTGATCTGTTCTTCCGTAGAAGAACCGGGGCCCAGCAGGGCCATACTGTCCTCAAAACCGCTTTCGGCGGCCTCAAGCCAGGCGTACAATTCAGCCTGGGGCCATTCATCCTTGCCCACCCGTTCCAGTTCAAAGACCCCTTTCTTCCAGTCTTTGGTCCGGGCCACAAAACGGTCGCCGGGGACAAAGCCGCTCTCCCGGTAAATGTTCCGCATATCCAGGGTGCCGATGGAAACTTCCGGCGGGTCTTCATAGGGGTCGCTGTTAAAGGCCGATTCATTGCCGGGGTTGTCCCGGGCCACATACTGGGGGGCGTACTCCTCCCCAAAAAGACAATAGTAGGGATAAAATTCTTCCGGGGGGCCCTCGGTGGTTCCCATGGGGATGGGGGCGCCCTTCCAGTAAAACGTATACTCCTGGGGCATCAAGCCGGGGTTGGCAAAGGGGATGCAGCGATGGCCGGGGATGAGGATGCCGTTAAGGAGTTCCAGCCGGGTGGGGTTGATGACAAAGGGCACAGGCTCGAAACAGCCCCGCCGGGAAACCCAGCGCCGGTCGTCCAGACGAAAGGCGATGTTCCGGGAATCAATCAGGGCAGCGATTTCCATACCCAGCCGGGCGTCTCTTTTCGGCTCGATCAGGCGGATAAAAGCCGATATATCCTCCAGCGTAAAGGGCTCGGTTACATTTTCGAGAAATTCAAAGAGTGCGTCTTCCTGATTCGCGGTCATTGATGCCTTATCATGCCCTAAAACGGGAAAACCCGCAAGGCATCGCATACCGGAAGATTCGGAAATCCCACCCCTAAAACCGGAAGACCCCTTTGAGCCACAGGCAGCTTAAATTTTTGTAGGCCCCATAGTCCCCCCGGTTTTCAATACCTCCGGTGAACACATCGCTTCCCAGTGAAAGGCTTAAGGAATCGGTGAGGGCCCAGGCGGCGGACGCGCCGAGGGTGCTGTCAAAATCCCGCAGGTCCAGATAGCACCAGGCCGAAAGGTTGAGCAGTTCCCGGAAAAAGCTCCGGCCAATACGCAGGGTCAGGGCGTATTTCCGCCAGGGCCGCGCGGTTCCGCCCCCGTATGCGTCCGGGAGCAGGTCTTCGTAATACTGGGCGGAAAGCGTCCAACCCGAAGGGTTCCAGTCAAGCCCCGCCAGCACTTTGAGATTGTGTTTTTCAACCGGCTCATCAGCCCGTCCCGCCGAAAGGGCCGCCGCCGTTTCCCCGGCGCTCCGGTCATAATAGCCGCCGCCGGTCCAGGCGGCCTCCAGCCGCAGGAGGAATTCCCCCAGGGGCACACTGGCGTCCGCCCCGGCCATGAGGGTTCGCCCGTAGTCAGGCACAAGTTCAAGCCCCTCCGGAACCGCTCCTTCAGGAATCAGATTTTTTGTGAAATGGGGAATATCGTTCCAGCCGTAAAAGGCGGCAAATGAAAAATCCAGCGCCGGGGTATACGCGGAAACGCGGAGGCCGTATTCTCCATCACCGATAGTCCGCGGGGGGATGTCATCCAAAACCGACACTGGCAGAACCGCGCCGCCCATCTCAACAGAAGCAGGATAAAGAACATTGTACAGGGGATTTTGCCCGCCTGGGAGCCGGGCGGGGGTAAAGAGGGGAAGCCACAGGGCCTCCACCGCCAGAAACGGGAAAACATACCGCAGTTTCAGGCCCTCTACCGCCAGGCGGCTCCCGGCAAAATCAAGCCCCGCATAGGCGGTCAGATTCTCCGGGCACACCACATCGGTCAGAACTATGCCGCCGGCGGCGCCCCAGGACACCAACTGCCGCCCCAGCCGGAGTTGAAAGTCCCCGCTGTTCCAGTCCATCCATGCCTCCCCCAGCAAAAAGCCCGTCCGGCCCGGGCTTACGCCGTTGTATTCGGCGGACAGGGAAACAAAGGCCGAAACTTCCCCGGCATAGACCCGCAAGTCCCCGGTAAAGGCGGTCCGGGAATCGGTTAAATTCAGATCCTTTGAAAACGGCAGAGCCTGAATGTTTTCCGCTGCCCCGTGGAACTCAAGATCAACCTGGGCCGCCAACGGAAAGCGGCTGAAGGCGCAAAAAAAGACCGCCAAAAGTTTTTTGCGCCGCAGAATACGCTGCATCAAACGCCCCATCCCGGAAACGCCGGGCCGGACAGGACCGCAGCCGCCGGCGGAAACCCGGCGGGCTTTCACCGGGCATCCCCCCGTTCCAGACTGGTAACCGCAAAGAGGTTGTCGTCCAGCGGGACGTTGAACCGGATTTCAGACATCTCGATCACCGTGGAATGTTTGTCCTGCACGTTGGTCATTTCCATTTTTTGGGCGGTCCAGATACCGCTGATCTGGCGGATCTCCGGCACCCGCAGCGTTTTCAGCAGCCGGTCCTGACGGTCGTAATAATCCACCGCCCGGAACATATATGAATCCTTGTGAACCCATATAAGCCGCCGGCCATAGGGATCCCTGCCGTCTTTCGGTTTCGCCTCCACCACCCAGCAGAGATCGCCCTCAAGGGCTTCTTCCCCCCGGAAGCTGAACTCGTCCTTGTCAAGGCTCCGGCTCCCCATGTCCTCGTAGGTAAAATCGGTGCCCATAAAACGGTCGTTTTTCCCCGATCCGGTGATGCGCCTGACACGCTTCATCGCCGGGAGGTAGAGCCATATATCATCGTCCCGTGATTCATCATCATAGGAGAAGGAAAGGTAGCCCGTACCCGCCACATCCCGGGGGCTGTTAAAGACCATGAGAATCTTTTCCGTATCCCCATAGTCCTTAAAATAATACGAAACTTCCCGCACCCTCGGCGCGCCCCTGCCGCTGATCAAGGTCATGACCAGCCGGTACTGCGCCGTATCCCCGGTGTAACGCTCATCGGCCCGCTTCATAATGTCGTAGCCGGTCAATGTCTGGCCAGGCAGCCCCGGTGTTCCCGCCAGCAGCAAAAAAGCCGCGGCCAGCGCCGCACACGTCAATTTATTTGTTCCTTTCATTTTCTTCTCCTTTGTATATTCAAGATTGGCCTGCGGCCTTTTGCGGGCGACCGGATGGTTCCCCTTCCCTGCCGAGCGGTTTCAGGCTGTAGATCAACAGGGGGGTAACGGTGTAATCGGCCAGCAGCGCCGCGACCATGCCAATGATGGTCAGAACCCCCACATGGAACAACATGGCCATAGGGCTCAGGGCATAGACAAAAAACATGGCGCAGAGGATCACCGTGGTGGTCCCCAGAGTCTTGCCGATCTTTCCAAAGGAATCCAATACGCCCTGCCGGTAGGAACCGGTCTTTTCCAGTTCCAGCCTGATGTGGGTGATAAAATGGATCGTATCGTCCAC
Organism: Treponema sp.; assembly: GCA_031266075.1. Taxonomy (GTDB): domain Bacteria; phylum Spirochaetota; class Spirochaetia; order Treponematales; family Breznakiellaceae; genus JAISAN01. Next base: position 37,695 of record JAISBS010000104.1, read on the forward strand.
GGCGATCCCCAGCAGCATGGGCATAATGGTCATGGTGAGCATATCCAGCGGTATCTTTGCATAGCCCATAACCCCCCCGATGATGATCACCGGGGCGATATTGGGGATCATGCCGATCAGGGCCACCCGGATGCTGCCGAAAACCAGGGCCAGCAGGATAAAGATGATGAGGAAGGAACCGGCAAAGGATTTTAATTCCCCGTAGACGATCTTGTTGTTCATCTCAGCGAAGCTGGCTACCATTCCCACCACCGCCGTGTTCCCATTGGGGAACCGGGCCCGGGCCGCAGCCTCGGCGTTTTTGATGGTCGCGCTTATCCTGTTGGCGTCATAGCCCGAAAGCTCCACCGTTACGGCGGCGGCGGAAAAATCTTCGCTGATCCGGTTGAACAAATCCCCGCCGCCTGAAATTTCATAGAGAAACAAAAGCTGGGCCAACAGGTCCGGTTCGTCGGGGATGGCGTAAAAGGCCGGATCATCCCCGTTCAGGGTGCGGTTCATCTCCTTGACAATTTCCGTTACCGAAGATACCCGGGGCCGGTCCCCGGAAATTTTGGTAAAGTCCAGGGCCCCCAGGTCTTCACAGAGGGCGTCCAGATTCCGCATCTGCCGGGGGTCCTTGAAAACATCGCTTTCGTCGTACCGGATCATCACCGAATAGGTGTAGAGGGAGCTGATTTTCGCCTCCAGCATATTCGCCAGCCGGGCGATGTAGGGAACCTTTGTCCCCATGGCCGAAAAGTAGTCCATATTTACGCTCATCCCGAAAAGGCCGGGAATAAAAGCGGCGATGACCACAAAGGAAAA
>JAISBS010000068.1 GCA_031266075.1 Treponema sp.
CCCCCGGTCTTCTGGGAAGAAACGGAAGATGACCGGACCCAAAAGACGGTTCACCGCTGCCATGAACCCAGGCTATATGCTTACCGTTCTTTTCGGAAAGTAAATGCAGGAGCCCTGGATCCCTGGTATACCGGGCCGCCAGCCCCGAACAAGTCCGGTTCATTCCTCCCAGACTTCCGCCACCCCGGCGCAGCGGGCCAGGGCGCCGCCGAAAGCGGGAGGCCCAGTCCGGGTAAGGGTACGGATCACCGTTTCGCCGTTGGAGAGGGGGACGTGGATGTAGACTGAACAGGGACCGGGGTTTCCCGTCAGGTAATCCCGCAGGGGGTAGAGCCGTTCCTCCGCTTCCGCGGCGTCCCGGTTCAGCCGGATATGGATCGCCTGCCCGGGGGCCGCCGGGAACGGCGGCGCGGTATATCCGGCAGGCGGGGAAGCGGCGGCTTCCACGGAAACGGGGGCGGAGGCCGCGGTCCGGGCGGCGGTTTTTGCCAGGCGGTCCAGATCCGGGACGCTGGAAACCTTGAGGCCCGGTTTGCCCCGTTTCCGGGAATCCCCGGCCCGGTCGATCTTTCCCCTGAGGGCGATGATCCCGTCGGGTTGTACCTTGTCCCTACAGTCCTTCCAGGTGGAGGCGAAAAACACCAGGTCAATTTCGCCCTGGTAATCCTGCAAAGTACCGAAGGCCATTTCGTTTCCCTTTTTGTCCCGGTGGGTCCGCAGGGTTTTGAGAATCCCCACCACCGTATAGGTTCCGTCCGGGGCCTTTTCTGCCTGGGACAGATCCAGATCCGCCGCGTATTTCCAGGTATCCCGGTGGGCGTCCATGGGGTGGCCCGAGGCATAGTAACCCAGAAGACCCTTCTCCAGTTCCAGCCACTGTTCCCGGCCCGCCCTGGGAAAATCTTTGAACGCAAAGTCGGGGTATTCCTTTTCCCCCGTGTCGCCGAAGAGGGACTGGCCGTTTTTTTTGTCGTCCTTGATATTCTGGACGTAATTCACCGCCGCTTCCAGATTTCCCGTCAGGCAGTCCCGGCCCTGGCCGATTTTTTCAAACTGATCAAAGGCCCCGGTCTGGATAAGGAGTTCTATCACCTTTTTCCCCACCGTCTTGATGTCCACCCGGTTAAGGAAATCGATAAAATCCCTATAGGGGCCGTCTTTCCGGCAGGCTACGATTTCCTCCGCCGGGCGGTCGCCAATGCCCTTGATGGCCTTGAGCCCATAGACGATCCTCCCGTCCACGACAGTAAAGAGGCGGCCTGAACGGTTCACGTCCGGGGGATCCAGGGGAATGCCCATCTGCCGGGCCACGTCGATATATTCGGGGAGTTTTTCCTTGACGGTGCTGTTGATTTCGTTGGAAAGGTTCGCCGCCATAAATTCCGCGGGGAAATGGGCCTTGAGCCAGGCCGTCCGGTAGGACAGCACCGAATAGGCCGCGGCGTGGCTTTTGTTAAAGCCGTAGCCCGCAAAGGGGGCCAGGATCTCGTAGATCCGGTCCGCGTCGGCTTTGGAAAAACCCTGTTTGACGGCCCCGGCGATAAAGGGCCCCTGTTCCTTGGCGATAATCTCCGGCTTCTTTTTCCCCATGGCCCGGCGGAGCAGATCCGCCTGGCCGGGGCTGTACCCGGCGATCCGCTGGGCCACCTGCATGACCTGTTCCTGATAGACGATGACCCCGTAGGTTTCCTTGAGGATGTCTTCCAGGCAGGGGTCGGGATAGGCGATTTTCCGCCGTCCCCATTTGGATTCGATAAACTGGGGGATGTACTGCATGGGCCCCGGACGGTAGAGGCTGGTCAGGGCGGTCAGGTCGTCAATGCTGCCCGGTTTCGCCTGTTTCAGCACGTTCTGCATCCCTTCGGATTCAAACTGGAAGATACATTCGCTTTTTCCTTCCCCCAAAAGGGCCAGGGCCGCCTCATCGTGTTCGTCAATATCGCTGATGCTGAAACTGGCGTAGTTTTGGCCCTTTTGACGGATCAGGTCTTCCGTATGGCCGATAAGGTCCAGGGTTTTGAGGCCCAGAAAGTCCATTTTTACCAGGCCCCGTTCCTCCAGGAAACCCATGGTGAACTGGGTGGACACGCCCCCTTCTTTCGGATCCCGGTAGAGGGGCACATAGTCGGTCAGGCTGGTTTTCCCGATGACCACCCCCGCGGCGTGGATGCTGGCGTGGCGCTTTTTCCCCTCCAGCTTCCGGGCCAGGGCAAAAAGTTCCTGGTATTCAGGATGGGTTTCCAGTTCCCGGAGCTTCGGTTCCAGTTCAAAGGCCCGTTTCAGGGTCATGGGCCTGGTGGGTTCCTCCGGCGGGGGGATCAGGTCCGCAATCATGGCGGCATCGGCCAGCGGGATGTCCAGGGCCCTGGCCACATCCTTGATCACTGCCTTGGCCTTGATGGTTCCAAAGGTGATGATCTGCCCCACCCGTTCCTTGCCATATTTTTCCGTAACGTATTTGATCACCTCTTCCCGGCGTTCATTGCAGAAGTCCACGTCAAAGTCGGGCATGGAGATCCGTTCGGGGTTGAGGAACCGTTCAAAAAGGAGCTTGTATTTCAGGGGATCAATGTCGGTGATCCGCAGGGCGTAGGCCACGATGGAGCCCGCGCCGGAACCCCGGCCTGGCCCCACGGCAATGCCCCGTTCCTTGGCCCAGTTGATAAAATCCGCCACGATAAGGAAGTAGCCGGTAAAATTCATCGTGATGATCACGCCCAGTTCGTATTCCGCCCGTTCGACAATTTTTTCCCAATCGCCCTGCGACATGAATTCCGTACCACCGCTTTTTCCGGGGCTCTCCCCGCGGGGCATTGCCTGGGATGACGCGCTCACCGGTTCGCGCGCTTCCCTTGGGGAGGGATACCGCTTTTCCAGCCCCTCCATGGTCAGGTGGCGGAGGTAGGCATCGGCGCTTTCAAAACCCGCGGGGATTTCAAATTCCGGGAGGTACTGGGGAAGGTCTTTGGTTTTCACCACCGGAATTTCCAGCGCGCAGCGCTCGGCGATGCGGACGGTGTTGCTAATGGCCTCGGGACAGCCGGGGAAGAGGGCCGCCATCTCATCACCGGATTTGAAATAGAACTCCGAGCCCTCAAAGCGCATCCGTTTGGTTTCGGCCCGTTTTTTGTTGGTGGATATGCAGAGTAAAATGTCCTGGGCCACCGCGTCTTCCCGTTCCAGGTAGTGGATGTCGTTGGTGGCCGCCAGCGGTATGCCGGTCCGCCGGGACATTTCGATAAGGGCCCGGTTCGCCTCTTTTTGCTCCCTGATGCCGTGATCCTGGAGTTCCAGGTAAAAATTATCGTCCCCCAAAAGTTCCCGGAACCACCGGGCCCGCTGTTCCGCCGCCTCCGTTTTTCCTTCCAGAATAAGGCTGGGGATTTCTCCCATCACGCAGGCGGAAAGGCCGATGAGCCCCCGGTGATACTTCACCAAAAGCTCCTCGTCGATCCGGGGTTTGTAGTAAAAGCCCTCGGTATAGGCCAGGGAGGAGAGCTTGAGGAGATTTTTGTAGCCCTCCAGCGAGGCGGCCAGCAGGATTAAGTGGTAGTATTTGTTCCCCGTTTCCGCGCCCTTTTTTTCAAGCCGGGAGCCGGGGGCCATGTAGAATTCGTTGCCAATAATGGGGTGGATGGGGTGTTCTTCCGGGTGATCCTTGTCTCCCAGGCAGGCGTTCATAAAGTCAATGGCGCCGAACATATTCCCGTGGTCGGTGATGGCCAGATGTTTCATTCCCAGGGACCGGGCCTTTTTCGCCAGGTCTTTTACCGAGGCGGCGCCGTCCAGGAGGGAATAGTCGGAATGGACGTGAAGGTGGACGAAATCGGTCATTTACGGCCAAGTATACCGGAAAAAGTCCCGGCCCGCAATACGTACGCGCCGGCGAACAAGAGCAGCCGCAGGCTGTTTAACATACCGGTAACACACGCCTGGCGCTCATAAAAGGCAGCACATAAACAATGGTAGACCGGCTTTAGCCGGGCCTACGCGCCAGCGAACAAGAGCAGCCCGCCAAGGGCTGCGCCTCCCCAGGGTTTGATTATTTTTTTGATTTTTAGTATTATTATCGTAGTCAAAAGTCTTTTCACCGTAGAGAGGTTATGAATGAAAACGATCCTTGTGGTTGATGATTCCCGAATTATGCGAAACATCGTCAAAAACACCTTTTCCCTGCTGAAAATTCCCTGTCAGTTTATTGAAGCCGGCGATGGGGTTGCGGCTCTGCAGCAGCTTCAAAGCAACCCGGTTGACCTGATTCTGCTGGACTGGAATATGCCCGAATTGCTGGGGATCGATTTTCTCAAAAAGGTTCGGGCCATGGGCGCCTACAAAAACCTCCCCATTATCATGGTAACCAGCGAATCGGCCCGTTACAATGTGGTGGAGGCGCTGAGGAGCGGCGCCACCGATTATATCATCAAGCCGGTGACTGAAAAAGTTTTTTTGGAAAAAATATCTTCAATTTCATTTTAATAAATTTAGGGAAGCTCCGAAGACCCAACCGGGGTTTTCAGCGCTTCCCTTTAAACCGAAGAGGCAGGAGTATATGGAAAGACAAATTCAACCGGGGATGAAAAAAATATCCGGCAGAAAAGGCGGCCCGCTTTTACAGTTTCTCACCAGCGGCCAGTTTGAGAACCCCCGGGATGAGTCGGTCATGGACGCCATGATCCGGTATGTCATTTACAATGTGGCCCTGGTGGCCGGATCGGCATTTCTTATCAGCTTCGGGACAACCGTTTTTCTGAACGGCAACATAATCCGGGGCTGTCTTGATATTGCCCTGGGGATCATCTGTATTATGGTGATATTTCTCCTCAGAACCAAAGTGCCCTATATTGTGTCGGGCCTGATACCCCTTGCCCCCTTCGGAGTCCTCTGCGTTATGCTGGTGCTGAGCGGCGGGGAGCAGGGTTTTGCGGGCCTGTGGATCTATGCGTACCCTCCCATTGTGATCTTTATTCTGGGGCTTTACGCCGGTACGATCCTTTCGGTCCTCGTTTTTCTGGGCCTGGCGGCAGTTACCCTGATTCCCGGCCTGGCGGGGTTTAACTATATCCTCCCCATTGCCTTCCGGTTTATCGCCGTTTATGCCCTAACCACCGTATTGATCGTGGCCTATGAGCAGATCCGGGTTCTTAAAGACCGGTGGGTCAAGCAGTTGACCCAGGCTCTGAAGATCGAGCGGGACGAGATCGCCGCCATGAAAGACAATCTGCCGGTCGGTATGTTTTTGATGGACAAGGATTTTTTGATCCAGCCCTCCTATTCAAAATTTTTGGGAAATATTCTTGACGCCGGCGAACTACAGGGGAAAAATTTCGTCGAGGTGATTTCCGCTTCCATAACGGCAAAGGAGCGGGACATTCTGGAAGATTATTTCCGCATGGTCTTGAACCGCTCGTTCAAAGCCCAGATGCTGGCGGACATTAATCCGCTGGTCGAATTTACCTACGAGAACCAGACAAAGAAGAGCCAAAAGGTTCTGCGTAGCAGCTTTGCCGCGATTGATCGCGGCAGCGGTGATTTTTTTGTTCTGGGCACCCTGGAAGATGTTACCGCCGAGAAAGAACTGGCCCGGCAGCTTGCGGAAGAAGAAAACAAACGGGAAGATGAAATGCGGGCCCTGTTCCAGGTTATTCAGATAGAACCCCGGGTGTTCAGCGACTTTCTTGAGGATGCCGAATATGAATTTGACCGAATCAATGAGATTCTGAAAAACAAGGAACTTTCCGCCCGGGAGGCGATGGTGGATATTTTCCAGTCGATCCACGCCATCAAATCAAACGCCGTTATTCTGGGGCTTGAAAATTTCAGCGGCAAACTCCACCGGCTTGAAGCGAAGATAAGCGCCCTGCGGGAAAAGGATGATGTTTCCTTTGAAGATGTTTTGCGTATTACCCTGGCGATGGAAAAGATTATGCAGGAAAAGGATATATTCCGGCATACGATTGACAAGATACAGTCCTTCAACAAGGCAATCGGGGACAGCCGGCGGCAGGATCGCTATGTGCTGGTCGAGACCCTGACCGGCGCCTGTGAAAAAGCCGCGGAGGCGGTAAACAAAAAAGCCAGCATGGTGATAGAGGAGATTGACGGAATTGTCCTCGAAAAGGGCCCCCGGCGGATTATCAAGGAGATTCTGACCCAGCTGGTCCGCAACTCGGTCTACCACGGCATTGAAAGCCCCGAAGACCGGGCCGCCCGGGGCAAGGACCAGACGGGAAATATCCGGATTTCCATCAAATTCGACGGCGAGAAAATCCATATAAAGCTGGCCGATGACGGGAAAGGGCTTGATTATGAGAAGATCCGCGAAAAAGCCCGGGCGCTGAATTTGCTGAAAGACGGGGAAGACGGCGGCGACAAAAACCGGCTGCTCCAGTTTATTTTTTCTCCCGGTTTCAGCACCGCCGAGGGCGCCGATGTCCACGCGGGCCGGGGAATCGGGCTTAACCTCGTCCGGGAGCGGATTCGGGACCTCCAGGGTTCCATAAAACTGCAAAGCGAAGCGGGAAAAGGGACGGTTTTCAATATATTTCTCCCCCTGGAACCGGCGCCGGCGGCAGTCAAGGCGGGCTGATTCGTTGCGAAGGGGAGGGGAGGGGTAAAAAGCCCTAAACTGCCGATAATAAACCGGGGCGGATAAAAAGTTCATTTGAAAGTGGTTCACACGGCCTTGTTTGTAGTATACTATAGAATAATATATTATTGGAGGAAATATGGCCGAACAGAAGACCAGAAAGTACGCGTTTTCATGGGATGATACGGTGGGCGCGGATATGCAGGTGGCCCGCCCTCATCTGGGGCCGAATACCCGGATTGAAACCTACCGGTTGTTTCAGTTTACCCTGCGGGATGTGCTGGAACAGCATTACGGCGCCGAGACGGCGGACATCCTGTTCCGGGAAGCGGGGGTGTTGGCGGGCAAGTCCTTTTTCGACAAGTTTTTAAGCGACGCCGTGGACATACCCTCGCTGGCGAACAAGATCCAGAAGTCCTTTAACGATTTCGGGATCGGCATTTTCCGGGTCGAAGACGCCTCCCCCGACGGCGGGCACTTTATTTTTACCGTCGATGAGGATTTGGACTGTTCCGGCCTGCCGGATACGTCGGATGTGATCTGCGTGTATGACGAAGGGTTTATCCAGGGGGTGCTGGAATCGTTCAGCGGCAGGGGCTTTGATGTACGGGAGATCGATTGCTGGTGTACCGGATCCCGGACCTGCCGTTTTGAGGCCAAAGGGAAAGCCTCCTGAGCCGGCCGCTCCCTTTGACGGACGACTCCGTAAATACACAGACGGGAAAGGTGATGACGGAAGTTTCGGATGTGCTGGATCATATTCGCCGGCTCCTCAAGGACAATGCGGTTCCCGGTCTGGACGGGGAACTGGCGGAACTCCCGGTTTTGCGGGAGATCCACGATGACATAAAGGGTATCCGGGAGATTGTCTATTCCTTTGCCGCCGGAGACCTTTCCCCCGCCATTACGATCCGGGGCATTATCCCCGGCTGCCTGAAAACCCTGCAGGCTCACCTCCGCCACATGATCTGGCAGGTTCAGATGGTGGAGCAGGGGGATTTTACCCAGCAGGTTCAGTTTATGGGGGAATTTTCCAGCGCCTTTAACAATATGGTGGGCCAGCTGGATACGACCCTCAAGGAACTCAAGGCCAAGGAACTGGACCTCCGGGCGCTGGCGGACAGTCTCCGCAAGGAGATCAACCTCCGCAATACGGCGGTGGAGGCCCTGCAGGAAAGCGAATCCCGGTTCAAATATCTGGCCAGCCACGATCCCCTGACCGGGGCCCTGAACCGCCGCTCCTTTATGGAACGGGCCGAATATGAACTCCGGGCCGCCCGCACACTGGGCATTTCCAGCGGCATTGTGATGATGGACATCGATCATTTTAAAATTTTCAACGACACCTACGGCCATCAGGCCGGAGACGACGCGCTGCGCCATGTGGTAACCATCATCGCCTCCATGCTGCGGAAAAACGACTTCCTGGGCCGCTACGGCGGCGAGGAATTCATGTTCTTTTTCAGCCATGCGGACAAAAAAACCGGCGTCGGTATCGCGGAACGGGTCAGGGAGGCTATCGCCTCGAGCCCCGTGAAGATCGGCGCGGGCCTTGTTCCCATCAGCGCCAGCTTCGGCGTGATCCTTACCGAAGACGCGGATCTTCCGGCGCTGGAGCCCCAGGACGCCGGGAAACGGGATGCGGCGGAGGCCGGGAAAAACGGCGAGGGGGTCTTTGAATACCTGATCCGCTGCGCGGATCTGGCCCTGTATCAGGCCAAGGAGGGGGGCCGGAACCGGGTGGTCTGTTATGAAAAGGGGACGGCTGCCGAAATCCAGGAGGCAGCCGAAATCCGGGCCAAAGCACAGGCGGCAGCCGAAACCCAAAAAGAACGCAAAAGGAAAAAAGAAAAAATTCCGGAAGCGGTTCCTTCCAAATAGACCGGGAAAATCCTTTCACAAAAGCCCCCGGTGGTATATGCTAAAAGCGGGGGCAAAATAAAGCGTATATGAAAATTGAATTGTTTACCTTTTGCGATTTCGCCCAGGAGAACGGCGGTAAGCTGACAATTGTGGGCACCTTTGATACCATCATCTCCCGGAATTTTCCCTGCGTCCACCCCCAGCTTTCGGTGGTGATCCGAATCCGTTTTGATCTCTGGGAATTTTCGCGCCACCATTTCCGTATTGAAACAAGGGATCTGGACGGGGAAATGAACATAGAAACTATCACCGGGACGATAGATGTCAAGGGCGTGGGAAACGCCACCGCGGTCTCCCATCTGGTGTTTACCATTTCCAACCTCCGCTTCAAGGCCGGCGGGGTGGTGAATTTTGTCCTTTATATTGACGACAAGGAACTGTCCTCCATTCCCCTCTACATCAGGAAGGGCTGAAAGCTCCGGGTTTATATACGGGCGCTCCGGTGGAGCAGGAGCAGATCCGCAATGACCAGCGCGGCCATAGCCTCCACCACGGGCACGGCTCGGGGGACAATGCAGATGTCATGGCGGCCCCGGACGGCCAGTTCCCGTACCGCGCCCCCCCGGTCTACGGTTAGCTGTTGTTTCGATATGGACGGAACCGGTTTGAAGGCCACGCGGAATTCCAGCGGCGCTCCGGTGGAAAGGCCCCCCAAAACGCCCCCGGCCCGGTTGCTCGCAAAATTCAAGTCCGGAACTCCCGGCGGCAGGTCTCCCCCGGCGGTATTGTTTCCCGGCGCCGCGGGCAGGGGGCGGTCGTTGTTGTCCGAGCCCCGGAGCCCCGCAGCGGCAAACCCGGCGCCGAATTCGACGCCTTTGGCGGCTCCGATGGACAGCATGGCTTCCGCAATCCGGGCCTCCAGTTTGCCGAAGACCGGTTCTCCCAGCCCCGGAGTCAGGCCCCGGACCATGCAGCCCGCGATCCCCCCGGCGCTGTCCCCTTCTTTTTTCAGGGCTTCGATCCTTTCCCGGACCTTTTCAGTATAATCCCGCCGGGGCAGGCGGAAGGGGTCTTCGTCAATGGCGCCGGGGTCGAAGCCCGGTTCTTCGGGGCCGGGAATGTCTATCCCCGCGATAGACGAGGTCCAGGCCCGGAGACTGATCCCCCGGCTGGCGAGAAAGGCCCGGGCCACCGCTCCGGCGGCGACCCGGCCCAGGGTTTCCCTGCCGGAACTCCGGCCACCCCCCCGGTGATCCCGGCGGCCGTATTTGGCTTCCCAGGTCCAGTCCGCATGGCCGGGCCGGTAGAGGCCCCGCAGATCATCATAATCGGCAGAATGGTGGCTGGTATTGCGGATCATTATGGCGATGGGGGTTCCCAGGGTTGCGCCCTCAAAAACACCGGAGAGAATTTCCGGTTCGTCCGGCTCATTCCGGCTGGTTCCCGCGGCCCCGCCGCCGGGCCGCCTCCGCCTGAGTTCCCGGCCAATGTCCTCCCGGCTCAAAGGCAGCCCCGCGGGGCAGCCGTCTACTACGCAGCCTGCGGCGGGCCCGTGGGATTCCCCAAATGTGGTAACGGTAAAAATCGTGCCGAAGGTATTTCCGCCCATGGCTGGATCATAGCGGCTCCCCCGGCCTTTGTAAATCCGGCGGCCCGGCCTGGGGCAGTTGTTGGAGGAAGTTGAGAATCGCCGCCGCGGTTTCCCCGGGTTTTTCCTGATGGGGCAGGTGCCCGGCGCCGGAGATTTCCACATGGGCCGCATCGGGCCTGAGGGAGCGGATTGCTGTTCCCGCCTCCGGCGGCAATACCTGGTCTTCGGCCCCCCAGAGGAGGAGAATTTTCGCCGGGGTTCTTGTAAGGCCCCGGGCGAACCGGGCCTTCCGGAACAGCCCGGTCAGGTTGAGGCTCCGCAGGGACGCAAAGTAGGCCCGCTCCTGATCCGGGCTTTCCACCCGGGCGATCACCCGTTCCCGCAGAAACTGCCGGTCTTCTTCCGGCAGGGCTTCAAAATCGTGGTAATAGGGGAAAAGGGATCGCCGGGCCCTCTCGTGATTTTGCCGAAAGCTCCGGTACCATTTTTTCCCGATAAACGGAAGGCCCATAAGCACCAGGTTTTTGTTTACCCCGCCGGAAAGGGGCAGACAGCCGTCCATGAGGATCAGGGCTCTTACCCAATCAGGCCGCCGGAATGCCGCAGCCTCGGCGGCCAAGGCCCCCATGGAGCTTCCCGCCAAAACCGCCGGGTTATCCCGGTCCGCCGCGCCGGAAGCTTCCATCAGTTCCAGTACGGCGGCGGCGTGCCGTCCGATGCTTATCCGGCCTCGGACGGCGGAACGGCCAAAGCCGGGAAGATCCGGGGCGATGACCCGGAACCCCGCGGCGCTTAGGGGGCCAAAAAGCCGCCGCCAGGAATCGGCCTCGTCCCCCAGGCCGTGGACAAGAACAACCGAAGGTTTTCCGCATAGCGTCCTGGGCTGCCCGTCTCCGGCGCTGATTGCCCCGGAATCGTAGTAAAAAAGGGTTCCCCCATGGCGGAGCTTGAGAACACGGCTTTTTTCCGCCAGCGGGGGCCAGGGCCGCATGGGATGTCCGTCATCCTGAAAAAAATGGATATGTTCGTTCATATCACCACCATTATAATTCCCGGCTTGAATCATATCCAGCGGTTTCCCCTTGCGCAATAATCTATACGGTTGTATAGTATTTGTATGAACGGCCCGGAAAATATGGAGGAAAAAATCGCCGTCCTTGCGGGGGCGGCCAAATACGATGCTTCCTGCGCCTCCAGCGGCAGCGGGGGGCAGAGGGACGGCTCTTTCGGGATGAATGTACCTGCCGGGGTATGCCACAGCTGGACTGAAGACGGCCGCTGCGTCAGTCTCCTCAAGGTGTTGTTTTCCAATGTCTGCCGCTTCGACTGCGCCTACTGTGTGAACCGGGCCTCCGCGGATGTCGTGCGGGCATCCTTTACTGTCCGGGAACTGGTGGATCTGACCGGTGAATTTTACCGGCGCAACTATATTGAAGGGCTTTTTCTTTCATCGGGAATTTTTGCCGACCCCGATGTGGTGATGGAAAAACTCATCGAAACGGCCCGGACGCTCCGGACCGAAGCGGGCTACGGCGGCTACATTCACCTGAAAATCATCCCCGGCGCGGGGGAAAAGCTGATCCGGGAGGCCGGGCTCTGGGCGGACCGCCTCAGCGCCAACATTGAACTCCCCACGGACAAGAGCCTTCAGGCCCTGGCGCCCCAAAAATCCGGCAGGGTGATTCTGGGGGCCATGGCGGATTTTTCCGCCCTCAGCGCCCAGTACGAGGAAGACCGGCGGCAGGTTAAATTTTTGCCCCAGGGCCGGTCGGCGGCCCCGTCCTTTGCCCCGGCAGGCCAGAGTACCCAGCTTGTGGTGGGGGCCAGCGGGGAAGATGACCGGCAGATCGTCAATCTGTCCAGCGCCCTCTACCGGAAATTTTCCCTGCGCCGGGTTTACTACTCCGCCTACAGCCCCGTGGTCCCTTCCGGCGGCCTTCCGGATCCCCGGCTGCCCGAAAGCGCGGACCCGGCGCCGGGCCAGAGGGGGGCTTCGCAGCGCCTCCTGACCCGGGAACACCGGCTCTACCAGGCGGATTGGCTCCTCCGGTTCTACCACTTTAGCGCCGCCGAAATCCTCGACAAATCCCCCAATCTCGATCCCCATCTGGATCCGAAAACCGTCTGGGCCCTGAACCACCTGGACTGGTTCCCCATGGAAATCAACTCGGTCTCCTACGAAGAACTGCTCCGGGTTCCCGGTCTGGGGGCCAGGACCGCCCGGCGGATCGTCGAAAGCCGCCGTTCCCGGTCCCTCAGTTTTGACAGCCTCCGCCGCATCGGGGCGGTCCTCAAAAGGGCCCGGTATTTTATCACCCTGAACGGCGCCTTCATTGACCGCCCCGACGATCCCAAACGGATCCGCCGCCTTCTTTCGGATCAGGACGGCGCGGGCCTGCAGCTTCCCTTGTTTGAATTTTGAGTAAAACACACTCGGGTTTTCAGCGAACCGGTTGGGAACCTCCGGAAACCCTCTTGGGTTTTTCGCCCCCGCTCCTATCGGGACAGGATTTCTTCCCGGTCCGCCAGGGCGATTTCCAGCGTACTGATTCTGCCGCCGCGGATAATCTCCACGGCTATTTTTTCCCCCGGCTTGTTGTCCTCCAGCGCGGAGTAGAGATCCGCCAGGGTATTGGTCTTCATGCCGTCCACGGAGCTGATGATGTCGCCCCCCAGATAGATCACGCTGGAGCCGTAGCGGACCGGATTGGTTCCCTGCCGGAGCCCCGCTTTTTCGGCAAAACCGTTCCGCTTGGTCCGGGATACCAGCAGCCCCGATTCGACCGGCAGTTCGGCATAGCGGACCAGGGCGGGGAAGATCTGTACCACTGTGGCGTCTATCCAGCCCCGCCGGACTTTTCCGTACTGAATCAGTTCCGCCACCACCCGTTTGGCGGTGTTCACCGGTACGGCGAATCCGATGCCTACCGAGCCGCCCGACGGGGAGTAGATCATGGTGTTTACGCCGATCATCCGGCCCTGGGCGTCCAGCAGCGGCCCCCCGGAATTGCCGGGGTTAATGGAAGCGTCGGTCTGAATCATGTCCCGGATAATGTTGTTCCGGGAGGTTTGAATGGGCCGGCCCAGGCCGGACACGATGCCCACGGTCAAAGTCCGCTCCAGGGCAAAGGGGTTCCCGATGGCCAGCACCTTTTGCCCCACCTTGAGGCCCCCGGAATCGCCGAGGGGGATAGTCCGCAGATCCATGTCTCCGGGGGGCTCGAATTTCAGCACCGCAATGTCGTTTTCCGGGTCCGTGCCTACTACGGATCCCTCAAACTGGCTGCCGTCCGCCAGATTGATATAGACCCGGTAGGCGTTTTCAATGACATGATTATTGGTCAGCACATAACCCCGGATGTCGATGATGGACCCGGAGCCGGAGCTCCCTTCCTGGGGCACGGGCTCCAGAAACCAGTTGATCGCCACCCGCTCGGTAGTAATGTTCACCACCGCCACATTGAGCTGTTCATATATGGAAATGTTTTCCCGTTCATCTTCGGCATAGGGAACGATGTCCGCGGTGTTCAGGCTCAAGGCGCTGGCGGGATTAGACTGCAGCAGGCCCGCTACGGCCAGCGGATCCGCCCTGTCCGGGACGGCTGCCGCCGTTCCGGTTTCCCCGGCGGTCCCTCCGGCTTCCGTCTTTTTCGGCGAAAAGTCCAAAAGCCCGAACCCCAGCACGAATAAAAGAACAACAAGGCCGCTCAGGATGGAAAAGAGAAAAACCTGTCCCCGGCTGTATAATTTCATTGGAAAACCCTCCGGTTTCTACTATAAATGAATTTTCGTTTTTTTTCCATCCCGCGCCAGGGATGGCGCTGGAGACCTGCTTTAGGTGGAGTTTGCGGGGCAAACTCCGTGTCGTCAGGCAGGCATGGATGCCTGCCTGACGGCCCCTTTCCTCCCGCCTTTTTTTCGCCGATAATGGAAAAGGATATGTGTTTCAAGCCGTTTTTCCAGTATAAAGACCGGCCCGGCGGGGGGCTCCGTGCGGCGGGGCGCCTCTTTTTGACGGCGGCCTTTGCGCTGGGCCTCGCGGGCCCCCTCTCCGGCCTGGATCAGCCCACCCGGCGGATCGTCGATGATTCTTCCCTGCGGATTTCCCTCAAGGACACATGGTTTACCGAAGTTCCGGGCCGGGTGCTGGACCGGCGGCCCGAATTGCGGAACCTCGGCGGCGGGGGCCGGATTCAGATTCGGGCCGAGGCGGGGCGGGAAGAGTTTATGGTCATCCTGGCCCGGGAACTGACCGGAGCGCCGGGCGTCGGGCCGGGGGCTTTTCCCGGCTGGGCCCAGGGCTCGTGGATCCTCAGCCGCCGGAAGGATTCCGGCGAGGCGGTCCGGATCCGGGTCTTTCTCCGCAGCGATCCCTATACCTACGTCCAGTTCCGGCCCCTGCGGGACGATAAGTGCCAGATGGATGTGGTGCTGTACGATGGGTATATCCTGCGCTCCCTGCCGCTGCCCATCCCCTTCGAACGGCTCTATACTATCCCGCTGGAAGAGGCCCTGAGTATGGCGGGGACTAAATTTCCCCGGAAATATTTTGATCCCGATCCGGCAAACTACCGGGATCTCCGGGGTTTTATCGCCCGTGTGCGGGAACGGCTCCCGGAACTTGAATTTGCCGATGACGGGGCCATTGATGATCTGGGGAACTACGTATACATCAACACCCTGGAAGCCCAGAAGGAGCCGGTGGGCCTGAATTGTTCTGGTTTCGCCAAATGGGTGGTGGACGGAATCCTGCGGCCCCTGACCGGGGACCGGCTTCCCATTGGCCCCCTGAAAGAACCGTTTGGCCTGCGGGGTTCCTCCTTTACCGGGCCCTGGGAAAAAATCCGGGATCCTTATTTTGGCCTGGACTGGACCCGGCAGCTTGCTTCCCGGGCCGCATCGGTCTTCCGTTCCCCCGCCTATGGGAGCCTTGAGGAGATCGAAGTCCAAAGCCAGCCTTTTTCCCAGATTATTATCCGGGAGCGGAACGCCAGTTCCATCCGCGCATGGCCGGGCTTTCTGAAAGACGCGGGTTTTGGGTTTGAGGGCCTCCACCCCTTGCTGTATACCCTGGCCATAGACGAGCCGGGCCGGATCTACCTGGCGGCGGTCAATACCGAAATGGGCGCCCCGGTGACGGATCAGAACCCTCGTGGCCGCCCCCGGATGCGCCAGTTTTTCCATGTCGCTGTTCTGGTTCCCTATTTCAACGAATACGGCAATTTCCAGGTGGCCGTATTTGAAAGCGCCGAAGAAACATCGTTTAATAATTTTAAAACCCGGTATCCCAACCATGCGGTGAACCTGGTGCGGATTCCCGTAGAAGCCGCTTTCGAGCCCTGACCTGCCATCAATCCGGCATCCGTGCCGGATTATGGTTTTGGGGCGCCGCGTTTGCTTGACAAAATAACCGCCGCCGTTCATAATCTGAAAGAAAGGCGATATACTGACCGGCGTCAAATAATATGACTGCCGGTATAATCGACTTGTTCAATAACCAGCTTACGATCACCGGAGAAGCCTTGCATGGGGATTAATGAACGACGGGAACGGGAAAGGGCCGAGCGGAAGACCCTGATCATGAACTGCGCCAAGGATCTTATTCTGGATCGGGGCGTGGAAAGCCTCAGCATGATGGACATCGCCCAAAAAGCGGAATTGAGCAAGGCCACGCTGTACCTCTATTTTCCCAGCAAGGAACTGCTTTTTCTGGAGATCTGCAACGCCTCGGCGGTTCAATTTATCGAACATTTTCGCGCCCGGCTATGTACCGGTCTGACGGCCATCGAAACCATCAAATTGTACTGGCAGTGTTATCTGGATATGTTCGGGGAATCGGATGAGATAATGATTTTTTTCAAGATGTGGCAGTATCTGGCCCCCGGCTATCCGTTTCTTTCCCTGGAGGGTACGGAAAGGCCCCTGATGATCTTTGAATTTTACACCGCCATCCAGGACATGATCGTCCAGGGGGTAGCGGAAGACACCTTTGATCCCGCCGTGGATCCGGCCATGATTGCCCGGACGCTTCTTTCGCTTTTTTCCACGGTGATTGCGAACAGCGCCAAGACGCCTAAAACCGCCCGGAATGTCCGGTTTATCGTCAACGAGTTGACCAAGATTTTTCAGATCATGCTTCGGGGTATCATTCGGGACGGGCTGGACAGATCCCTCTTGGACTTGCCGGCGCTGCCGGAAGAACATACCCATAAAACGGGGGCCCGCAAAAAAGAATAGGGAACCCCTGGAAACTTTGGTTTGAGTTTTCAGAAGCCCCCCGGAAGTTTCCCTAAATTTTCAGTGTTCCCAAATAATCCTCGTAGGCTTTCTGGGTCTTTTGGGCCCTTTGTTCCGCCTCCTCCAAATCCCGGGCAAGCTTGTCCAGTTCGCCGTCCAGCGCGGTCAGCCGCCGGAGGTATTCCTGGCCCTGGGGGCTCTGGTTCCCCGCCGCCTCCAGATTCTGCCGGATCCGCCCCTGTTCCGAAACCAGAAATTCCCGGCGGCTCCCTGTGGCGGCAAAGGCGCTCTGGGCCGCATCGGCTTCGCCCTTGAGTTCCAGGGCCTTCTGTAAAACAGCGCGGACATTGGGCGGAATCTCCTGACCGGAGGCGTAGCCCAGGAGGGTTTCGGGCCGCTGCTGGACCAGCGCTATCCGCTCGATGATGGGCCGTTCCTCCCGGACGGTGAAGACCAGTTCCCCCCCGGCGGGAAGGGGCCGTACAAAGCGGTAGGCCGACGGGGTTTTTTCGTCCGGGCCGGCAGGTTCCGCCAGTTCCGCGCCGGGGGTAAGGGGATGTTCGATAAGCACCCGCTTTGCGTCCCCGGCGGTGTTTTTTACAGTGTAGGTTTTGGCAAAAACCTGCCGCCGGCTGATGGTCATCAGGCCGCCCGAAATTGATACGGCGGACACAAAACGGCTTCCGGTTTCAACGGCGCTGGCGGTGACGGAAAGATCCTCCCCCCAGGAGATGAGCCGTTTTTCCCCGGCGTTAAAAAATTCGATGAGCGCGTCCCCCGCGTATGCGCCGCCGTCATAAACCGTAAGAGGCCCCGCGGGAAGCCCCATGCCCGTGGAGTTGCCCAGTTCGGCCCCCAGATAGGGGTGAATGGTTCTTCCCAGGGCCCGCCCGCCCGGGAGGATCAGGAGCCTGGCCGCGGCGATTTTTCCTTCCGCCAGGGGCAGCATGGCGCTCTGGCGGCGGTTCAGGCTGACGGGCCCCTTGACGGTAAAGGCAAACTGATCCCCCAGGCTTGCGGCCCTGGCGGTGTCTACGGTTCCCCCGGCCACGCTGGGGGCGGGCCTGGGTGCTTCCCGGTATGCGTCCGTCATGGACTTTGCCTCCACGGAATTGCCGGACGCGCGAGCCCGGGCGGCAGCCTCATAGACTTCTTCTCCCCCAATATAGTCCGATGATTCCCAGGTTTCCGCCTCCGCGGCTCCCGCAATGGCCAGGGGCAGGGTGGGGCGGGGCGCGTAATAGGGTGGGTAGAGGTCCTGGATAAAGGAGACCGGCCTCCCCGCCGCCAGCGTAAGCTCCACATCTTGCCAGTCGGTTCCGCCGTCGTTGTCCACAATGGCCCAGCCCTGGAGCAGGGCTTCCCCGGCTTTCCCGGCGACCGCGGTTCCTGCGGACAGATCCAGCCGGTAGGAGACCTTCCACACCGGCGCGGGGATCACATAGCTCAGGGAAACCGGACGGCTGCCCTCTCCGGAAAGGGAAACCGTCAAATCCCGGTACAGGGAATTCCGGGATCCGGTGAGGAGATCCAGGGCCCGGTCCAGATCGGCCCCGATCCGGGGATCGGTAAACCGGAGGGCGCTGATCTCCTTCAAATTGACGAGCCTGATTCCGCCGGATGTCGAGAGGGACAGCCAGGGCTCCGCCGTGGTTCCGCCCTCCCTGAGCCGGTAGTCCAGCGCGGTGATCCTGCCGGTTATCCGGTCGGCGATAGAGCCGGCGGCGGAAACTTCCACCTCCTCCCCCCGGAGTTGGGAAAGAATTTCCGTTATGCCGGGATCACCTGAAAGATCGATGCCGAGGCTTTGCAGGGCTTCCCAGAGATTCTGTTCCAAAGGGTAGCTTATCAACGGGGAAGCCGAGGCGGGATCGTTTAAGACCAGGGATTTGAGCGCATCGTTTACCGTGTTGAATTTGAAGGGAAGCCGCAGCCGCGCCGGGCCCGAAAGGGTTCCCGAATGTTCAAAATAGGCGACCCCGGAGGAATAGATGACAATCCTGCGAAGGGGGACGGCGGCTGAACCGGGGGCTTCCCCCGCGGCGTCACGGATCGCCTGGGCCTCCAGCGCGGGGCCGGACAACAGCAGGACGAAAAGGGCCGAAAAAAACAGGAGCCGAAAAAATTTCATACTAACCTCTTTCCTGGCCGCTTTGAGCGGCGATCAAAATCGAACATGAACGCGAAGCGTTCATACTAACCTCTTTTTTGGCCGCCTTGAGCGGCAGTTAAAATCGAACATGAATATGATACGTTCACGTTCGCTCCTTTTTCATGCCTTTGGCGATATACAGGGCCAGGCCGGAAAGAAAAGCCGCCGCCAGAATGAGAATGGCCCACAGTATAAACTGCCCCCAATTCCCGCTGAACCAGGATGGGGCGGTCCGGGGTCCCGGCGTGTAGGTTGGTTCACCCAGGGGCCGGGCGGTTTCAATTTCGGGACCTCCGGCCCCACCGGTAAGGCCGGGCAGTTTCATATCCCCTTCTCCCTGGGGGCCGTAGTCCCCGTTGCCCCAGGCAAGGGTCCAGGGCCCCTCGCCCCGGCCCAGGAACACCAGTTCATAGACCGCCCAGCGGATGACGCAGCCCGGCAGGGACGAGAAGGCCAGGTCTCCGGCGGCCTCCAGTTCCCAGAAAGGGGCGGAGGTATTAATGTTCAGGGCTTTGCTGGTCAGGATTTCGCCCCCGCTATTTGAAATACGGAACAAATTGGTCCGGGTAACAAAAGACCATTCGCTTTCCCCGGTGAACCTGTTTTTTATCCGCACCTCAATGGAATCGGCCTCCGGCAGGGGAAATTCTATGGCCGTGAGGGGGTAAAAACCGCCCGCCGCGTAACCGGCGATCCGTCTATCATTTCCCCGCCATTCCCCGGCGATGGTTTTTTCCCGTGCCGGGGGAGGAATTTCAATAGTCTCAAAAAAGGCGGTAATGTTCCGGGGCGGGAGATTCGGCCTGTCGAATTTAAGAAGAAGATAGCGGTAGTTTCCCCGGGGAAGTTCCAGGGTATCACGGCCCACCCCGCCGCCGAACCATGCCAGCGTTTGGCGGTTTTGATATTCCGGCCACCTGGCAAGATCGGCGCTGGAGTAGATCCGTACCGTCGTGTTGTAAAATTCCCCCTCTTTCCCCAGGGTGATATGCAGGGAAGACGGCGTTGCGGAGAAGCCCGAAAGATCCAGGATATAAGCCGGATCGGCGGAGGGACGGCCGCCCCGGCTTTTGATGTTTACCACCGCGCCCTCGGCGTCAATCACAATATCCGTACCGGAGGGCAGGGCCGCGTCGTTTTCCTGCCCCCAGGGGAAGAACGGAACGTTTTCCGGCGGCGGGTTCAGGGTAATGGCCGGCGCGGGGCGGATCACAAAGGGAACCAAAAGTCCGGCGCGGTCGAATACCCGTATATCACCCATGTCAGGCCGCTCTATGCCCTGGTACACAGCTTCGGGAAGCTCAAGCCCCAGGAGAACACCCTGGGCCCCGGTTAAAACCAGGGAACCGGCAAAATCTCCGGGAACCGGGACTTTTGTGTCCTGTCCGAAAAGGGCGCGGTTAAAACCCAGGAGGAACAACAGCAGGGGGAAAAGTACCGGTCGTTTTTTACGTTTCATGATCTTGTCCGGTATCAGGGGAAATGGTTTTGCCCTTTGCTTTCGCGGGGGGCAGGGGGGCGGCCCATCCGATAAAGAGGAACAAAATTCCGGCGATAAAAAAAGAAATGGTCCGGGTTATGGCCCCGGTTTCCGCCAGATCGAAGAGGAGAAATTTGGCGATGTCCGCCACCGTGAGAACCGCCCCGGCGATCCAGACTTTCCGCAGGGACAGCCGGTGTCCCCCGATAATGTGGCCGATACCGTAAAGGGCCCAGAGGATAAAGAGGCAGAGCTGGAATGGGCCGGAATGAAAGACCTGGCCGTAGGGGATGCCGCCGTAAAAATGAACGCTCCGGGCGGCAACGGCGGCGGCAAAAAGGAAAATCAACGCATCGGTTAAAACAAAGAGGGACCCTTTGTGCATCCGGGGCAGATCCTGCCGGTTCCCCAGGACAGATTGCCAGAAGACGAACAGAACGATGCAAAAGGCCTCTTCCAGATCCAGCGGATTGATGAGGGGAATATAGAAGGGCAGGGGCGCGGGATCGCCTGAAAGAAAAAGGGTTACGAAAAACCAGAGCCCCATGACACAGCTAAGGATCAGGGGAAAGACAAAAAAGAAAAGCCCCTCGCGGAAACCCACTTTCTTTCCGGCAGGGTATACGCGCCGGGCCAGAAAGCCGGCCCCGATCATGGCGGCGAAAACCGGAGCCATTCCCGCGAGACTTGTCCATGCGGGGGCGAGTTCCCGCAGCAGGGTAAGGGCGCGGCCAGAGGAGCTTAATACGATCAGGGCAGTGAATGTAACCAGCAGCATCCAGAGGCTGTGGATTTCTTCCCGCATTTTTTTCCGGGTGAGGAAGAGGAACAGGGCCTGGGTGATAAAAAAGGCTGTCCAGCCCCAGCGGTACAGGCCGTGGAAGAAGTTGTAGCTCAGAAAGGCGGGGGAGGAGCCGAAGAGCGGGAAGCCGGAGAATATCCCCTGGATGATCAGAATGAGGCTGAGGCCCAGGACGGGGATCATGCCCAGACGGTATACGGGGCAGCGGAAGAGCTTCGCGGCGCCGAAAGCGGCCAGCGCCGAAGCGGTATACACGAGGAAGAGGACGCCGGGGCCGGGATCGATTCTGATGATTTCGCCGGTCCAGCCGCCGAACCACCAGAGGAAGGCCCAGATTCCCAGGACAAACGGGAAGGCGGGGTAGAGCCGCCGTATCCGCAAAGGATGTCCGGGAGGATGTTCGGCGAAGAAAATGATCGCCAGTGCGGAAATGGCGATGATCAGGGAGCCGATGAACCGGGCGCTGCGAAAGGGGCCTTCAGCGTTCAGGAAGAAAAGGTCCTGTTCAAAAGCGAAGGCGGCGGCGGCGGCGACATGGAACACCAGCCCCGTGATGATGACGCGGAACCGGTCCAGTCTCAGGCCAAAGAAAAAAACGAGCAGCCCTTCAGCGGCCCAGACAGCGCTGGTGATCCGGGGGGCCAGTTCCAGGGGGACGGCAAGATTGGCCAGCAGCGCCGCAAAGCCCAACCATGCTTCGGGAAAAATCCCTCGTCCGGCGCTCCCCCGTTTCCGGATGATCAGGGCCAGAAGGAGGTAAAAGGCGGAAAAGCCAAGGCAGATAATGGCGTAGCCGTGGGGGACGGTTTCAAAAATTTGCCACTGGAGCAGGGCCCCCATAAGCGGGGTTCCCAGCGTCAGGGTCAAATCTACCGGCGGATGAGGCTCTTTAACGCCAGCCGGATTTTGGGAAAAGAGCGGATTTTTCCCGTTCCGTGTTCTGCCGAAACCGTGAATACCCAGGAGGGTAAAGATGAGTATGTATCCCAGAAAAAATGGTTCCGCCTGCCAGAACAGGGGCGGAGTGTAATAAACGACGGTCCAGTAATTGGCAAGGATGAAGGTACAGAGAAAGGCCAAAATATTAAGACCCTTCCAAAACCGGAACAGGCTGATGAACAGAATCCCCAGATTCAGGACTCCGTACCAGGCGAAAAGAAACACATGGTTTCCTTCCCCGGAGGCCAGGAGCAGGGGAGCGGCAAAGCCGCCGAGGAAGCCCAGCAGGGCCAGGGCCTGGGAATTCTGGAAAAGGGCGAGGACAAGCGCCGGGAGAATCAGAACTCCCATGAGGATCAGGGTGAGCAGGGGAGGAAACCAGGGGGTCAGTTTATGGGCGGCGAAGACGGAGAGGTAAAGGATACCGATACCGCCGCCCTGGAGCAGCAGGAAGTAGACGGGCCGTTTTTTTCTGAAACGCCAGCCCGCGGCCAGCATCGCCAGGCCCGCCAGCGCCGCGGCGGCGATTCCCATTTCCACGGTGAAAAAGCCCCGGCTTGCCAGATAGGTGATCAGGGCGGCGAAGCCCGCCAGCAGGAGGAGTATTCCCCCGGCGGCCCAGAGATTCCCCCGGCGGATAAAAGCGGCCAGGGCCTTTCCCGCCGCCGAAGAAGGGGCCGGAGGCGCCGGGGTCTGGGCCGGAGCCGCTGCCGGAGTTGGGACCGGGGCCGCCGCCTTTGCCGCCGGCACGGGAACCGCCGCTGGGGTTGGGACCGGTGCCGCCGGGGTTGGAGCCTGGGCCGGAGGCGCTGCCGGGGCCGCCGTCCTTGTTGCTACCGCCACGAGCGCCGCCGTTGCTGAATCCGGGGCCGCAGTCGCCGCCTTCTCCCGGGCCGCCTCTGCGGGGGCGGGCTTGAATGTCCGCAGATTTTCTTCCAGAAGGCTGATGCGCCGGCCATATTCCCGGAGCGTTTCCGCCTGGTGGGAGTTTTTGACCAGCAGGGCTATGACGCCGGTTATGGGAAAACCAACGGCGACGATAATAATGAACAGAACAAATCCGTACATGAACAACAGGATACCCCAAAAAGCCCGGCTAAAACAGTACCCCGCCGGGCGGTGTGGACGCTGCCGCGCCGTCTTTGTAGAATGAAACAAGGGCAGGATATTTCCCGGTGAAAAAGATGGTTGTCGTACTTATTGCCGCTTTTTTTTGCGCGTGTAAAACACAGAGCCCCGGGGATGGTCGCTTATACCATCGTACTGATTTTTATAAATCTTCAGTGGAGGCCTCGCAAAAAATTGAAGACCGGATTGTTCCTGCCGCGGGGAATGTAATTGATTATCTTGAAGCGCTTGATTCAACAGAAAATTATGATTCCTATTCTCTTGCTACTGAAGAAAAGGCGCTTTTTGGTGAATACCTGAAAATGCTGCCCCGGAACTTTCAAAATATCATTGCGGAAAAAGTCATCGCCATTTATTTTATCAATAATTTTATGACCGCCGGAATGACAAACTGGGCATACGATGAGGATTCAAATTTGTATACGGTTCTTTTTTTCAATCCCGATGTTCTGCGTCAAACGGTAACGGACTGGGTTAATTACCGGGATAATTCTTTTTTTCACGATGATAATTCCGGGGTAATCATTTCGGCAAAATGCGGCGGCGATTATTATGCCCTTTTATCCGTTCTTTTGCACGAAGCGAGTCATATATATGATTATTATCATCGTGTTACGCCATATACGGAACCGGTATTTAATGACGGCTCCGTTGTTACAACCTGTTTTGTGGATGGCATCTGGGCCGGTTATAATACCCCTTTGGCCATCTATAATTTTAATCATCGTGATGAACTCAATGCCTATGGTTTTGGATATACCCTGGATCGAATACGCGCCCTGGACATCTATAAGGATTTAAAAAACACGCCCTTTGTATCAATTTATGGCAGCGGTACATGGGCGGAGGATTTTGCGGAAGCATTTACCTGGGCATATTTAAAAGAAAAATTTGATGTAACCTACACCGTGGAAATATCGGTCAATGATGAAATCATGTTGACTTTTTCCCCACTCCAAAATGTTCACTTCCAAAACCGGATGCGGTATTTAAGAGAGTTGTTTAAAAACTGAAGTTTTTGAACAACTCTACGCTCTATTGCTTTTTTTCCCCGGCGCATATACCATTATGGTATGCGGTTGATAACGAAGGCGGGAATTTTCACCCTGGCGCTGTCCCTCTTTGGCGCCGGTTTCCTCTGCGCCCAGGATCGGCGGCCATATCCACGGGGAGCCATCCTTGACGAGGCGGCGTACAACCGGCTGCTGCGGAAAGCGCCGCTGGCGCCCCAGTCTTATGAGGGGCTGCCGAAATCCTTTTCGCTGAAACAGTATGCGCCCCTGCCGGGGGATCAAAACGATTACGGAACCTGTGTGGCCTGGGCTTCCGCCTACGCGGCCCGGACCATTTCCGAATCGGTGGCGCTGGATCGAAAAAATCAAACCGAAACGACCCGGAATGTCTTTTCGCCGGTTTATATCTACCGGAACATCCGGCCCGATGATCCCAACTGCCGGGCCGGTACGCAGATTTTTTTGGCCCTGGATTTGATGAAGAAAACCGGGGCCGTGAAGATGCTGGAAATTGAACGAACCGTGGAGTTTCCCCAGATTGATCTTGCACTGTACCAGGACACCCGGAAATATCCCATCGCCGATTATGTCCCCCTCTTTTTCCGGGACGATAAAAGCAAACCGGGACTTATTCCCCGGGCCGTAAAAAAGAGCCTCACGGAAGGGAAGCCGGTCATCATCGGCATGAACACCCCGGCTTCTTTTATCGAGGCGACAAAGGTCTGGAAGCCCGCGGAAGATCCTACGGAAAACTACGGCGGCCACGCCCTGTGTGTGGTGGGTTACGATGACGAAAAAAACGGCGGATCCTTCGAGGTGATGAACAGTTGGGGCAGAAAATGGGGGAACGGCGGCTTTATGTGGATTCCCTACACGGCCTTTGTTGATTTTGTTTTGGAAGCCTACGAAATAGTTGAAAACCTTTCGGCCTATAGTGATACGGCGGCGTTTTCGGGTTTTATACAGGTTGAAATTCTTGACGAGGCCGGCCCGCAGATTGCGGCCCTTGAACAGACGGCTCCGGGTTTTTACCGGATTGCCGCCCCGCTGCGGGGGGAAACCAAAATCCGCTTTGTCGCCGGTTCGGGTGAAAGCGCCTATGTGTACGCCTTTACCGCGTCCTGGCGGCAGGACGGGGACGGCGGTTTTTATGCGCCGGTGCAGATTTTTCCCCAGAACGGCGTTTCACCCCTGCTCAACTACCGGAACAGTACGATCTTCCTGCCCGGCGAGGATAAGCCCCTGGTTCTTGACGGCGCTCCGGGAACGGAATACCTGTTCCTGCTGTATTCAAAGGAGGCCCTGAACTTGCGGGATCTTATGCGCCGCTTTGAACAGGCGGAGGGAAACCCCGGCCAACGGCTTTCCGCGGCGCTGGGATTCCACCTTATGCCGCCGGGAGCCGGGTACCGCGAAAACGCCGCCGCCTTCAGCCAGGAGACCGCCGACCGGAGGGCAACGGCGGCCCTTATGGTAGCTATAGACCACTGGTCACCGGTGGGGGGGGGGGGGGGGGGGGGGGGGGGGGGGCGCGGGGGGGGGGGGGGCCGGGGGGCGCG
>JAISBS010000076.1 GCA_031266075.1 Treponema sp.
CCCGCGCCGGTATGCGGCGCATGGTGAAAAAGTTGCTGAAGAAGTACAAGTACCCGCCGGAAGGCAGGGAAGACGCAATCGCCACCGTCATCGGGCAATGCGAAATGTGGACGGACAACTAAACGGTAAGAGAATAGAGTTGTTCAGAACCTGTAGTTTTTAAACAATTCTATTTATAAAAACCCCTATGCCGGGGAGAAGCCGCATTTTTCCATGGCCGCCTCCGCCAGGGCTTCGGTCATCAACGTTTCCAAGTCCAGCGCGTCGTAGAGCCGGGCCGCCTCGTCCGGGTTCCCCCGCAGAACGGGGTGGGGGGGGCTGAAGAGGACGCAGCAGTCTTCGTAGGGGAGAATCGATGTTTCATAGGCGCCGATAGCCTCCGATTTTCTGATGATGCTCTCCTTGTCCATGCCGATAAGGGGCCGCAGCACCGGGAGTTTTATCCGGCTCTGGGTGCAGCTGATGTTTTCGATGGTTTGGCTTGCCACCTGGGAAAGACTCTCCCCGGTGATAAGGCACTTGGCCCGAATCCTGAGGGCAATTTTTTCCGCCGCCTCCATCATGGCCATTCTGAGCAGTACCGTGGCCCAGGGCAGGGGCGCCCGTTCCCTGATCCGCTGCTGGACTTTGGTGAAGATGACAACATACAGCCGGACACCCAGTGTATAGCGCCCTATAATTTCCGCCAGGCGCACTACTTTTTGGCGGGCTTCCGCGGAGGTGTAGGGCCAGGCATGGAAATACACCGCGTCGATTCCCATACCCCGGGAGGCGGTCATAAAGCCCGCCACCGGGGAATCAATGCCCCCGGAAAGGAGAAGGAGGCCCCGGCCCGCGGTTCCCACCGGCAGTCCTTGGAGCCCCCGCCGGGAATCCCCGTAGATATAGGCCTTTTCCCGGATTTCTACCGAGATAATCCCCTGGGGGTTTTTTACGTCCACCACCAGGCCCGGCGCGGCCTCCAGGGCCGCGTTGCCTCCGGCGCAGCGGATACCGTAAGAATCCAGGGGAAAACTCTTGTCCGTCCGCCGGGCCTCGATTTTGAAGCGGCGGATTCCGGCTTCCAGAAATTTTTTCCCCTCTTCCGCAATGGCCGCCAGAACCGCGGCGGGGGTTTTTTCGCAAACCCGCGTTTTTGCCCAGCCCGCAATGCCTATGAACCGGCCCAGCGTTTCTTCCACCAGGGCGCCGTTTTCCGCCGGACACTGGACAAAAAAGCGGCCCGCGGTCATCTCCAGCCGGGCCCCCGCCGGGGCAAGCAGCCGCATCAGATTCCGCCTGAGGATGCCCTCGAAACTTTCCCGGTTCCCCCCCTTGAGGGTCAATTCACCCGGTTTCAGCAGGTAGGTGATCAGGGGCTGTCCGTTTTGGCGGGGGCGGCGGTCGGGCATCAGAGGAAGGCGAGGACTTCGTTGATCGCCTGGATGAGGAGTTCTATTTCCTCATCGGTGGTGGACCAGCCCTGGGAAATACGGATCCCCTCCAAGCGCCGTTTGGGATCCACCCCCATGGCCTCCAGTACCGGGCGTTCCGGGGACGCCGAGGAACAGGCGGAGCCGGTGGAAACCGCAAAGCCCAGATCGTCCAGGGCCCGGACCATCACTTCGCCGGGGACGCCGTCAAAGGCGGCCTGCAAAATATAGGGGGAAAAGCCCCCGCCCTCCGCCGGACGGCCGGCGGGGATCAGGGAACAGCGATCCATGGCGCGCAGGGCCCCGATCAGCGTTTTCCAGCGCCGGGAGGCCGCGTCCCCGGCGCGGTTTACCGCTTCCGGCGTTGCCCGGTTTTCCAGGCAGGCCGCCAGCGCCAGCGCCCCGGCGGTGTTTTCCGAGCCGGGCCGGATGCCCCCTTCCTGGCCGCCCCCGGCGTAGAGGGCCTTCAGAGGCCGGCGGAGGTAGAGGAGGCCGGCGCCCCGGGGCCCCCCCAGCTTGTGGGCGCTCAGGGCGGCGGAGTCCAGGCCCCATCCGGCAAAATCAAGGACGATCTTCCCCGCGGCCTGGACAATGTCGCAGTGAAAATGGATGGGGGGCCCTTCCCGGCTCCGCAAAACGCCGCCCAGGGCCGCCATATCCATCACCGCCCCGGTTTCGTTATTCACCGCCATGATCGCCGCAAACCGGGCGCGGGGGTATTTTTCCAGGGTCCGGGACAGCAGGGCGGGACTGACCCGGCCCGATTCGTCCACGGGGATGCGGGCCGTCTCTTTTCCCAGCCCCGCCAGGATATTGATGTTCTCCCGCACCGAAGCGTGTTCCGCCGCGGAAGCCAGAATCTGGCCCCCGCTTTTGTTCAGCAGATGCGAATAGATGACAATGGCGTTGGATTCGGTGCCCCCGGAGCTAAAATAGATCTGCGCGGGCTCTACCCCCAGCGCCGCCGCGCAGCGGGAACGGGCTTCCTCCAGGCTGTCCCTGGCCGCCCGCCCCTCAAGGTGGGGGGACGAGGGATTTCCGAAGGGCGGCGGCCCTTCCGCGGGGCCCGGGCCGCCGCCATTGCCGCTGTTGGGGAAAACATCGGGAATGGCGGTGGCGGCCCAGTCAAAATAGTGGCGGAGCGGAACGGCGTCCCGGGAAACCATATCAGTCCGCCGTGGCCGGTAGTTCATCCACCAGCTTCCCCGGTCCCCCGGAACGACGCGTTATCCGGCGGTTGAGAAAATGGATGACCGTAAAGAACGCGATGATCACGGCATAGGCGGCCCCCAGAATGATCAGGGACAGCCGGCCCTTGGCCTGGACCGCGAAATACACCAGCGCGCCCAGAACAATCTGGAGCCCCCAGAGAATCAGATCCACCCGCCGGGCGCTCCGGGTCAGCCTCATCAGCTTGTGGTGGAGGTGGTATTTGTCCGGGTTGTAAATCCGCCGCCCGTCCCTGACGCGCCGCCAAATCGAGGCAATGAGGTCAAAGATGGGGATCCCCAACAGGGCCGCCGCATAGAGAACCGGCAGGGCCGCCGGGGAATTCCGCTCCTCGATCAGGGGGAACAGAGCCAGGGTAAAGCCCAAAAACTGGCTGCCCCCGTCTCCCATAAAGATTTTTGCCCCGGGAAAGGGGGCGTTGAACACCAAAAAGCCGCCCACCGCCCCGGCCAGGCAGATGCAGAACAGGGCGGTGAACCCGGAGCCGGAAAAGGCTATCAGGGCAAAGGTCAGGGCCGCCAGCAGGGAAATGCCCCCCGCCAGACCGTCGATGCCGTCGATAAAATTGATGGCGTTGATGAGGCCCACTATCCAGATAAAGGTCAGGGGATAGCGGATCCAGTTTAGGCCGGAAAAATTCCAGGCTGGATCGAGAAGCTGATGAAAGGTGAAACCGGGAATGATCACGCACAGGGCGGCGATGATCTGGATCAGAAGCTTGTACCGGGGGGCCATGGGACGAAAGTCGTCGTAGGCCCCGGAAATGATAATAAGGAACATCGCCGGCAGAACCGGCAAAAACCGCAGGCCGAAACCGGTCTTTTCCACCGCAAAGTTGACGAAAACGGCGGCGATGACAAAAGCGGCGGCAAAACCGACGCCCCCCAGCCGGGGAATATTTCCAGTGTGGATTTTCCGCTCGTTGATATGATCATACCAGGATTTTTTATGTGAAATACGGAGAACCACGACAACCGCGATAGTTGAGAGCGCAAAAGAAGAGAAAAATACAATAAGAGCGCCAACCATAATACCAGAAGCTCCACATAAGAATACAGAATATTTGACCTGTTCAATAACCCGGCTGGTTACGGACTTTTAGTCCATTGAACAGGCCGTGCGGTTTTTCGGGCTAACGCTTACAAAACCGCGTTTTTGAGCGGCAGCGATTCCAAAACCCTGGTTTTTGGAACAATCTCGTAACATAGTACTATAAAAAAAGACGAAAATATAGTACCATGGGCCGAATTCGGGGAGATAATCATGCTTGTTTTGAAATTCGGCGGCACATCGGCGGGGAGTCCCCAGGCAATCGGCAAAATTACCGGAATTTTGCGGGATCAGGAACACAGCGGTAAAGTCCAGGTGGTGGTGGTTTCCGCCCTGTCCGGGATCACCGACAGCCTGATAGACATAAGCCGCCGGGCCGCTTCGGGGGACGAAGCCTTCGGGGTGATGGTGGATATCCTCAGAAACCGCCATCTGGAAACCCTGAACGCGCTTTTCAAGGGGGAAGGGCGGAAACAGGCCGCGGCGGATTTTAACAAAACCTTTGCGGAACTGAACCGCACCCTGGACGGCATTTCCATCCTGGGGGAGCTGTCCAAACGAACCCTGGATCTGGTGATGAGCTTTGGGGAACGGTTTTCCGCTTCCCTCCTGGCCCATGTTTTTACCGCCGCCGGGATCAACGCCGCCTTCCTCGACGCCCGGCCCCTGGTAAAAACCGATGACGCCTTCGGCTGCGCCCGTTTTCTCCCGGAAGAAACCTTTGCCAATATCCGGAATTTTTTCCGTTCCCGGGGCCGGAACGGGGAAAAGCCGCCCCTGCAGGTGGTAACGGGCTTTATCGGCTCCACCGCCGATGGCCGCACGACCACTCTGGGACGGGGCGGCTCCGACCTCTCCGCGGCAATTTTTGCCGCCGCGCTGGGCGCCGGGGAACTTGAAATCTGGACCGATGTGGACGGCATCCTCACCGCGGACCCCCGGCTGGTGAAAAACGCCTTCCGAATCGATGAAATCTCCTACGCCGAGGCCATGGAAATTTCCCATTTCGGCGCCAAAGTGCTTTTTCCCCCCACCGTAAGACCGGCGCTGGAAAAGGGCATCCCCATCCGGATCCGCAACACTTTCCAGAGCGAGGGGAGGGGCACCCGGATCCGGGAACGTTCCCCGGCGGGTCCGTACCCCATCCGGGGCGTCAGTTCCATAAACCATGTGGCCCTGATCCGCCTGCAAGGTTCCGGCATGGTGGGGGTGGCGGGCTTTTCCTCCCGGCTTTTCGGGGCTCTGGCCCGCCGGGGGATCAACGTCATCCTGATCACCCAAAGTTCCAGCGAGTATTCGATCTGTTTTGCCGTCCTCCCGGCGGACGCCCGGAGCGCCGAGGCCGCCATTCGGGAGGAATTCGACCGGGAAATCCGCTCCGGCCTTATTGAGGCTCCGATAACGGAAAAAGACCTGGCGGTTATCGCCGTCGTGGGCTCCAATATGAAAAGTACTTCCGGCATTTCCGGAAAGGTCTTTCACGCCCTGGGCCGGAACGGGATTAACGTGGTGGCTATCGCCCAGGGCTCATCGGAACTGAATATTTCCGCGGTGATCCCCCGGCAGGACGAGGCCAAGGCCCTGAACGCCGTCCATGAGGCTTTTTTCCTTTCCGGGGTCCGGTCGGTGAACCTCTTCCTGCTGGGGGCCGGGCTTATCGGCGGCACTCTGCTGGATCAGATCGCCTCCCACCACGAAACCCTGGCGGAAAAACACCATATCCGCATCAACCTGGTGGGGGCCGCCAATTCCCGGAACATGATCTTCCGCCGGGAAGGGCTGGATCCGAAAAAAGTAAAGGCCCTGCTCAAAGGCGGGGCCCGGCGGAACGGGGAGAACGGTACCTCCGGCGGCCCGGCGGACGGCTCGGGTTCTTCCCTGAAACCGGAGCCCTTTTCGCTGCCGCTTTTTATCGAACGGATGAAAGCCTTTAACCTTCCCAATATGGCCTTTTGCGATTGTACCCCCAGCGGGGATGTTTCCGAATCCTACGGGGATATTCTCCGCTCCGCCATATCTATCGTAACCCCCAACAAGCGGGCCAACGCCGGAACGCTGGACTATTACCGGGAACTGACCGGCTATTCCCGGGACCGGGGCATCCCCTATCTCTACGAGACCACGGTCTGCGCGGGGCTCCCGGTGATCTCCACCCTCCGGGATCTCTCCCTTTCGGGAGACCGGGTCCGCCGAATCGAGGCGGTTCTTTCCGGGACTTTAAGCTTTATCTTCAACAACTACGACGGCTCCAAACCCTTTTCCGCCCTGGTCCGGGAAGCCAGGGCCAAGGGCTATACCGAGCCTGACCCCCGGGACGATCTCAACGCCATGGACGCGGCCCGGAAAGCCCTGATCCTGGCCAGGGAATGTGGCATGGCCCTGGAGTTTTCCCAGGTTTCCATCGAACCGATCCTGCCCCCCTCCTGTTTCAAGGCCAGGGATGTGGACGCCTTTTTTGCGGAACTGGAAAAATCCGACGGGGCCTTTGAAAAACGCCGGGCCGCCGCCGCCGTGGAAGGCAGGGCCCTCCGGTATATCGCCGTAGTGGAGGAAGGTTCCGCCAAAATCTTCCTCCGGGCCGAGGCCCCCGGCAGCCCCTTCCGCTCCCTTACCGATTCGGACAATATTGTGGTGATCACCACCGACCGGTATTCCACCCTGCCCATGGTGATCAAGGGCCCCGGCGCGGGGGCCCAGGTTACCGCCGGGGGAATCTTCGCCGACATTGTGCGGCTGGCAAAGACACTGGTTTAAGGAGATTTTTGTGCCCATAGCGGAAAATATACAACAGGCCCTGGGTTCTTCTTCCATGATTCGGAAGATGTTTGAGGAAGGAAACCGGTTGAAAAAACAGCACGGCGCCGGCGGGGTGTTTGATTTTTCCATCGGCAACCCCGATGTTGAGCCGCCCCCGGCCTTTCACCGGGTATTGCGCCGGCTTGCCAGGGAGGACAAAAAGGGTTCCCACGGCTATATGCCCAACGCGGGATACCCCGAAGTCCGGGCGGCCCTGGCCCAAAAAGTTTCCCGGGAACAGGGGGTTTCCCTGGACGGCTCCCACCTGGTGATGGCCGTGGGGGCCGCCGGGGGCCTTAACGTGGTGTTCAAGACGATCCTCAACCCCGGCGATGAGGTGATTGTTTCCCGGCCCTATTTTATGGAATACCGCCATTATGTGGCCAATCACGGGGGCCGCCTGGCAGAAGTGGACGCCCTGCCGGATTTCAACTTGGATATTGAGGCCCTCAGGGCCCGGCTTTCCCCGAAAACTGCGGCGGTGCTGATCAATTCCCCCCACAACCCCACGGGCCGGGTCTATCCGGCCTCCACCATTGCGGATCTGGCGGAAGTTCTGGAAGCCCACGGGAAAGCTTCGGGCCGTTTCCCCTATCTGGTTTCCGATGAGCCCTACCGGGAAATTGTCTACGGCGGGGAAACGCCCCCGGTTCTCTGCGCCTACCGGGAATCCATCGTGGTGAATTCTTATTCCAAAAGCCTTTCCCTTCCCGGCGAGCGGATCGGTTACATTGCCGTCTCCCCGGAGATCCGGGGCAGGGAAGAACTGGTCGACGGCCTGATTTTCGCCACCCGGATTCTGGGCTTTGTAAACGCCCCGGCCCTGATGCAGCGGATTGTGGCGGAACTGACCTGGGCCCGGGTAGACGTGCCGGTCTATGCCCGGCGGCGGGACGCCTTCAGGCGGGTTCTTGACGCCGCGGGACTCAGCTACGCCGGGCCCGAAGGGGCCTTTTACCTGTTCTGCAAAACGCCGGAACGGAAAAATCCGGGCCCCGGCACGGACGCCGATTTTACCGAACACCTGAAAAAACATCTGATCCTCGGCGTTCCCGGCGCAAGCTTTGGCAAGCCCGGCTGGATCCGCTTCGCCTACTGCGTGGACGAAGAGGTCATCGAGGCTGCGGGCCCGGCCTTTAGGCAGGCTATGGCGGAGTGGTAAGGCCCGCTTATTCGCCGTGGGGGTCTAATACCCAAGAGCCCGCCTTTCGGCGGGGGAGCTTCAGGGCGGGAAGGTTCATTCCCTGACGGCGGCGCCTATTGCTTCGATGGAAAGACCCTCCAGGTTTTTCCGGGCGCCCAGATCCCGCAGGATCAGCGGATCGTTCAGGGGATCGCCTGAGGGAATGATCAGCCATTTTATTCCCTTTTTTTCCGCCAGAATAAACTGTTTGACCAGGTTTTTCTCCCCCGTCTCTTCCAGAAACACTTCACAGGGAACGCCCGCGGCCCGGATTTTTTCCGCCAGGGCCTGGCAGCGGCCCGTGTGTTCCAGTTTTACGCAGGCAATGGCGGTATGGGCGTAGGCGGTCTGGGGGGGAAATTTCCCCAGGCTTTCCAGCGCGGCCACCAGGCGGTCAAGGCCGATGGACGCTCCCACGCCGGGGATCTGCGTTTTTGAGTAAAGGCCCGCCAGGTTGTCGTAGCGGCCCCCGGAACAGACCGAGCCGATGCCGGGAAGCCCGGCAAGGAAGGTTTCAAACACCACCCCGGTATAATAATCCAGGCCCCGGGTAATGGAGGGGTCCAGGGCAAAGGCGGCCCCGGCGCCCATATCGGTCATGTAGCGGTAGAGCGTTTCGAGCCGTTCCGATTCGGGGGAAGGGCCCCCGGAAAGCCGGATCATCCGGTCCAGTGTTTCCTCAAAGCCGCTCCCGGCGGCGGTGAATTCCAGTATTTTTTCAGCCCCGGCAGAACCCGCCAGTCTTGCCAGCGTTTGGGTCGTTTCTTCCCGGCCAACTTTGGCCGTTTTGTCCACGGCCCGCAGAATGTCCACCGATTTATCCGAGGCCCCGATGTGGGCGAGAAAACGGTTAAAGAGGCCCCGGTGGTTTATCCTGACGCTCACCTCCGCCCCCAGAGAGCGGAAGGTATTCCGTATCAGGAGGAGGATCTCGAAATCCGCGGCGGGGCTGAAACTGCCCACAATGTCAAAATCGCACTGGGTAAATTCCCGGTACCGGCCCCGCTGGGTGTTTTCCCCCCGCCAGACCTTGGCGATATGGTACCGCTTGAAAGGCAGGGTGATTTCCCCCTGGTGGAGGGCGATAAACCGGGCGAAGGGAACGGTAAGGTCAAACCGGAGGGCTACATCCCGCCCGCCGTTGTCGGTGAAGCGGTATATCTGCTTTTCCGTTTCCCCGCCCCCTTTTCCCAGGAGAATTTCCGCGTACTCAATGGCGGGGGTGTCGATGGGGACAAAGCCGAATGCCTGGAAAACGGCCTCGATTTTTCCAACCATGCCCCGGCGGATTATTTCCGCGGGGGGAAGAAAGTCCCGGAAACCTTTTAAAACGGCTGGTTCAATAAGCGGGGCCATGGGCTACTCGGTCAGTTCCAGTCCAGCGTGGGACTGGCTGCGGTACCAATAATCGTCGATTATTTCCACCAGTTCGGGACTGAACGCCATGTTTGAAACGGTCCGGACAAGTCCCTGGGGCAGGATGTTGGTAGAGACAATCGTGCCGGCCACGGAAACCCGGTACTTTTTAAAATAAAGCTGGTAGGCCACCGGCGCCCCCGGCGCACGGGGGGTGGTTCCCGCCGCTTCAAGGTGTTCCAGGGTTTTGGAGTTAAGGTTGTAGACCTGAATCCGTTTGGCCGGAACCGTCGGCTCCGTCAGGGTGGCGTACATATTGTAGCCCATCATTTTGGCGACCTCCGGGGTCATTTTGATACTGGTTTTGCCGTAGTCTTCGTACTGGGCCCGGAGCCGGTCCTGGGATTCCAGAAAGACCCCCAACATACTCACCAGGTCGTCGGGGGTGATTTTATAATCCACCACAAAGAGCCCTACATTTTCCCGGCCCTTCATCTGCCCCACGGTAGCCAGGAGGCAGCGGATGAAAAATTTGACCGGTGACTGCTGTTTGCTGCCGGAAGGCAGGAACGCGATGGAAAGGCCCACGATACCGTTTACATATTTCTGAAAAAAGGTCAGCTCCTGTTTGGAGAGGGAGGCCAAAAAAATACTTCGCTTAAAGCCAAATTGAAAGGGAGCGCAAAGAATGACGTAATCGTCAATCTTCAGAACGCATTGCCCTTTTTCAACGCCCAATTTGGTCAGGGCATATTGGCTGCAGGCGATACTTTGTTCGCCGAATCGCGCCAGATACTGGGCCGCTCCGGTCGGTGCGTTAGCCATGTTGATTTTCTCCGCTTATGAGTACTCATTAAGGGAACCGTTGAAAACGTCAGTTTTCAGCGGGGTTTTTGTACCCCGAATCTTCGGAAACCCAACCGGGGCTTTCGAAGATACCCTGATTTCATTTTGACACAAAAGGGCAAAATTGACAATGGAAGCGGTTCCGAAATTTCAATTTTCAGGACGCTTCTTTGGAATTTAACGGAATTTAACGGAAAAACCGGGGTTTTCTTTAACCGGGATTCCCGGGCCCCGAAAGATCCTCAAATTCGATGCCTTCCCCAGCGGGAATGTCCCGGCGGGCGGTTCTGCCCGGAATTTGGGCTTCCCAGAAGGGGGAAAGGCCGGGGCGGAGGTTTTTTTCGGTCCGTAATACGGCAAAATCCCCCGGCCCGATGGTTTCCCCCGCCCGGATGTCCCGCAGGGCGTGGATCGAGCGGTTCGTCCGGGTATAATTGGCCCGTTCCGCGGGGGCCAGGGCTTTGATCCCGCTGCCCAGAACCGCTTCCACCAGGGCGGCGCCCCGGTCCCGGCTA
The DNA here is from genome assembly GCA_031266075.1 of Treponema sp. Classification (GTDB taxonomy): domain Bacteria; phylum Spirochaetota; class Spirochaetia; order Treponematales; family Breznakiellaceae; genus JAISAN01. The sequence goes on from JAISBS010000076.1 coordinate 10,389, forward strand.
TAGGCGGCAATGGTTTCCTCCGGCCCCGCTTCGGAAGCCCGCCGTACAGCCCTGACCATCCGGGCGAACAGGGGGGGCGGCAGGGCGATAGGGTCGTCCAGCCCCGGATCGTTCCGGGAAAGGCAAAAATGTTTTTCGATAACCGCCGCCCCCTGGCTGACCCCCAGGGCGGGCGTCAGTTCCGGGTCTAGGCTGTGGTCGCTGAGGCCCGCGGGGACGCCGAAAATCCGGGAAAGGTTCGGCAGAACCCGGAGATTGTATTCGGTTTCCGGGGCCGGATAGGCCGTTACACAGTGGAGGAGGCAGACGCGCCCCCGGCCTTCCCCCGCAGGGCCGGATGCCGGGGAGTCCCCGGCAGCGGGAGTTTCCAGCAGTTCCAGGGCCGCCTCAATGTCCCCCAGCTTCGACACCCCGGAGGAGAGGAGAACCGGCAGTTTCCAGGCGGCGATTTCCCGGACCAGGCTGGTGTAATTCAGTTCCGGAGAGGCGATTTTGACCAGTTCCGGGTTCAGGGCCCGCAGTTCCCCGGCGCTCCGGGGCCCAAAGGGGGTACAAAGAAACAAAAGCCCCTGTTTTTCTACATGGGCCTTCATTTCGGCAAAAAATTCCGGCGGGGCCTCAAGCTGCCGGAACCGCTCATAGAGCCGGATATTCCCCCCCGGCAGGGCCGTTTCCCCCGTGCGGGGGTGGAGAATCTCATCCGCATAGACCATCTGGAATTTAACGCAGTCCGTCCCGGCTTCCCCGGCGGCATCGGCCAGTTCTTTCGCCTTCACCAGATCGGCGCCGTGGGAAGTCCCCAGTTCCGCGATGATCAGGACTTTTCCGGCGTTATACCGGCGTTTCCCCAAAGTAAAATCAACGCTCATCCGCCCATCATTCCCCGGACTGAAACTTCTGTCAATCGAGGCGGCGCCAAAACTGGCGGCGCCAAAAATTTCACTTGAAAAAAAATCCGGTCTGCGCTATAATAATCTTAAGGTTTAAGGAGGGAATAATATGAAACATGGGTATGTACTTGACGCAGGTTTGGCAAAATATACGCACAGAATATTCGCTAAAATCTTGTTTATATACAACAATTGGATAAAAAACAGTTAAAAAGTGTATAGAGAAAAATGTTACCTGTATCAAGTGAATACCCATAATATGAAAATACCGTTTCTTTTCCGGTTTTCTTCCCCGGTGATCCTGCTGGTGTTTACCTTTGTAAGTTGCAGCTCGCCTTTTTTTGCCCCCCGTCCGTCCGCAGGCGCGGATTTCAGAACCGAAATCGCCTCCATTCCCCTGGGAGTGGGGAACCCCGTGTTTCTTTACCTGGACAGCAATTACCAGCCTACCGCCGCGGATAGCAGCCGGACCGCGCTGGTGGTGGAAAACAACGAAATGGCCAGCGGCGTTCTGGTTCTGGCGGAGGTTCCGGAGGATGACCTGGCAAACGGCTCCGTGGTCCGGGTTATCAACACCAACAACGGCAGCATGGTGTCCATGTTTTATTACGAAAACCAGAAATTCCCCCACAAGATGACTATCAGCAAGGACGACAGGACGGTTCAGGCCCAGTTTTCCGTCTACAACATGGAGAAGCAGAATTTTTCGCTTTTCCTGGAAGGTGAGGGGGAATACGCTACGCTTGACGATCTTACCATGAACAGCAAAGTCCTTACCCTGTATACCTTCCAGGATACATTGAATGAAAGCCAGAATGTCCGGGTGCAAAACATCATTACCAGCCTGGCCATCTGGGACTGTATTGCCATGCAGCTGCCCGGTTCGGATTTTATCATAGCGGCGGCGGGATGGTGGAATTCCTTCATTAAGACCCTCCTGATTGTTGTTTTTGCGGTGGTTGCGGTAGCTGCTTTTGTGGCGACGATCATCGTTGCCGGACCGGCCGCCATTTCCGTTGTTGGCTTTGTGATTACCATTGCCCTTGAAACGCCCCTTGCCGCAGCCCTGGCTGCAACTGCGGTGGTTGCGGCCGCTACGTCGGTGTTCCTTAGTAAAATTCCTGTTGATGAAATTGAAGATCAGGAGGCTTCGACAGCGCCCGATCCAAAACCACAGACTATTATAAAAAAGGCGGGGGGAACAGAGGTTCCAAACGGCAACTGGGATTCGCCGTACTATCTTGAACCGGGGAGTTCCATGACCTTTGATCTGCAGTTCTCCATCGCACAGTCTCCGGCGCTGGGTAAATTTGACCCGGTGAATCTTGTTTACGGCGATCCTCCTTTCGCCAGCGACAATCACCT
>JAISBS010000083.1 GCA_031266075.1 Treponema sp.
ACCTGCCGGTGAGCATGGCGGTCATGAGCCTGGACGAGGCCAAAGCTTCCGGCGCCATCGCCCTTTTCGGGGAAAAGTACGAATCCCAGGTCAAAGTCTACACCATCGGGGACGCCGCCAGCGGAATTTTTTCCAAAGAAGTCTGCGGGGGCCCCCATGTGGAGCAGACCGGAACCATGGGGCGCTTCAAAATCCAGAAAGAGCAGTCCTCCTCCGCCGGAGTCCGCCGGATCCGGGCGGTTCTGGAGTGAACCGGGCGGTTCTGGAGTGAATCGCGCGATTCTTGAATGAACCGCTGGAATAGTGTGTCCTTTTGGGTTATACTGTGTTTTCTATAATAAGTATATTTAGAAGCAAGGGATGTATATGAAACGTTTATTTTTAACGGTTTTTTTGTGCCTGCTGGGGGGCCTGGCGGCCTTCGCCCAGTCCGATTTGCAGCCCGCAGCCATCGTCAACCTCATCAAAAGCGAGCCTATCACGGTCAAGCAGCTTCGGACAGAAGTTGAACGGATGGAACAGGGCAACGGCAGGCCCCTGAACGCCGAAGAACGGCGGCAGGTGCTGGACGTACTGATCAACGAAAAACTCGTCTTTCAGGCCGCGGAACGGGACAAGATCGCCATAACGGAGAACGAAGTCAACCAGCAGCTTCAGCAGTTCCGGGCCAACATGGTTCAGGTCATTGGCCGTCAGCCTACGGACGCGGAATTCGCCACCGCCGTGCGGAACGAAACGGGTCTTGAGGTTCCCGCCTTCCGGGAACTGCTCCGCAAACAGTTTATCATCAATAAATACCTCCAGGCAAAAAAGCAAAATGTTTTTGAATCCCTCAAAATTCCTACGGAAGAGGAGATTCAGAATACCTTTAGTCTGGCCCGGTCCGACTTTGTCCGCCCCCAAACGGTCCGTTTTTCCATGATCCAGGTGAATTACGGCGCCGACGCCGCGGCGAAGGCCAGGGCCAAAGAACTGGCGGACCGGCTGTTCCGGGAAATCGGCTCCAGCCCCGCCAAGTTTGACGAGGTGGTTCTCCGGGCCCAGGCTCCCAATTCAGGCTTTCAGGCCGGGGACGGGGGCTTCCTTCCCCGCAACATGGAAGCCCAGCAGATCGTGGGGGCCGATTTTATCAACACCGCCTTTGCCCTGAAACAGGGGGAAGTGTCGCGGTTGATGGAAGGGGCCATGGGCTACCAGATTATCAAGATTACCGAAACCTACGGGATGAAAAACCTGGAACTGGACGACATTTTTCAACTGGGAACCCGGATAACCGTCCGGGACTTTATCGGCAATTCCCTGCTCCAGCAGCGGCAGCAGGCGGTTCGGGCCCAGGCTACCCAGGAACTGGTTTCCGAACTGCGGACGGGAAATACGTTTCAGGTTTTTGAACGAAACCTCAACTGGTAAGCTGTGGCTTCCCGCAGAAAAGGCCGGATCCTGGCTTTTCAGGCTCTCTATTCCTGGGATGCGGCCCTGGGGACCGGAAAGTCCCGGACGGGGGTAAAGACGGCTCCCCCGGACGGGGCCGCCATCCCTGATGGCCTGCTGGACTTTTCCTGGCTGGAGCCGGAAAAACAGGAGAACCTGGACGAGGCTATCCGGGCCTTTTCCCGCCTCCTGATCACCGGAACTATCGAAAACATTGGCGCGGTGGACGGCATGATCCGGTCCCACCTCCAGCACTGGGACTTTTCCCGGCTTAACCGGGTAGACCTGGCGATCCTCAGAATGAGCGCCTATACCCTCATGTTTCAGGATGAAGTGGCCCCGTCGATTGTGATTGACGAGGCTATCGGCATATCCAAAGAATTTGGCACCGATGAATCCTATCGCTTCATCAACGGCGTACTGGATAATATCCGCCGAACCGTCCAGCAGTCCCGGCCTTCCCAGGGCCCGGCTTCCCCATGCCCCAGGGCCTGAAATCCCGGTTCAAATTTCCGGCCCTCCCCGGTGGGAAGGACCGGAGCGGCCTGCTGAAAACCGTTTTTCTTTCGGGGATCATCCTGGCCGTTCTGACCGGGGCAGCCCTGGCTGTCAGCCTGTTCATCCGCCCCGAAATCCCCGCCGCCGCTTCCTTTCACGGTTCCCTGGGGGATTATGACCGGGCTCTCCGGCGGGGCGGGGAGACGCCGGAACGCCTGAGCCGGATGCTCGACCGGCTGGAAGCGGACGGCCTGGGCCTTGAACCGGCCCTTTCGGTCCTCAAACGCCGCCGGGCCCTGGCCCAGGCCTACCCCCCGCTGCTCCCCCGCTACCGGGAAGCGGCCCAAAACGCCGCGGCGGACTGGCCCCACTCGGAGCCCCTGGCCGCCGTTGCCGCGGCGGCTCTTTTGCAGGGCCGGGCCCTGGACGGAAGCGCGGCGGCGGATCTGCGCTCCCGGCTTCCCCTGCTGGCCTCCGCCGGACTGAGCCCCCTTCGGGTAAGCCTCCATATACTGCTGGGGGATTTCAAGGATCCCCAAAGCGCCGCCGGGGCCCGGCTTGACGCCGGCCTTGCCGCCGCCCTGCCCCGCTTCCGGGCCCGGCTGGAACCGGAAGCCGCCGAAGCCCTGATCGCCGATATGGCGATCCTCAAACTCCTGGACGGGGACGCGGAAGGGGCCGCCGCCGAAATTCAGGCAGGGCTCTACGGGGATCCTCCTCCCTCCCCGGATTTTCTCCGTTTCGCGGCGGAATACTTTTACGATTACCGGGACCCCCTGCGGGCGGCGGAACTTTTCTCCCGGCTCGACACCCCGGCGGACATCAGCCGCCAGGCCGACTCCCTGTGGATTTCAGGCCGCGCCGAAAACGCCCGGAGCCTCTGGGCCGTCCTGGTCTCCCCCGCCGGGGGCCAACAGGCCGCCGGGGGCCGCCAGGCCGAAACCTCCGCGGCCCTGACCGGCCGGGCGCTCTACAACCTGGCCCTCAGCGCCGGGGACGACGGGGAAGCGGCGGCCCTGCTTGAACGGCTTATCACCCTGCCACCCCCGGAAACCGCCGCCGCCGGCCCCGCCGGGGAGACCGGCATATACGGCCGTATCCGCTACAGCCGCCTGTTGAACGCCCCCGCCGCGCTGGCGGTTTTGGAAACGGGCCCCGGCCCGTCCTCCCCGGCCCCCCTGCTGGAACTGGAACTCCTGCGGCGCCGGAGCGAGTCCTGGGAACCGGATAGGGTCATCGGCGAAACATGGCTACTCCTGGGACGCCGATCCCGGCAGGAGGAAATCTACCGGTGGGGGGCCTGGTATTTTGAGCGCCAGCGGCGGCCCGGCGAAACCCTCAGGCTCCTCAGGGCTGCGGAACGGCAGGGCATAGCAGCCCCCTGGCTCCGTCTTCACGAGGCCCTGAGCCTGGCGGAAAACGGCGAATCCGGCGGGGCCGAAGAACTGCTCCGGGCCATTCCCGCCGAAAACGCCGGATGGGAAGTTTCCGCCAATCTGGGCCGGATTCTCGAAAACCGCCGTTCCCCTGCGGCGGCCATAGCTGCCTATGAAACCGCCGCGTCCCTGGTTCAGGATCGGCAAACCGCCGCCCGGATACAACTCCGCATCGCCCGCTGCCTCAAGTCCCTGGGCCGCAGCCAGGAAAGCCGCCGGGTCCTCGAATACGCCCGGGACCTGGATCCCGGCAATATCAATGTCCGGCTGGAACTCGACCGGCTGAATCTGGACGATTTCCCCCAATGACGGACAAGATTCCGCTCTTTTTCCCGGTTCCGGCCTCATTTGTGTCAAAATGACACGGTTTTTGGAGCTTTTGCGGTCCAATGGGGCCTTATTACACCGGAAGGCCCTGTCCGGGGCCCGGCAGGTTCCCTGAACGCCGGTGAAGACGGCGATCCGGGGCCATAATTCCCTTATCATTTGAGCTTGTTCCAAAACCCGATTGGTTTCGGGACAAGCTCTCGGAAAAACCGGTCAAAAGACCCGGTTTTTCCACTAAATTCAAGGTAGCTGTTCCAAAAACTGAAGTTTTGGAACAGCCTCGTTTCTTTTTATTCCTTACTCATATCAGAAATTCGCTGTATTTCAGCAAGAAATAAAAAAAACCGGCAAAAAGGCGCTCATTTGGCACGGAATTTGCATACTAATAAGTGTTACCTGAGCTTGTTCCAAAACCTGGTTGATTTTGAAACAGCCTCACTTCGTAACAAATATCAGTACGGAGGCATCAATGACCGCGATGAAGGCACAGAAAACGAAGAGGAACGTAGAAAGGCACTGTTCTGACGAGAATATTCTTTCCATGTATTTGATCGAAATCAACAAAATACCCCTGCTCACCCGGGAAGAAGAAAATTCGACCGCCCGCCTGGCGGCCCAGGGCAGCAAACAGGCCCGGGACAAACTGGTAAACGCAAACCTGCGTTTTGTGGTGAATGTGGCGAAAAAGTACCAGAGCCAGGGCCTGCCCCTGTCGGATCTTATCAGTGAAGGAAACATCGGCCTTTTGAACGCCGTGGAACGGTACGATGTGGACAAGGGCTACCATTTTATTTCCTATGCCGTCTGGTGGATACGGCAGGCGATTCTCAAGGCGATCTGCGAAAAGTCCCGGATGATTCGCCTGCCCCTGAACCGGGCCAATGAACTGGTGCAGATTGAAAAGGCCCGGAAACTGACCCAGGAACACCACGGCGACGAAGGGGAAATCCGGGAAATCGCCCGGCTCTGCCGGATGGATCGCGGCCATGTGGAAGATTTGCTGAATATCAGCCGGGATCTTGTCTCGCTGGACAATCCGGTCTACAGCGCCGACAAAGAGTCTTCCATTCTGGGCGATTTTATCGAGGACGAACACTATCGTTCCCCGGATCAGGATGCGGTGGAGGGGGCCCTCCAGGACGACATTGAGACCGTGCTGGATACCCTGAACGATAAAGAGGCGGATATTATCCGCTGCCGCTACGGTCTGGGGAACCGGGTTCCCATGTCCCTCAAGGAAATTGGCGACCGTTTCAACCTTACCAAAGAGCGGATCCGGCAGATTGAAAAGAAGGCCCTGAAACGGCTCCAGCATCCCTCCCGCCAGTGGATTCTGGAAAGCTACGTCGCGTAGGGCCGGGAGTTTACCGCGCGCGCTTCGCACATAAATCCGGCGTCCATCAGGGCGCCGGATTTTTTACCAGCAACTGCAGAACCTGGACAAAATAATAAATTTTTTTGTAGACGCCGGCCATTCGCTGGGCGATGGGCGATTCGGAAACGACCTCCATCTCTTTCCAGTTCATAATCAGTTCCCGTGAAGGTTTTTGGTAATCCTCAAGGAGGATTTTCAGGCCCTTTGCCAGCGCGATAAGGTTCCGGGCCGCGACGGATATCAGGGTCTGGGCGCTTTCATTGACGCTTTTCAGGATCAGTCCCACATACCGGGCCTGGCTTTTATCCCGGTCGGCCTTGATCACCGCCGCTTTAAGGCGGGAGCCGTTTTCGCCGGTATCCGAGAGCGTTTCATCAAAGGCGATGAGTTCGTCCGAAAGGCCCATGAGCCGGTGAAACGCCTCGGACATATTTTGGGAAAGGGACGGATCAACCCACTGCCCCCGGATAAGAAGCAGGTCGCAGAGTTCCCGGATATCCCGCTTAAAATGATCCAGCAGAAAGGCCTTGAGGTAATTAACCGCGGGGGCAAAAATAAAACCGTCAAAATTCTTTTTAACGTAAATTTCGCCGCCCTTGGCGGTGTAATATTTGGCCCGTTCTATTTCGGCGCTGCCAAAAATCATTTTTACCAGGGCTTCCACCTGGGTGTTTTTTTTGGCGTTGACAATTTGGCCAACGGCGTTTTTCGCCTCCACCCGCCTTTCTTCCAGATAGGCGGCGGTGATTTTTTCCGTGGAGAGCAGGGGCTGGGACTGCCAGGAGGGGTTCTTGTCGATATGGCGGATCACAAGTTCCAGGACGCCGGATCTCCGCAGTTCCCGCAAAAAGAGAAGGAGCCGGTTCCATTGATCCGGGGCCACCACGTCCATGTTGTTCTTGTAGATTTTGAGAATCCGCAGGGTGTTTTTCCAATCCTGGTCGGGATCCAGGGCAAAGGAAATTTCCAGAAAGTCCTTGAGGTCATCGGAAATGTATTCGCCCCGGACGGAGCCGAATTTCGGCTGGTAGGAAAAATTCCGTTCGGTGATGCCGGAATCGAATTTTTTCAGCAGGAAAAAATAATCAAAACAGACAAAACGGATCATGTCCAGGATGAGGTTATAGCAACGGTCGCAGGCGTCGATCCGGGCGGAATCAAAGGCGGTGGAAAAGGCGGCCAGATCGTCCTCAAGCTGCCCGGCCAGATCCTTGAGGGCGGCTGTTTTCGCCCGCTCCGCAATGTACTCGGGGCTTATGCGGGCCCGGAGTTCCAGGAGCTTCTTGTCAAAAAAAGCCTCCACCACGGTCTGTTTAAGCTGGGCAGACTTGGCCGCATTTTGCAGGAGCACCTGGGCAGGGGCGGTATTCCGGTAAATGTCGTAAAAAATTTTCCCCAGGCTGCCGTCCGCCTCTTCGGTCTTCGTCCGGTAAAACCGGGAAAACTTATTCCCCGCAAGTTCCCTGGCAAGCTGTTTTAACTGGCGCTTCTTCGCCGCTTCGGGGTCTTTACCACCGCCGAAAAGAGAGAAGAGTTTTTCCAGAAAACCGCCGGCCATGAAACGCTATTTTTTCCGGGAAGCCGCCGTCGCCGCGGATGAAAGCTTTTGGTTAATGTCGCTCAGGCCCGCCCGGGCGCTTCGTCCCTTATCCAGGGCGTCCTGGTAATCGTTGCCTGCCAGACTCACTTCCGCCTGGGCCGCGGTGCGGCGGACGGTTTCAAATTCCCGGTTGACGGCGGGAAAATCCACTCCCGCCACCCCGGAAGACTGGGCCGACCTGATGGCGGCGCCGGTTTCCGTTACGCCGCTCTTCACCGCGGCGACCAAAGCGGCAGCCTCTTCCCCGGCTCTGACCGCGCCGGCCTGTCCGTCCGCCACGGCTTTATCGGCAGCGGCGATGGCTTCTTCGGCATAGGCTTTGGCCGCATTGTAGCGCTTGGATTCCGCCTCCACCTGCATCTGGTTCAGGGATTCCCGGGCCCTGGCGACCGTATTCCCCGCGTAGGTTACCGCGGCGGCGTCATTTTCCGCCCTGGTTACCGCCGCTGCCGCGGCTTCCATCTCCGCGGTGGGGGGCTTGGCGCAGCCGCCGATCAAAAGGACGATCCCCGCTATCAGGGGCAGGTACGCAAAAAGCCGGATATTTTGTCTGGTTTTCATCATGACACTCCTGAATTTCAGATCCGTGGGCCGTTTCAAAAACATTTTTGACGCCCGCCGCTCTTTTTATTATTGCTTCAAACAGTGCTTTTGAAAAGCCCCCTTGCGGGCCCTTGTTTCATCAACAACCTCGCCCTAAAGGGACGAGGTATGTTGTTCTCATAAGGTATTAGACTCAGGGTACATACCTTTTATAACGCCCTAAAGCTCCCCCGCGCAAGCGGGCTTTTGGGTATGTACCCTTCGCTACGGATCAAAGGAGAAATGTTTTATGAAATATATTCCCATACTGGAATTACCAGTTTTAATTATTATGGTTTTTTTTCGGGCATTGATGCTCCGCAAACATGGAATTAAAACAATAGTATTTGGAGAAACAAACAAAAGTGATTTTGTTATTATCCCGATTGGTTTATGTTTCTTTTATGGAATAAGTGCATCGGTTTTTGATTTTCCTTTTCCATCCATATTAAAAAATAATTTTTTTGAAAACAGTGTATTAAATTTATGTGCTATTATTTTTTGTACAATTAGTTTAGTATGGTTTTTTGTAACATTAAAAATATTTGGGAAGTCTTTTAGAGTTGGCATAGATGAAAATACAAATGATACATTAATTACCAATGGTACTTTTAGAATTAGTCGAAATCCAATTTATGTAGCCTTTATTGTCTTTTTCCTTGGTATATGTATGACATATCCGAATGTTATAACAATGGTATTTTTAATAATGTTAATAATAGTGGTTCATCGGCAAATATTACGGGAAGAAAATTTTCTCAAACGTCATTATGGGAAAGAATATGAAGAATATTGCAGTAAAGTTAGGAGATATATTTAGAATAAATAATAGAGTTATTTATATTCATTAGGGAACCTCTGAAAACTGAAGTTTTCAGAGGTTTTCGTACCCGATGAAGAAAATTGCATTTGTGTAATTCGTTAGTATAATAAGGAATTAGCAATTTTCTTCGAGGAACCTCCGGAAACCAAACCGGGGTTTCCGGAGGTTCCCTTAATTGAATCATGGAAAATCAAATGATATTTGAACTGTTGAAAAATATTGATAAAATCAGCAGCCGCGCGGCAGAACTCAGACCGAAGGTCTGGCGGGATATTAACCTCTCGCCACGAATAGAAACAGGTGTACGGCTGGCACTTCACACAGCAGGACTGTTTGGCCGGAAGGCGCTGAACTGGGTCTTCAGCGCCGGCCTGGAAACCAGCGGCAACCCGGTTGGTTATTGATGGAATGTCCAAAAATCCCGGCCGGTGTCTTTTAGCGGTTCCCTTGAACAAGACCGCAAAATAGAGGAGGCGTTTATGTTGCGAATTTTTATCGCGCTTTTTATTGGTATGAGCGCGGCGCATTTGATTTCTTTGATTTTACTCAAACGGAAACTCAGGATTGTTACCAAGATATGCCTGATGCCGCTGCTGCTGGCGGTTTATATCTCCGGCGCGGATACGATTTTTATTCCCATTATGATCGCCCTCATCTTCGGCTGGTGGGGGGATATGTTTCTCCTCAACATCAGCGAACGCCGGTTTTTCAAACTGGGGCTGGCAAGTTTTCTGCTGGGACATCTCTGCTATATTTCTTCGTTTCTGTATACCGCGGGGACTTTGAATGTCATGGCCCTGCTTGTTTCCATTGCCGCGGCGGTTCCCTTCGGGGTTGCGGCCCTTTTGTTTACCAGGCCGGAGAAATCGATGAGACTTCCTGCCCTTGTGTATGAAATTATTATTATACTGATGAGCCTCTCCGCCCTGCAATTACTACTTGCCCGCCGGGATGGATGGAGCCTCCTCGTCTTTGCCGGGAGTGTCTGTTTTCTCATCTCCGATACGCTTCTGGCCCACTTCACCTTTAGAACCAGGCTGAAGCGCGGCGATTTTTTTGTGATGCTCTTCTACATTGCCGCCCAGTCGGGGATTGTCTGGGGAATGATGAGGGCTTAGAAAAGAAAAATTGAGGGCGGCTGTATGCGCGCGCGGGGCTTTGTTTTATAATGCGTTATGCGTATTGTCGCGGACCTTCACCTTCATTCGCGGTTTTCACGGGCCACCAGTTCCCGGCTGAATCCGGCGTATCTGGATCGCTGGGCCCGGATCAAGGGGATCGGCCTCGTGGGAACCGGCGATTGTACCCATCCCCGGTGGCTGGCGGAATTGCGGGAACAACTGGATAACAGGGAAGAGGGGCTTTATACACTGAAAAAAACGGTCCGCCGGGATTTTGACGCCGGGCCCGCCAGGACGGAGGGGCTGCCCAGGGTGCGGGGCGGAGACGGTACGGACGCGGCCCGGTTTGTCCTGACTGGGGAGATCAGCACGATCTACAAATGGGGGGACAAAACCCGGAAGATTCACCATGTGATCATCTTGCCGGATTTTAGGGCCGCCGCGGCTTTTCAGACCCGGCTTGAACGGGTAGGCAACATCAGTTCCGACGGGCGGCCTATTTTGGGGATCAATTCACGGGACCTTTTGGCCCTGCTGCTGGATACCGACGACCGGGCGCTGCTGATCCCCGCCCATATCTGGACACCCTGGTTTTCCGCCCTGGGGGCCAAATCGGGTTTTGATTCCATCGCCGAATGTTACGGCGATCTGGCCGCCTGTATTCCCGCGGTGGAAACGGGTCTTTCTTCCAACCCGCCCATGAACTGGGCCCTTTCGTCACTGGATCAGTTTTCCATCATCTCCACTTCCGACGCCCATTCGCCGGACAAGCTGGGCCGGGAAGCCACGGTCTTTGATGCGGAGCTGTCTTACCCGTCTCTGCGGGCGGCCCTTTGGCGGCAGGGCGGCGGGATTATCGAAACCATTGAATTTTTTCCCCAGGAGGGAAAGTACCATTACGACGGCCACCGGAAATGCGGCTGCTGGCTGGAACCGGAAGCGGCCCTGGCCGCGAGGGGTCTTTGCCCGGTGTGCGGCAAGGATCTGACCCGGGGCGTTATGGGCAGGGTGCTGGAACTGGCGGACAGGCCGGTGGACGAGACTCAGGCCGCGCCGGATGATCCCGGCGGCGGCAACCGGCGGCCCTACCGTTCCCTTATACCCTTGCGGGAAATACTCGGGGAACTTTTGGAGACCGGGGCGGCCTCAAAAAAAGTTGACGGCCTTTACGGGATACTGGTCGAAAAAGCGGGGAGCGAACTGGGCATCCTGATGGATATGCCCCTGACGGATATTGAAAGGCTCAGGCCCCCCGGCCTTTCAGGGGAACTTTTAGCCGACGCCATGGGCCGGATGCGGTCCGGGCGGGTATCCATCAGTCCCGGCTACGATGGAGAGTATGGAGTCATCCGGGCCTTTGCCCCCGGCGAAACGCCGGTGATAAAATTCCAGACGGAGCTTTTTGCCGCTGAAGGAGCCGGGCCGCGTCCGGGGCCGCCGGAAAAGTGGGCGAAAGATTCCCGGCGGATTAAACCCCCCGCTGATACCGGAACCGCCCCCGCAGATTCAGCGCCGGGGCCCGGGACGGCCCGCACGGAATCCGGCCCGCCGCCTTTTGCCCTGAACGCTGAACAGGAGCAGGCGGTGTCCCATGGGGGCAGGCAGGCGATCATCATCGCCGGGCCGGGGACGGGGAAAACCGCGACGCTGGCCGCCCGGATTTCCCGGCTGATCCGGGAAGGGGCCGATCCCCGTTCCATTCTGGCGCTGAGTTTTACGGCAAAAGCAGCGGCGGAATTGGGGGAACGGATTGCCGCCGCCCTGGGCGGAAAAGCCACCAGCCTGAGCGCCGGTATCACCGCCGCTACCTTTCATTCCTTCTGTTTGTCCCTGCTGAAAGAAGAGGCCGGACAAAACGGGGTTCCCCAAAATTTCAGAATTCCGGGTGAGGGAGAACGGGAAAATATTCTGCGGGAAATTTGCGCTGCGGGCCGGAAGGCCGGGACGGGGAACAAGCGGATTGGGCCGGAAAAACTGGGGGAATACATTGAGGGGCGGAAACGGTTTCTGCTCCTGCCGGGAGAAACCGCGCCAGGGTTTGGCGGGCCCGGTTTTGAAACACTGGTTGCTCTGGCCGCGGAACTGGGCATCCCCGAAGCGGAGCCGGATCATGAACGGCTCTACGGCCTGTACCGGAACCGGCTCCGGTCTTTGGCATTGATAGATTTTGATGATCTGGTGGCGGGGACCGTCCGCCTCTTGTGCGGGAACCGGGAACAACTGGCGCGGCGCCGGAAGCGGTTCCGTTTTATTTTTGTGGATGAATATCAGGATGTCAACTTTGCCCAATACGCCCTGATCCGCCTTTTGACCTCTGAGGGGGAAGATGTTTTTCCCCCCGGGGAAAATCGGGCCGGAGACGCTCCTGCCCTGTGGGTCATCGGCGATCCCAATCAGGCCATCTACGGTTTCCGGGGATCGGACAAACGGTTTATCGAACGGTTTTTGGAAGATTACCCCCGGGCCGGGCGATTTCACCTGACCCGCAGTTTCCGCTGCGCCGCCCCCATTATCAAGGCCGCGGGCACGCTGATGAACACCCGTCTCCGGGGAACCGAAGGGGAGGCGGCGCTGTTCCGTTATGAGTACCCCACGGAAAAGGCCGAAGCCGAAGGTATTGCCCGCAGCATTGCCCGCCTTATCGGGGGCGCTTCATTTTTTGCCATCGACAGCGGCACAACGGACAATGGCGCCGGGGAAACAGACGCCGCGGATATTGCCGTCCTGATCCGCAGCGCCGCCCTGGCCCCGCCGCTTGTCAAGGCCCTCCGGGATCACGGTATCCCCTTTGAATTCACCGGGGAGAAACCCTGGTGGGAAGAGGAACCGGCCCGGGCCGTCCTTGATGTTTTGCGGGAGGGCCGGTGTCCCGCCGGCGGCGCTCCGGTGGAGGCGGTCGAAAGGGCCCGGGAATTGCTGCAAAAAAACGGAACCCTGCCGGCAGGGAAAAAAGCCGCGGCCCCCGAATCCCTGGAACGCCTCCTCAACCTGGCCTCCCTCTATAACGATCTTTCCGCCCTGCTGGAAACCCTGGCGATCCGGGCCCCCGGAGATCTGCCGGAACTACCGCGGGAAGGGGTCAAACTTATGACCATCCACGCCTCCAAGGGACTGGAATTCGATCAGGTTTTTTTGGCCGCCCTGGAAGAAGGGCTGCTGCCCTTCACGCTGTATGACGATTATTCAACACCGGAGCCGGGAAAAGTGAAGACGCCCCTTCGGGAACAGCGCATTGAGGAAGAGCGGCGGCTCCTCTACGTGGCCATGACCAGGGCGCGGCGGGGGCTCTCCCTTTCCTGGGCCCGGCGGCGGAATTTTCACGGGAGAACACTTGAAGGCGGCCCCAGCCCGTTTTTCGCGGAACTGGAAACGCTGATCCCCCTGGGGCGGGATTTTCCGTCCCGGCCACGGGACCCGCAGATGAACCTTTTTTAACCACCGCCTCAGGAGCCCATGTATCGTGATTTTTGTGTCTTTTTCCATGGGAAAAAGACACAAGTGCCACAGGCCTAGCGGCTCCCGGAGGGTGAGCTTTGCTGTTCCACGTAGGCGGCAAGCTTGATGTCGTTTCCCTTGATGTGGGTAACCAGCCAGTCGCCGATTTTGGATCGGACCTCGTTGATAAGCGCCTCCGACGGCCCTTTCATAATCAACTGCACCTTCAGGTCCCGCACGGTGGCCTTAAAATCATCGTGCAGCTTTTTGTGACGGGGATAATCGGGGTAGTTGCATTTCCGCTGCACCTGTTCCTCGTCGAAGAAATGCCTGATAGTATAGTCGTTGAGAAAATTCAGGCTCTGGGTTAATTCATCTTTACCCTTGTTTTCCTGGCAGGCTTTCAAAAGATGATTGATCGCGGCGAACAACTGTTTATGCTGCTCATCGATCATGTCATGACCGGTTCTTACACTCTCATCCCATACATATTCTTCCATAACCACTTGCCTCCGTTTCAAATATGATACCACCTATCCTGTTTCAAGGCTAGATTTTTTTCGGAGACAGGATCAAGACGCCCAAAAACCCTTTTTGCATAACAAGCGTATAGTAAAAAAATGAAAAAAAACAATCAATCCGGCAAAAAAAATGATTTTTTTCGAAAAAAACGCTTTTAGGGCTTGTCAAAAGATTTTTTATCTGTTATGTTAGTTACAGCTAAATTTGTTACTACCTACTAATTGAAAGAGGTTGTGGATGAAAAAAGTGCTAATCGTATACTGGAGCGGAACCGGAAACACCCAGGCCATGGCCGAATCGGTGGCCAGGGGAGTCAACGACGGGGGCGGCGAAGGTATTTTGAAGGCCGTGGGAGACGCTGCGGCGAATATGGTAAAAGAGGCGGATGCCCTGGCCTTTGGCTGCCCTGCCATGGGGGCCGAGGTTCTGGAGGAAAGCGAAATGGAGCCCTTTATTGCGTCTCTGGGCTCCGCGGAGGCGGGGAACAAGCCGCTGGGTCTTTTTGGTTCCTACGACTGGGGGGACGGCCAGTGGATGCGGGACTGGGCGGACCGGATGAAGGGGCTGGGGGCCCTGGTTGACGGCGAAGGGATCATCACTCAACTGGAGCCCAACGAGGAATCCCTGATCCAATGTTACGAACTGGGAAAGCGGCTGGCCGGGTAACATAAAACCCGGTCCGCCTGCTCTCCCGTTGAACGGACTTGTTCGGAAACTGAAGTTTCTGAACAATGAGCGGCTGTTTCAAAACTTCAATTTTTGGAACAACCTCTAAATAACGGAATTATTTCCCGGCAGTTTGCCGGGAGATGATGATATGGCCTTTGGAAGCGAAGGGGGATCGCCGCTTACCTCTCTCGGCGGTTCCCCGCGCCCTCAAAGGGCGAAGGGTTACCATGTAAAAAAAGGGTACTCTCCATTCTTTTCCCGGGGATTCTGCCGGTGCTGGCCGCACAAAGGTTGAGTCTCCGGGTTTTTTATTTGGCGGGCGGAACGGGCGGCGGCTCCGGGGCTTCTTCCCCCCAGAGACGGACAAGTTCGATGACCAGTCTGCAAGCCAGCGCCATTTCAGGCACCGAAACCCACTCCAGGCGGCTGTGAAAATTCCGGCCCCCGGTGAAGATGTTCGGCGTGGGGATCCCCAGTTCGGTAAGCCGGGAACCATCAGTTCCGCCCCGGATGGGTTTGAACCGGAATTCGATTCCCAGATTGCGGGCCGCCCGAGTCAAAATTTCCAGCGCGCCGGGGAACCGGTCGATTTTTTCTTTCATGTTGTAATACTGATTTTTGACCTCCACCGCCACGGTTCCGCCGGGAAACTGGGCTTCCACGGTTTTGGCGATGGTTTCGAGGGCCGCAATCCGCCGATCCATGCCGGCCCGGTCAAAGTCCCGGAGGAACACCTCCAGCGAAGCGGTTTCCAGATCCCCCCGGATTTCCATGGGGCAGTAATAGCCGTAATAGCCGTCGGTGGCCTCCGGGCTTTCCGACCGGGGGAGCTGGACGGCAAAGGTGGCGGCCATGAGGGCGGCGTTGGCCAGACGGCCCCGGGCAGCGCCGATGTGAATCACCCGGCCCCGAAACGTGATGTCCGCCTTCCATGCGTTAAAACATTCGGTCTCCAGCTCCCCCAGGGGGCCGCCGTCCAGGGTGTAACAGGCTTTTGAACGGATCCGTTCAATGGGAAATTCCGGGAGGCCCTTGCCGGTTTCTTCATCGGGGGAGAAGACGATCTCCACCGGGCCGTGGAGAATTTCCGGGTGGGCCAGCAGGTACTCCGCAGCCCCCATGATTTCCGCCACCCCGGCCTTGTCGTCCGCGCCCAGCAGGGTGCTTCCATCGGCATGGATAATGGTCTTGCCCTGCTGGGCCGCCAGCCCCGCGTCAAGGGCGGGATCCAGGGCCAGCCCGGGAGCCAGATCGATTTTTTTGCCGTCATAGTTTTTTACAAGCCGGGGCTGGACATCTTTCCCGGAAACGTCGCCGGCGGTATCAAGGTGGGCAAGAAAACCCAGCGCCGGAACAGCCGCCTTGCCGGGACTGGGGGGAATCCGGGCAATCACGTAACAATGATCGGTAAGTTCCACATCCGTCAGGCCCAGCCCTTTGAGTTCTTCGGCCAAGGTCCTGGCCAGTTCCCACTGCCCCGCCGTGGAGGGAGTCTCCGGCGCGTGGCGGTCGCTTTCGGTCCAGTACCGGACGTACCGCAAAAACCGGGGAACCAGCAAGTCTTCGATGCCTGTGTCTGTCATGGGCCCCATTATGGGGGGAAAAATGGCTTCCGTAAAGCCTAAAGCATGATACCCATACGACATACCCCAGGCCTGATTGCGAATAAAGGGGGGCTGTTTCAAAATACCGGTAACACACGCCAGGCGCACAATAATGGCAATGCATAAACAGCGGTAGACCGGCTTTAGCCGGGCGTACGCGCCGGCGCACAAGAAGCAGCCGCAGGCTGTTTCAAAATACCGGTAACACACGCCAGGCGCACAATAATGGCAGCGCATAAACAACGGTAGACCGGCTTTAGCCGGGCGTACGCGCCGGCGGATCCGCCGGGAAAACCTGGCAGTACCGGCATAACGGCATTACTCGTGGTTCGCACTACCCGGTTTAGGAGCAGCGCCGGAAACCGCTTTGTTCCGCATTTTCCGCTGCTCTGTTCACAAAGACTTACGCGTATGCGAAACTCAGGGGCAGACAACCCGGAACCCCAGATCGTAGTACCTGACGTCGGAGTCGAAGTTGTGCCGGTAGGCAACCGCGCAGTAGGACGCACCGTCGTCCCAATTGCCGCCCCGGTTAACCCGGAACGTGCCCGAAGCGGCTCCCGCAGGATCGGTTACCGTTTCCAGGCTGGATATACCGCCGTTCCGGTCCCAACACCATTCCCACACGTTCCCGCTCATATCGTATAACTGCGCGCTGTTTGCCGTTTTGGTCCCCACCGGATGCACACCGTAATCAGGGTGCCCGTATCCCACACCACTGTCCGCATTGTCGCTATACCAGGCGTAATTCTTCAGGTCGTTTTCAGTATTGGTCCCCGCCCACTTATCCGTAAATGGCGCCGTCAGTGAAGGCGTCCCCCCACGGGCCGCGTACTCCCACTCCGCCTCTGTGGGTAAACGGTAGCCGTCCGCTCCGGCTTTCATCACCGCACTGTCCGCCGCCGTACCATCTGTCGCATCCCGCAATACGCCGTCACTCCCATCCCGGTATACCGCCGTTCTCCCGCTCTTCTCGCTGTACGCGTTGCACCATACTATGGCGTCCCGCCAGTTTATCGCTGTTACCGGCCGCCGCTTCTTTTCATCCGCCGTCCAGTCTGATCCGCCCGTCCCGAACGAGCCGCCATGTCCCTCTACGCCGTTATTCGCAAACGTGTACCCGTTGCCTGTTGCCCAATCACGGACTTCCTTCCATAACTCGTAAGTGGTCTCATATTTCGCTATCCGAAAGGGACTGAGCGTTACCGTCCGGCCCGCGATAAACACGCCCTTGTAATAATCCGGGCTGGGCGCGTAGTAATACGCGCTGTCCCCGGTGATGGTTCCCCCGCCCAGGGATACCATGGCCCGGTATTCCGCCGGCGTCCCGGAATTATAGTCCCATTTAGCGTAAAGGGTGATGTCCGCCATTACCGTATGTATATTGAAGTCCCACTGATTGATCCGCTCCGGTTCTTTGAACCAGCCGGTAAGGACGTAGGGTGGTTTCGTGGGGCCCGGAGCGGGCGCCGTCGCTTTGCCGCCGTGGGCCACCGTCTGAGTTGCCGGGACTGGCGTCCCTCCGCCCGCGTTAAAAGTAACCGTATAGGTGGTGAACATAACCGGATTCCATTCAGCGTAAAGGGTGATATTCGCCGTTACCGTATCTACGGCAAAGTTCCACGAATTGATCAGTGCCGCTTCTCGATACCAGTCAACAAAGGTGTGGCCCCCCCTGGTCATAGCCGTGGGCGCCGCCGCTTTGCCGCCGTGGGCCACCGTCTGAGTTGCCGGGATCGGCGTCCCCCCGCCCGCGTTAAAAGTAACCGTATAGGCCGGGGTATGCCCTCTCACAAAATCCTTCCAGATAACTTCTTCCAGGGGCTGGGAACAGCCGCCCAGCCACAGACTCAGGGCCAATACGCCCATAATCCTGTTCATCGGTGTAAAACCCCCGGCCATTCCCGATTCTCCTCCTTTACCCCAAAACGGTAACTGTAACCCAGCGACACCTTGTGATTCACCCGCCAGAAATTCGTGCGGAGCGTATAGGCCGCCGTGACGTAATGCCGGCCTTTTCCCGCGTACAATCCGGTGGTTAGGTCAAGGGCGGGGACGGCGTAGGACGTGCCTTCCCCTTCATACGAGTAAAAGGACAGCATCACGCCGCCGCCCGCGCCGCCGTACAGACCCCCCAGCGGCCCCAGTGGGATATAGCCGTTCAGATGGGCGAAGGGGTAGAGTGAAAAATAGCCCAGGCCCGCTTTGTCCGGGTAGCTGTGGACAAAGCCGAAGTCGCAGCCCAGTTCCACCAGGGTGTAGGGAAAGGGAGAGACCGTGCCCTGAACGGTTCCGATAAGCCAGGGCGTGGTGAAGGAACTGCCCGCGGCGGCTC
>JAISBS010000084.1 GCA_031266075.1 Treponema sp.
GGTTTGACGGGCAGGAAAATTTCAGAAAGATCATCCCCCTGCGTTCCGGCGGCTCCGGGACGATCAGCCTGAACCTAAAACATTCCGAACTGCCCTTCCCCTTCCGGCTGGGCTTTGAAACGCTGCTCCCGGCAAATATACAGGAGGGCGCCGATAAATACGCCGTTTTGAAAATCATTCCCGGCGGAATCATCAACATATCAAAGCTGCGGATAGATCAGCTGGACCTTGGCCTGACCGGGAACCTGTAATACGCAAGCCTCCTGGTTTGCGCTTCCTCCTGTCCTGGACGGCGGTCTAGTAGCCTGTTCGATACCCGGCTGGTTATCGAACAGGCCCTCCGCTAAAACCGGTACCCCAGCGCCAGTTTTACCGTGGGGCCATGCCCCAGCCGGGGGAGTGTAAGCCCTGCCGCCCCAAGGACAACAAGATCAATTTCTGCCGCACCGGGGAGGAGCCGCTCCGCCTCAAATTGGGTATAGGCCCGCAGGCCGTACAGGGCGTTCACACGGATATAGAGACGGCTGTTCAACGCAATATCCATGCCGCCGCCAGCCTTTAACCAGAGGGAATTAAATTCTCCGGGTTCAGGAATTTCAACGGCGTTTTCTTTTACGGACATCACGGCAAAATATTCAAGGCCCAGGAGGGGAAAAATCGACAGGGTTTTGCCCAAGGAAAACGGGTGTTTGTAAAAGGCTCCGAAGTTGAGCTTGGTATAGGTGAAAGCGATTTCATTATACGGAAGAGGAACAGAAGAGATTTTTGGTTCAGTTGTGTATTTTCCACCGGCGACAAAAAATCCAAAAGAAAGTTCCACATATTTTGCGTCAAAAAACAGGAAACCGCCGCCGCCAAAGTAGGGGAGAGCCCTTGTTCTAAAAAGGTCCCCCCGGTCCGTAGGGCTGCTGCCGGACCAGGTAGTAACCCCGCCGCCCAAATCGCCGCCCAAAAAAGCGCCGGCGCCGATGCTCAGGGCCGCCAGATTTCCCGCCGCCAAAAAAACAAAAATCAAAAAAACACCGCTTTTTTTCACTGATCGCTCCTTCTCGTTGTAGTTGTGAATAGAGTTGTTTAAAAACTTCAGTTTTTGAACAACTTCCGCTTAAAAACAGCAAAATGCTCCGCATTTTGCGAGACTTGTGAAATAACCAACCGGGTTATTGAACAAGTTCAATGTGTCCAATATCATGGATATTTGATAAAAGAAAAAATACTCTTGCCAAGCGTAAACCCGGTCTTTACCTTTATTACAGACTCCGAGGAAAATTGAACGGGCGGTAACAGAAAAAATGACCAGGGCAAAGTAGTTATCGTTTCTCCGGCTGAAACCGGCGTTTTCATTGATATATTATATGGCGTACCATGGTAGGAGATAATCCCCATATTGTTAGAAAATTCCAGCGGTTCACCGGTATGGGGGTCTACAACATACGCATAGGTATCTCCCAGTGCGCGATGCCTGTTCAGGGCATACGCAAAACCGCCAAAAACATACTCTATTGTTTCATCAAGTACATCCGAAAGACCGTTCCACCCCGTGAGGTTGTTTTGCAAAAGGTTTTTAAGAAAAGTTATTCCGCCATTATCACTCAACAATCCAGGGTCGCCCCGATCTACAGACATACCCCCTTTATTCCAAAAAATCCACGAAAGCAATAAAGACATGGCCCCGCGCATTCCGGTGCTGTCATTTTGACCCGCGCGGTTTGGCGTACAAAAAGAATAGTCCTGGGGATTTTCAAAATATCTGTTGAGAAATAAAATATTGCCGCCGCTTACGCCAAAGCCGCACAGGGTTTCACTTAAATGGGACAATCCCTCGTCAAGAAACAATTCTTCCCGGTTTACCTCAACGCCCTGCAGTATTTTATTGTACGTCTTTTGGGAATACGTTATGGCATGGGTTATTTCGTGCGCTATTGTCGCCAAAATCGCATTGACATTAAAAGAAGACAGGGGATCATTTGAAGGAAACGCTATATAGACTACATCCATTTTATTTATAAACGAATTATCGGACGCTTCTCCGCTTAGCAGCATATCAAGCGGATTAAAATACCCAAGCGCGACATTTTCTGAATTGATGGTGTCACTAAAAACTATCGCTATTTTTCCATCGCCGTCTATATCGGCAAAGTCGCCCCACAGGGCGTTTAATCTGGGCATTATAACGGAATCCAGTTTTGTTTTTATTTGAGAAAAAGCGGAACTGTTATATGAAACGCCATTCCGCAGCCATAGCGTATATTTTTCGCCGATGTGGTATAACTTTACATCTACAATATGCGGCTCATTATACTGGTTGGTTGTATCCAGGACTTTAATCTGTCTTATGTTACCAACTTCGTAGTCTTCCGCCAGGCGAAAAGAGGGAGACCGGGTTCTGAAAAGCGAACCGTTTTTTAACTCCTGTAGGACTGAATCGGGAATTTCCATTCTAAAGTCCCTTGTCAGGCCCGGCCCGCCGGCGGATGAAGGCGAATCTTCAGGCAGCCGGGGCGACAAGGAGGTATCATCAACAAGAACGGACAGCAGCGCCGCAGTGCCGTCAAAAGATACAACGGAAGGATAATAGTTACCCGGCGAAATTTCCAGATTCAGTTCCGGCGGCGCAATATTATATCTGCGTTCTTCAAGCGGCGCCGGTATATCATTGAACACTTCAATATCTACTGAATACTGCCGGTTTTTATAAACAGCCGTTATTTTTTTTACGCCCTCCCTTAATAAAACAGACAGGTTGTTGCCGCGGCCTATAAAATCTTCGTTTTCGATAAACCAGTCAATGTCCTGCGACCGCGTATTCATGGAAAGGTGAATTGCCCTGTTTCGATAGTAGGCCCAGCCGGAAACAGGGCTGGTGATGCAATATGGCTGTTCTTCAACGGGATCAGAATGTGCCGTCTGCGATCCGGCGGCCTGTTGGCAGGCGGCCAGCACCAGAGAAATCACCAATAAAAAAAGCGGCTTATTTAACACTGAAATTTACCCGCGTACCGGACAATAATGAAGCGGAATAATAGTTTTCCCGTATTAAAAAGGGATCGCCGTATATTCTCTGTGCGATAATCTGGACATTGTACGTTGTACCCGTCTGAACCCGCAATGTGCCGGAGGGGATAAATACGTTCAGTGATTCTGTAGAAGTCTCGTACAACAGATTGACCACATCTTTGACAAGAACCTGATATATAATGTCTTCGCCTGAACTGGTCCACGCTATTTGTATGTTCAGCCTGGGATCAATCTGTAGGCCATGCATGGCTGAATTACCCTCTGAATCTTCGAGGATGGTAATTGACGGCTTTGAAAAAATTTGACGGTGGTTAATCTGATAAGTCAAAGTCTCCCCTGCCATTTTTGACTTTATGGAAAAAAACAATTTGCCGTCTTCCGGGATGGGGTAATTCCCCCGAAAATATCCGGTGGAATTATCGTACTCCAGCCTCTTAACCGAATTTGCCGTATTATACAATAACACGACCGCGCCGTTAATCAACCTGCCCGAATTATCTTCAATTTCTACCGTTGCCTCCGCGTTAGGAGAATCCTGTGAAAAAACGCTGATGCGGGGAAAAATAAATGGCCCGATCGGGACACTATATCCCGGATCGGCGCTTGCGGAACCTCCGCAGGAAACAAACAGGCAGTGAAATACCAGCGAAAAAACAGCGGCAGCATAAAGGCCGTTTCTCATGGCGCGCCCTACCTGCAGCGAATGGCGGTTATTTTGATTTTATCGCTGTCATAGGAAATCTCATCGATAAAAACAAACATATCCCGGTACATAAAATTATACCCGCTCCCGATAAGCGTAAACACGGAACTGTCAACCCCAAGCAGCGCGCCTGTTTCCGCGTCATATACCCGCAGGCCGGTGTAGGGGACGACAATATACAGTTTTCCATTGGAGACCAGCGGAAAGGTGCCGCACAGCGAGCCCCTGCCGGGGCTAAGGGCGCCCCACACCAGGAGGCCGGTGGCGGGGTCCAGACACAGGATGTTGGCCACCGAGCCGGGTTTCCGGTTGGGTCTATCCGCATAGTCGCCCTCATGCTGCCCGCTCGTATAGTACAATTTACCGTTGGAGAGGGTTGCTCCATCCAGAGACCAGGCTGCATCGCGGTAGCCCTCTTGCGTTATATCGACAGTCCGGAAATCATTTTCATAGATCACGCTCCCGTCCGCCTTGTTATAGCTGCAGGGCGCCATGTCAAGGACATGGATCCTCTCGCCGTCCGGAACCAGGGAAAAGAGCCGATCCCCATACGCCGGGGGTACCGGCCGCACCCACTTTTCCTCGCCGGTTTCCGCGTCCAGGGCGACAAGGAGGCTGACCCAGTCCGGATTATAATAGGCGTGTGTAACGGTAAGAAAATAAACAACGCCGTCTTCCGCCGCGATATTGGTCGCAATTAACATGGGGTTTTTTTCATTGTGCCAGCGCTCCCATATCAGGCGGGGCGTTATCGCCTGCGGTTCGGCGGGGTTTTTTGAAAAATCAATCAGCCCGGTGTCAAAGCGCATGAGCCCTCTTTTTTTATAGCCGGGATCACTTTGACTATTGCACCAGAACACATAATCCCCGGAAACCGCAACATGGTAAGAGATGGAACCGTTGTTTTTGGCCGTTGTTTCGTCGGGGCCAAAGGAGACCGTGGCGGCAAGCGCGCCGCTCTCATCGTGGTATACATACATCGCGCCGCCATCATTCATGGGCAGATAAACATACCGGCCTATTTTAAACGGGCTTGCGGTTAAGCCATGTCCAACCGGCGGCGTAGTCCAAACAACCGCGCCGGTTTCAAAATCCATTTTGATGATGCATGAGCGGTTTTCGTTCTGATAATGATTTGCGGGATAATACCCGTATTTCCCGTCAGCAAAGGGATTGCCGTAATTGGTGAAAAAATCAAATTCCGCTGACCAGACGACCTCTTTCTCATAAAAGGGCTCTTCCACGGATTTCCCGGAGCTCACCGTACTCCCCGTGTTTCGGGCGCCGCCGCCGTGAACCATTGGCAACAACAGATCAAAAAAAATCGGGCACGAGCTTACACAGAGGGACAGGGACGCGATGGCAAAAATGAAAATGCTGTGCCTTTTCACAATCACCGCAGTCTCCTTGTTACTGATTGCTCAATCATGATATTGATCTCTTCCCGAACACGTTGTTGTTCAATAATATTTCTGTGGTTGTATTCCGGGAACCCTTTATAGCCTTCGGAATACGTACCCAAGACATTGGCGTGAACGCTTGTGGGGTAATACTGATTTTTTTTCGCGACAAGACCGTCATTCTCGGTGGAGCCTTTTAAATAATTAAGCTCGGCGTCTATATTGGCGCAAAAATCCCTTGCCCGTTCCGCGTCATAGCAAAAAGCCGGGCTTCCGGTGAGAAATCCGAGAAACGCGAACTGTTTCATAATATGGGTTATCCGGGCGGCTTCAAAAACATTTTTATACTTGGAAAGTTTATACCGGATATCCGCCTCGTCATCAGCCATGCCAAGGGTGTTGCTGTTCAGCCCGACAATGTACCCTATGGGCATTTCCTCGCCCACCCGTATACCGGGAGCGCTGCCAATTTCGTGCGCATAATAGCTATACACCGGCTCGCTTCTTTCAACTAAATATGGGAATATTTTCCAGCCCCAAAGGTTCAGCGCCCAGTGCACCTCTGTTACAGCGCGGGTACCCACCTGGACCCGCCGCATTTCATAAACCGGCTTTGTCGTGGTTATATAATCAGAAATATAGTCGCTGGCAGGGGACATATCCACTATTTCCCGCAAGCGCATGGGGTTGCCGGCAAGCAGATCGGGAACCCACCCAACATCAAAAAACCAAAGCAGTGCTGAGGCAGATTTAACCGCCTCGGTAAGATCCCTGGGTACAACGAAATATATAAAAGAGCCAAGAACAAAGGTCGGATCAAAAGCGCTCACGGTAGCCCGGGCGCCGTTCCATAGTATGTTTACATCGGTCATCATTTTCTGACCCAGCACACCAACGCCGCCGGCCAGCGCCTCGATGCCCCGGTCAATGCCGGACACCGTTATGATGCCGTCCAGCCGGTCATATTCCGCGGGGTTCTGGGTTTTCAAAACGGGGGCCGTTGCAAGGGCCCGCAAACCGCCCTGGCTGTGCCCCACAAAGGTATAGGTCGGCGTCCGGCCGGACGTATCCGTGATATACGAAATGGCCGGATTTATTTTGATGCGAAGTCCCCCGTCAAAGAGCGACGGCCGATACTCAAAATCAAAACCTTCAAAATAAAAATACTGTTTTCCATGACCAACGCCAAGGCCATCGCCCCATGCTATTTCATTTGGCCTTGCGGGGTGTTCCTTTCCTCTATTAGTATTAAAATTTTCAAAGAAGCCGGAAGAAAAAACGAAAGCCGGGCAAGCAACCAAAAAAACCATCAGACAAATGATACACTTTTTCATCAAAGACCTCCTATCATTCTGAACGCGCTGTTTTGAACCGTGTTGACTTCTACATCAAGATATGTTTCGACAATGGTTATGGTGTGGCTCAAATCCGCGGGATCGCCAAAGATCATTTTTCCCACCGGTTGAACCCTGTCCTGTTGTTTCAGTTCTTCAAGCTCCCGGGCGCTTATTTCAGGGACTTCCTCCGGCGAATTATACACCTTGACCGATCCGTCAAACCCGGAAACGCGGCCCGGCACCTGGTTTTCGATGGTAGTTACCTGACCGGTTTTGATATAGGTATTATTGTACTCGGTATAGACCGGATACGTGGTGGACAGCCGGCTTGTCCCGTCGTTTAATACGGTAAGCGTCTCCACCTGGTTGAGCAGTTCCCGCTCCGTGTCAAACACCGCCCTGGTTGAAATTCGCTCCTCGTATGGATTGGTAAAAAGCCGGGAAGGAAGAGCCAAGGCAAGAGACTGGCTTACCGCGTCCTCGTTGACATCAAAAGAAAGCCGCTGGGCCTCACTGCGGATTAACGAAAGGTTAATCCTGCCAAGGGCGGTTTCGTGGGAGAAAAAATCGAGTTCCGGGGGAATATCCGAAGCAATCGGCACCCGCAGATCTATGTTTTCCGTATACCTATCAAAAATCACCAGCTCCGCCCCGTCGGAGACCGCGGAACGGAAACGCCCATCGGCATCGGCCTGCATATCAATGCGGGTATATATCTTGTCATTTATTCTTTTGACAGACAAACCATAACTGTCGGTAAGATATGCCCCGGTGTCCTGGCGGCTGTTCATGGTATATACATTGACCTGCGCCTTGTAGGCTTCTATGTCTTCATTGCGGGGGCCTGGCCAGGTAATATGCACCGGATTTTTGGCAAAAATATCGCTCTCGGCCTTGTTTAAATTCGGGCCCCCCACGGTCTCCGCAACACGCTGGCAGGACATAAAAACCATTAAAGTAACGAGAAAAAAGCCCAGTTGCCTTGCCGGTTTATACCCGGCATTTCTCCCGCGAAGATGCTCCTTTGAATACATACCGCCTCCTTTTCCATTGAAAACCATATAGCTTCTATAATGAAAAAGTCAACAAAGACAGTAAGAAAATGGACTTGTTCAATAACCCGGTTGGTTATCTCACAAGTCGCGCAAAATGCTCCGCATTTTTGCTGCTTTTAAGTGGAAGTTGTTCAAAAACTGAAGTTTTTAAACAACTCTAATACAAAAAATTGCTTGAATCCGGGAAAAATCCTGAAAAACAGCCTGCCGCCCCGCGAAAGCACTCCGCCAAGGAGTGTTGATCCAACTATGGCGGCACGGGCCGGGGCCGATTAATGTTCCCGGTTACCAAATAATTTTAACGCCCCGATAGCGGCTCCTTTTTTTCCAGCCGCCAGGAAACTGTGCAATCCCAGTTGCCGGGAAAATCGGCGGACGATAATTTTACGCTGAACCGGCCCGGCCTGAAACGGACCGCCGCGCTGGCAGACGCCTCCCAGACTCCTTCCTTTGCCTTTTTCTGCTCATAGGCCAGCTTTGTCCTGAACTGGAAAATTCCCGGCGCCCAGTAAATTTCCCCCCCGGCCCCGGCGGATTCAAAGCCGCAGGGGAATTGGGTCAGGGGAAAGGGGGAAACCGCGCCGTTCGCCGCCGTGTCCAGAAGTTTCAGGGAACCGGAAAGGGAAAGGCTCACGGGGCTGTTGAAAAATCCACGGTTCCCCGCGGATGCGGACGGAGCGCCGCTCCCAAAAAGGGGATTCACCGTGAAGCCCAGACCCAGGCTGATGTTGTCGAGGATCTTTTCCGGGTCTGCGGCGTTCCGGTCCGCCCCCAGGGAAATCCGGGTCAGCCGGAAGGGGCCGCCGCTGTTTTTGCCGGGGGCGGGGAACCGCCAGGAAAGGCTTGTGGCGCTCCGGTTAAAAGGTTCCCACAGGGCGGGGGCGCGGAAGCTGGCGCTCAGGCGGAGAAGGCTGCTCCGTTTTCCGTACCACTCCAGTTTGCCCCCGCTTCTGAAGCCCGCGCCGGGGCTGGATCCGTCCCGGCCCGTGTAGCGGCTTCCGGCGCCATCGGCGGCCAGGGACAGGGCCCAGCGGCCCCAGCCTGCGGGAAGGGGCCGGACAAGGCGAAGCCCCAGGTTCCCGTAAATGTCCCGGCCCCAGGCAAAGGTTTCCGAATAGGCCCAGTCGGAACTGAAGGTCAGGGCCGGGGTGTCGAGGAGCAGGCCCAGGCCGGAGAGCCGGAATTCCCGTTCGGGCAGGGGCGGTTTTTCGGAAAACCAGGTGGA
Organism: Treponema sp.; assembly: GCA_031266075.1. GTDB lineage: Bacteria > Spirochaetota > Spirochaetia > Treponematales > Breznakiellaceae > JAISAN01. The sequence continues at coordinate 8,739 of JAISBS010000084.1, forward strand.
ACTTTTCCGGGGGGCCAGGGTTTTGGCGGTGTAAAAGCCCTCCAGCCGGACTTCGGTCTTTTCGCCGAACCGTCCCTCCAGGCCGCCGCCAAAACCGGGCTGAAAGGCCGCGTCCATTTGGGCGGTGGCAAAGCTCCGAAGGACGATTCCGCCGCCCGGCGCCCGGGGGGAAAAATTCAGCGGGGGGCTGCCCAGATAAAGATAGGTTGCCGGCTCTCCGGTGGAGGAAAAGGCGGTTTTCAGATCCGCCGCGGAGGGCCGGTGGTTTTCCGCAAAGGGCAGGCCCCGGATCCAGGGATTGCGGAGCCGGGCGGGAAGGCCCCATTCGTCCAGGATGCCGTAGAGCAGCCGGGAGCCGGTGGGCCGGTGGTACAGGGCGGCCCCGTAATTGGTCAGACCCTGGCCGAAATCTTTCAGGGCCGGGGAGGAGCCGAAATCAAGGGGCCTGCGGTCAATGGCTTCGGCCCGGAGGCTTAAGCTCTGACCGGGGAAGATCAGACGGAGATCCCCCCGGCTGGTTAGGGTTTCCCCTTCTTCCCAAGAACCGGTCCAGAGGAGGCTCCAATCGAACCGGGGCCCGCGCACGGTCTCCCCGGCATCCTCCTGTCCCGGAGAGGCGCTTTCCGCAAAAAGGGCTGCGGTCAAAACAGGGCCGGAAAACAGGGCGATCCCCGCGCGTAAAAATACGGATGCATATTTCATACCTTTTATATGGCCCCAATGTGCGTGGCGCTTTATTTTTGGGGAAAAATTCGCAGAAAAAAACGTTTTCGGCCCCTTCGGGGCACGATCAACAAGGTAAGGGTTTGTATGCCTGAAAAAAGTGGGGGTAGCGGAAAAGCGTTTTTGCGGGCGCGGCAGAGCAGCCCGGCAAGGGCTGTTATACCGGCGATGTAACACTCGCCCGGCGCACGATAAAGGTCGCCGTACCCGATAAAGGGAGGCGGCTTTTAGGCCGCCGTACGCGCCGCGTAGCAAAAACCTTTGGAGCGAGGGGGAGCAGCGTAAAAAAGGCTTGTTACCGGGCAACAACTGGTTTACCCTTCACATCAACAGCGCTCCCCCTTCAGGGCTCCTGCATTTACTTTTTTGAAAGGGTGAAGGAAGGGAGAGCATATTCCGAAGAAGGGATATGGACATAGAGAAACTGAAAGAAAGACTGGGAAGGGTAGCGGATCCCCGGCG
>JAISBS010000010.1 GCA_031266075.1 Treponema sp.
GGTAGTGAAGGAGCGGAAGAGCATCGTGGAACATCCGTATGGGACGATAAAGAGGGCCATGGAGGCCGGGTATTGTCTATGCAAGGGGAAGGGGAAGGTGAGCGGAGAATTTGCGCTGACGTTTCTGTCCTACAACATGAAACGGGTAATCAATATAGTGGGGACAAAAGACCTGCTGAAAGTCTTCGTCTGATGGGATGGAGGGGGATATGCTCATGTGAAACCGGCTGTATCTTACCTCTTTTTTCCTACCTCTTGGCTAAAGATAACATGGAGTTTTTACACAGTCTCGGGGGTGGAACCCCCGTTGGGAGGGTAGGCCGGGACCGCGGCCCGGCCGAAGGGGGGGGCTCCCCCCTGGCTTAAAAAAATGAAATCCGCTTCTTCAAGGGGAACCTGGGGCGCGCCTGAGAGGAAGCGGATCTCCTCCCCGGTTTCCGGATCGCCGTCCCAGAAAAAACCGGTTTCCTTGTCCAGCAGCGTCAGCGCGGGCGCGAGCCAGCGGCCCTGCCCGGCGAACCGGGCGGCCTGGGGGCGGAAGTCCAGGATCCTGCCGGGATTGGCCAGCGCTTCCAGCAGGATGCGGAACATTTTCTGCGCGTCGTGAATTATGTCAAAGTTGTGTTTGCGTTGTATTGTTTCGATCATAGTTCCCGATCCTCCAGCGACTGAAAGGACACGTTTGTTTTTCTGATCTCCGCCGCTTCCTTTGCCAGTTCCGTTTTTCGCGCCGCATCCAGCCGGAGCAGTTCTCCTTCTACCCGCGCAAAGCCGGGGAAGCCGCCGGAATGGGCGGCGTCCAGTATGGCGGCGGCCCGGGCCTTGTTGAGGTCGTCCCCCATCAGCACCGCCGCGCCCCGGACGCCCCCCAGTTCCACGACGCAGTGGGCCGCCAAAAGTTCCCCCAGATAAAAGCGGCTGCGCCGCACCGGTTCCCGGACTTGCAGCAGCACCATGGTTTTTTCCGGGCCCTTGAGGAGCGCCGCCTCCTTTCCCTCCGCGGCCTGTTCCGCCAGGGATGTCAGCAGTACCGGCCCGGCGTACGCGCAGATCCGGCTCAGGGTAAGTTTGTCCATCAGATTTTTACCCGCTGTTTAATCGCGGTTGACAGGAGTTCGATCCCCAGGGCGAAGACAAACACGATCAGCACCGCCAGGCCGGCCCGGCCCAGCTTGTAACTGTTCATGGCGGCCATGATAGTGTAGCCGATGCCGCCGGCGCCCACCATGCCGAGGATTGCCGCCTCCTGATAGTTGGTTTCAAAACGCAGGGCCGTCCAGGCGATGATCCCGGAGAGGGAGGAGGGGAGGACCGCGCCGAAAAAAACCTGCGCCCGGTTTGCCCCTGTGGCTCTGACCGCTTCGATAGCCTCGCCGGGGACTTCTTCAAAAAGCTGGGCGAAGACCATGCCGAAAAAAGCGGTGGCGTGGAAGCTTAAGCCCATGATGCCGGAGGCCATGCCGAAACCCATGGACGCCAGTACCAGCAGAACCCAGACCGGGGTCGGCACCGCCCGGATAAAGGCGAGGAAGCTTTTAATGATCGGGGACAGGGGTTTCCAGGGGCTGATGTTCTCCGCCGCCAGGGCGCCCAGCGCAAGGCCCAACGCCAGACTGTAGATCAGGGCCAGCGCGGCCACGGCCACGGTTTCGGTAAAGGTAAGGAGGGTGAGGGAAAACCGCTCGGCTGAAAAACGCGCCATGTCAAGGAACACCTGCCCCAGCCGGGGGAAGCGCTGGATGAGTTTGTGCCAGTCCGCGTCCAGCAGGGCCAGCGACAGCAGGGTCAAAGCCGCCAGGGAAATTAAAAAAACATGAATGGGCAGATCCCGTTTCAGTCTGGCCACCGGTATTTTCGGGGGCCGGGGCTTTTGTTCATACCGCGCCTGAACCAGACTTTGTTCAAGCATCAGGTTAAAATTAGATTCGTCATAGTACATAATCGCTCCTTTTCGGTTCGTAATTTTTAGCGCATGATAAGTTTTCTCAAATAGGTAGTCAGCAGATTAACGCCGATGATAATAACGGCCACGGCAACAATCGCCGTGGAAGCCGCGGCGTAGTTAAACTGTTTGATGTAGCCCATAAGCAAAAGGCCGATGCCCCCGGCGCCGACCATGCCGAGGATCGTGGAGGCCCGGATATTGAGTTCCACACAGTAGAGTATCCAGGCGATAAAACCCGGCATGGCGCCGGGCAGCAGGGCCTGTACGACAATGGACGGCATGGAGGCTCCGGCGGCCAGCAGGGGCTCGATGGTTTCTGCCGCGGTCTCGTCCAGAATCTCGATAAAAAACCGGGTGAGGTATCCGGTGGTGCCGATGATCAGGGACAGAACGCCAACCACGGTTCCGATGCCGAAGGCCGCTACCAGAATAAAGGCCCATACCAGATTTGGAATGTTCCGCAGTACCGAAGCAAAAGCCCGGACTGCCGAATTGACGGGGACAGACCGGGTGATGGCGGCGGTTCCCAAAAAACTTAAAAACAGCGCCAGCGCCGCCGATATACCCGTGGCCGCCAGCGCCATGTATATGGTTTGCAGTACCGCCCGGAGCAGGGATCCCAGCCTCCCTGAGGAAGGGGGGACAAAATCGGCGAGGATGAAGTTCCAGAATTCCCCCTGCGAGAGGAGGGCAGCGAAGGGATTAAAGCGGGTGAAGCCCGATGAAAGGCCGAAGATGATGATAAGGACGATGACAAAAACAACCGAGGCCCGGAGGCTTTCCCGGGAACTGAGCCGTATCCTTTCCATGGAACGGCTTTCCGTTACTGAAGTCTTTCCGCGTCTATTCCTCACGCGTTTATCTCCTGCCGCTCTGAGCTAATCATCAGTTCCGCCATGGGCTTGCCGTAGATTTTTTCGATCACCGGCCCGGTCAGTTCCGCCGTGGGTCCGTCATATACAATTTCTCCTTCAAACATGCCGATGATCCGGTCCGTGTATTTCAGGGCCGCGTCAACCTGATGAAGGTTTACAATACAGGCGATGGTATGACGGCGGCAGACATCCCGGATCAGTTCCATCACCACCTGGGCGCTGGCGGGGTCCAGGGAGGCGATGGGTTCGTCGCAGAGCAGCGCCGAGGGCTGCTGCAT
>JAISBS010000035.1 GCA_031266075.1 Treponema sp.
GGGTCAGATACAAGGCCGTTCTGGATGGTTATGAAGTCTTTTAGTTTTTCGGTCGTGGTTTGCCGGTCATTTTGAAACACGCCGCCCAGAATATAGACGGCTTTGGCAATTACTTCAACCGGTACATAACATTGGTTGTTGTTCAACGTGTTGGCCACTATGTTGAATTTGGCTATATCAAGGGCCTGGACAAAGTGAATGACGGCGTTGGTGTCGAGAAAGACCGGTTTAGGCATGGCCGCCATCTTCAGTTGTTTCCGCCGCCGCTTTGGGCCACGCCTGTTTTTGCTGGGCATACAGGTTTTGCCAGTCCGCCTCGGCCATGGTTCCGTTGATGAACTTTCCGGCGGCAAAGTCAAATTGAGCGCCTTCCGCAAGTTTCTGTCTGAGATGTTCCCGCGCCTCGCCCGATTCAGCGGCTTTCAGGAATTTTTGCATAAGCTCCCGGTTGATCCCGGCCGGCGGTGGGGCTCCGGGGGCCGCTTCCCCGGCCGGACGAATAGTTGCTTCAAGGCGGCCGTGCCGCATTTCCGGGGGGATATACATAACCGGCGCAAGTTTTTCAGTCTCAAGTATTTGGACTACCGTTTCCATTGATCCTCCGGTGTCTACTATAGCATAATACCGGAGTTTCCGCTATGGAAATGAAGAACCTCGGGACGGGTCCTCTCGTGGTTATTTGTGGTTAAGTTTAGTCCAAGGGGCTAGCTCAAAAACCAGACCGCCCACCAGTGGAGGACGGCCCCGGCAAGGACAAACACGTGCCAGACCACATGGGTTCCCCGGCGGTTCGGCTTGCTGTACCAGATGGTTCCCAGGGTATAGGCTATGCCGCCTGCGGCTAGAAAGATCAGGCTTGCCAGGGGAATGGATTGGTACAGGCGGAAGGCCCCAATGATAATCGCCCAGCCCATGAGGATGTAAACCGCCAGCTCTATTTTTTTGATGAATTTGACATTCGCCGCATAGAGGCTGATTCCCGCGGCGGCCAGGGCCCATTCAATGCCAAAGTAAACCCAGCCCAGGGCGCCCCGGAAACCCAGGAGGCTGAAAGGGGTATAGGTTCCGGCAATAAGAAGGTAGATCGCCGAATGGTCGATGATCCGCAATATCCGTTTCGCCCCCCGGGACTGGATGGCGTGGTACAGGGTAGAGGCCAGGAACATGGCGGTCATGGCGGCGGCAAAGATCACGCAGGAGACAAGCGCCAGGCCGCCGCCCCGGCCCCCCAGGTGTCCGTTGACCCGAATCGTCAGAAGCACCAGCCCCGCGATGGCCAGGAGAACCCCCAGGCCGTGCAGAATGGAGTTGGCTATTTCCTCTCCCGGTGTTTGAAAGGGGAGGGCGGGGGAGAGGGGCCGCATTTTTACAGTATTTTGCATACTGGTAGGGACACCGTCCGGGCTTTTGGGTTGCAGGAACGCCTGTTAGTTTTCCACAACATTTTCGGGGGGCCGCCGTTTTTCCCGGTTCATCCGGTTTTTCAGCAAAAACATGGTAGAATCCACCGTTCCTTTCGGGATTCCGAGAACCTGGGCCACCTGGACGTTGGTCGCTTCCAGCCGGGTTCTGGCAAGCCGCTGACGTATGGCCGTAAGCCGCTGCCGGGCCCGCTCCAGCCGGGACTTCATCAGGGTGTGAAAGGCGGAATGTTCCTGTACGGCCCGCATCCGCCGCTCATAGGTCATGCAGCGGTAAAACTGACAGTGGCACCGTTCTCTGAGGATGTGGATTTCCGCATCCCGTTCCGCCCGCAGTTCCCGGATTTTGGCAAGCAGATCGTGTAGTTTTTCTTTATGTATTTTGATAACCGGGGCCATGCGATCAACAAAATCATCGGAGACAAAATAATAGGATTTCAGAATTAAAATCAACATCTGGCGGGGGCTGAAGGGCGGATCGGCTTGTTCTTCCGGGCCAATGTAGTCCGGCTCATTTTCGTGCAGCATCATATCCACCGTTTTCAGGGACCAGGTGGTATGTTCGGTAAGATATTTGTCGGAGAGCCGGAAGCGGTATTCCCTGGCAGACCAGCGCATGATGGCGCCAATATAGGTTTCAAAAGAAGCGCCCGCATCCCGGTAGCTGTCAATGGCCCGCCTCATGCGGGGATAAAACCAACCGAGGTAATCGGCATAGTCGTCTCTTTCCCAGTTCCCCAGGTTAAAGCGCCAGTTGTTCTCCAGAATGTACTGAAAGAGCAGTCCTTCAAATTTTTTTCGTTCCAGATTTCCCCAGGCATATTGTTTAAAAAGATCATTGGGAGCTACCAGTTCCTGCATCGCCGTCTCCTTTTTCGCGGATAAAAGAATAACGGCGTCAACTGCGGGATTTGCTTGTGTTTACATTACATTTGTCATGGTTTTTTTATTCGTGGCGAGGGTTTAATAACCCCGGAGGGAAAACCGGTCAGGCGAAAATTTTTTCAAAGGCGGCCAGAAGCCGGGGGCGCAGTTCTCCGATAGTAGTCCCGGCGCTAAAGCCCGCGGCGTTCTTGTGGCCCCCGCCGCCAAAGGCCATGGCCAGGGCTCCCACGTCAACAGCGTCCCGGGAGCGGAGCCCCACGGTGCAGTTGTCCGGCGTTTCCTGGCGGATGATCGCAATGGCTTCCACCCCCGCCACAGATTGCAGCAGCTGGTACAGGCTGTCCGAATCCCGGCCTTCCAGACCAAAGCGCCGGGACTCTTCGTATTCTTCGGAACTCAGGATCAGGCGGCTGTCAAAAAACGATTCCGCCCGGGCCAGGATGCGGCCCATGAGAATCCGGGAGTTCAGGCCCTTGCCCCCGTGGATTGCCTGGAAGGTCTTTTTCGGGTTTGCCCCGGCCCGGATCATCCGGGCGGCGGCGGCAAAGACATCGGCGCCCCCCTGATCCACGTGGCGGAAAAACCCCGTGTCCGTACAGAGCCCGAAAAAAAGCAGTTCCGCCTCTTCCGGGCCGGGGGTCTCTCCCAAAGCTTCAATAAGGTAGAGAATCAGGAAGGTTACCGACGGGGCGCCGGGGTCAAGGAAAACCGGATTTTCCGGCGAAGAAGCGGGGTGATCTCCCGTGGCGTGATGATCGATGATCGCCGCGGGAAGGCCCTCCAGAAAAGGGGCCAGATCGCCGGTGCGGCTGGGGGCGGAACAGTCCACGACAATGACCCGGGCGTTTTCCCGGTCCCCTTCCCCCGGCGCGGCAGTGAACCGGTCCGCATAGGGCAGAATTTCAGTCCGTTTGAAGGGCCCGGCGGAACAGGGGATCGCTTCTTTGCCCAGCCGCCGCAGCACCGAAGCCAGGGCAAGCTGGCTCCCCGCGCAGTCCCCGTCGGGCTCCTTGTGTCCCGCCACCAGAAACCGGGAGCCGGTTTTGATAAATTGAATCAGTTCTTGGGGAACCGCAGGAACAGCCATGGATATCCTTATCGCAACAAGAACAATATGGAGCCGCCGGGGAGCGCCTGCTTTTGGGCGGCTCTGTTGATCAGGATCCCTTAAAATTCAATCGTGATGGTTTCTACATTCTCAAAGTATTCATCGATATTGACATTCAGCGGGATATTGCCCCAGGTTTCATGAGCCTTTGACCGGTGAATATAGAGCCGGACATGGCTGAATTCCCCCGCCTTGTAGTATACCACCAGGTATGGCCAGTCTCTCCCCGCGGGCAGGGTAACCAGTTCTCCCCGTCCGCCGGCGTCGGTAAACCACTCATAGGGCAGGTAAACCCGGGCCATCTGGTTGACCCCCTTGCGGTACTGGATGACGTAGCCCTTGTTGTAGGGATAAATTTTTTCTATAGATGCGGTAACATAAAAGAATTCGGACTCATGGCCCTCGGAAATTTGCTGCGCGAACAGGGGCGCCGCGGACGAAAGGGCAATGCCAATCAGGGCCGTAAAAAAAAGCTTTTTCATGCCGAACCTCCAATGATTCAAGTATACCAATACCGCCGGAAAACCGCAAGTGGGCGGGGCGAAAAAAAATCCAGGAACCTCCGGCAAACTGCCGGGAGCCTGTTTCACTTGAGGATTTTTGTGTTTTTTTCCCATGAAAAAAGACACAAAACCACGATAAATGGGCACCCTAGGTTTCGCAGCCCAGCGTTGCCAGCATCAGGGCCTTGATCGTATGTTTGCGATTTTCCGCCTCGTCCCAGGCCCGGCTCCGCTCCCCGTCGATCACATCGGCGCTTACTTCCTCGCCCTTCACCGCCGGCAGGCAGTGGAGAAAAATGCTGTCCCTTCGCCCGGTTTTGTCCATCAGGGCCTGGTTCACCTGATAGGGCGCCAGGAGCCGGCGGCGCTCTTCCTTTTTGTCCTCCTCTCCCATGGAGGCCCACACATCGGTATAGACCGCATCGGCCCCTTCCACGGCGGCCAGGTCTTCGGTAACGCGGAGCCGGGCGCCGGAAGCCGCGGCCAGGGGCGCACAGACGGCAGCCAGGGCCGGATCGGGGTTCAGGACGCCGGGGCTAATCACCGTAAAATTGACCCCCATTTTGGAGCAGATCACCATCAACGAACGGGCCACATTGTTCCGTCCGTCCCCCACAAAGCAGAGAGTCTTTTTCGCCGAAGGGCCGAAATTTTCCTCCAGGGTCATAAGGTCCGCCAGCGCCTGGGTGGGGTGAAAACTGTCGGTCAGGCCGTTGTAGACCGGGACGCCCGAAAACCGGGCCAGGACTTCCGCGGTGGACTGTTTGAAGCCCCGGTACTGGATGGCGCTGAACATGCGGCCCAGAACCCGGGCGGTGTCTTCCAGAGATTCCTTGGCCCCCAACTGGATGTCCAGGGTGGAAAGAAACACCGGATGGCCGCCCTCTTCGCCAAAGGCGGTCTCAAAGGCGCAACGGGTCCGGGTGGAACGTTTTTCAAAAAGCAGGGCCAGGGTCTTCCCCGCAAAACGCTGGTGAATTTCGCCCCGTTTGCTTTCGCCCTTGGCTTTTTTCGCCAATTCCAGCAGATGCCGGATTTCCGCTTCGGTATAATCCAGCAGAGTAAGCAGGGAACGCCCCTGTAAAGCCACAGACACCATAAACCTCCACAAACGGGATGAATTTACCACGCTCTTCGGCGGGAAAACAAGCCGGGAAGGGGGAAAAATCCGCCGATAATAGCATTATTATGATGCAGATGCTGTTTTTTCTCCGGTTCAAGACCCAGCTCCGCCGGACCCGGCCCGATCTGATCGCCTGGCTGGAAAAGTCGGTCTTCGGGGCAGTAGAGGCCGCGGGGGGGAAGCTTTCCGGGGAACGGCGGCTGATCACCGCCGCTTTTGATGAAAACGCCCTTGGCTTCTGGCTGGATATGCTGGTACTGCTGGAAACAGCCGTCAGAGTGCTGAAAGAGGCCGCCGGGGACTTGTACGGCTACGCGCTGGTTCTTGGCCGGGATATGGCTGAAGATTCGGCGGAGCGGATCTGCCGGCTCCTGGCTTCGCGGCCCCAGGGGGGCGGCCTCTGGCTTGACCACGCCGCCCGAAAGGGTCTTTCCCCCTATGTGATGATTGAAAAACCGGAAAATCTCCGGGAACTCTGGGCCGGCCTCCGTTCCCCGGATCGTTCCCTGATTGAAGGTTTCGTCCTGATTGAATCCCTGAAAAATTTTTCCCTTCCCCGGCCCGAAAATTTTCCGCTGCAGGAGGCGATACAACGGGCCCTGACCCAGGGAACCCGGCGGAACACGGTTTTGCTGGGCCCCGATTTTTGCGGGAAACGCTACGGACTGCACCGCTTTTACCAGGAGCTTTGCTTCTCCCGGTCCCGGGACCCGGAGAAGGCGCCGCCCCTGACAGTCCGGTTTGACACCGGGGGAATCGCCTGCCTGACCGATGCCTGGACTCCCGGGGTCCGAACCCTGGCGGCGGAAAACGCTTCCGCTGAAATTCTCGCGGAAATCGACAGCCTGGGAGAGGCGATGTTCCGGGAACGGCTCCGGTACGAACTGTCCTCCGATGAGATAAACCGGAGCCGCCGGTTTACCGGCCTTCTCCTTGAGGTTTTCAGCCTGGCGGCAAAGAAACGGGGCTTTCCGCCGCTCATCATCCTGGAAAACATCCACCGGGCGGACAAAGCCGCGGCCCGGGTTTTTAAGGAAGTTTACGCCGCCTTTTCCAACAAACCGGATCTGCTGATTCTGGGAACCTGTTCCGACGAGGCTTCCGATCTTGACGAATTGATGAAATTCTGGGGGCCCGTTTTTCCCCGGGTGATCAAGCTCAACACCGGCGATTTAAGCGGCAAGGAAACGCCGGAACTGCCGGAAGAGGTTTGGGAAATCGCCTACACTCTGGCCCTGCTGGGACGCTTTTTCCCCGGTTCCCTTTTTGGCGGTCTTTTTGCCGAGGAGGGGAAGAATCCCGCCATGTTTTCCCGGGCCCTTTCCCTTCTGGGCTATCTGGGGGTGGTGGACTCTCCCGATGATCCCCGTCCCCGGATTGCCCATTTTGTTTTCCGGGCCGAACGGGCACTGGGAGACCGGAAGGAAAAAATCCGCCGCCTGGTGCGGAACCGCCTGCTGGACTGGGTGGGCCGGCGCAAACTGAGTCCCTGCTACCGCCTGCTGGAAGCCCTGACGGAACTGGGGGGCAGCTGCGACGACGAAATCATCCTGAAATCAATCGCCTCGGATATTATAAACGGAACATCCCGGGAACTGGGAAAAGCCATGGCCTCGGGCCGGCTGCGGAAAATTACCGGGGCCGGGCGGATACGAACGGTGGAATTCATTATCAGAACCCTCAAGGCCCTTCATCATGGGAATGAAGGAATGATCCGGGCCGCCTTTCAGGAGCTTCCCCCGGACTGTTCTTTTTCGCCAATTCTCAAATCCCAGGTTCTGGCGAATCTTTCGGCTTTCCACCTGGGGGCGGGAGACGCGGAGGCCGCGGCGGAAACGGTGAAAGACGGCATTCTTTTGAGCCAGGGGAAAAGCGGCGCGGTTCTGGCCCAGTCATACCGTCTTTTTTCCCTGGTCAATATCTCCAAACAGCGGATCGGAGAGGCTATTGATTATCTGGATTTTGCCGTGGACAATGCGGAAAAATCCGGCCACACCCACGAATTGGCGGTCTCCGCCTATTACGCCGCCGCCGCCCAGTTCCTCTTTGGCAATATATCCAAGGCCCTGCGCTTTACCCGGCAGGCCGAAATCCAGGCCGCGGCATCCGGCCATGATGAATGGGCGGGCCGCTCCCTGTTTCTCCGGGGCAGGCTCTGTTTTGAAACAGGCCGCTACCGGGAAGCCCTGGAAATATTTGAAGGCCTGGGAAAAAAATCTTCCGGCCCGCCGGACCGGGAAAGGCTGCTGACCGCCTGGATATACCGGACCAAAATTTATTCCCACAATCCTCTGAGCGCCAAACCCTCAGGGGGCGGGCCCGAGGCGGACATTTTTGAAGTAGAAGCTTCGTACCTGGCGGGGGATTACGAAAAAACCCTGGAGCTTTCCGCCGCCCTGACGGGATTTCACCATGAAGATTTTCTTTTTATTGAACAACCGGACTGGCGCAGCGGTTTTACCCCGGCGGAATTTTTGCTGTTCCCCCGGAGCGCCCTGTGGGACCGGATGGTTTCGGCCTACCATGCCCTGGCGCTGTCCCGGCTCTCTCCTTCGGGAAACGAAGAGGCCCAACATTCCATGCAGCGGATCCTCCGTGACGAGCGGCTTTCCGAAATAGACCCCGGCGACGCCTTTTACTTTTTTGTCTGGTACCGGGTTCTTGAAGAAACCGGCGCCGCCCAGGTGGATATGAACACCGCGGTGAGCATGGCTTTTAAGCGGCTCCAGCGCCGGGCCAGCCGCATTGACGACGTGGAAGTCCGCCGGGATTTTCTCTCCCTGCCGCGCTGGAACGCGGCCCTGAGCCGGGCGGCCAAGGAATATAAGCTTATTTAACGTTTGTCCGGAAGTCCGCAAAGCGGACTGTATAACCTCTTCCTTACAGAACAACGCCGAAGGCGTTGACTAAAATCCCTTTTCTCTTCATCTTAACCGTATGTACAGTTGTCCACCATGCGTCAATCTATTCATTCCGTCCGAGTACCGGAAAATAGCGGAAAATTTGTTCCCCACCGGCGGGTTCCCGGCGGGAACGGGGCCGACGCAGGAAGCCGCTTCAGCCTTTGCGGAAATTTTGGGAATTGGCGCAGATTACTGGCGGCTGCTTGAGGTGAACCAGATGGGCGGGGAAATGAACGCCTTTTTATGCCATTTTCAAAACAACCTGGATTTGCTGATCCAGAAGACCTGGGTAGAAAAGGCCGATGAAATCCGCAAGGAAAAGCTGCAGGACCGGGTACCGGGCTTTGTCGCCGGCATCAAGGCGGGAAATTTTCAACAGGCCCTGGAGGAATTCGGCGCCATTCTGGAAGAATTGGCCTATCTTTTATTCGGCGCCCAGAGCGGCAAAGAGGACTTCCCCGAATACACGTTCCGGATTGACACCCAGATGGGCCTTTTTTGGTGGTACGGCGGACGGCTCGGCTCCCTGCGGAGCGGCGGAAAACACCGTCCCGCAGATGCGGCGCTCCAGGCCGGTCCGGGGGATCGTGCGGAACTAAAAGCGCTCTGGGCGGTACTGTTGATCGGCATTTGTTATCTGACCAATTTTTAGGAGCGAACAATGGCGGCACGGGCGGAACCCGAAGCGGAAACTCCGGCGGAGGGCGCGGACTTTATCACCGAATTTATCCGGGAAGACCTGAAAAACGGCCGCTTTTCCCATGTCCATACCCGGTTCCCCCCGGAACCCAACGGCTGGCTGCACATCGGCCACTGCAAGGCGTTTTACATTGATTTTTCCATGGCGGAGAAATTCGGCGGCCAATGCAACCTCCGCTTTGACGATACAAACCCCGAAAAAGAAGACAGTTCCTACGTGGAAGCCATCAAGCGGGATGTCGCCTGGATGGGTTACGACTGGGAAGACCGGGAATATTACGCCTCGGACTACTACGGGTATCTGTACGACCTGGCGGTGAAGATCATCAAAAAAGGCCGGGCTTATGTGGACGATCTGTCGGAGGACGAGATCAGCGAGTACCGGGGCACCGCGGCGGCGGACAAAAACAACATAACCGAGACCCCTCCGGGGCGGAACAGCCCCTGGCGGGACCGCTCGGTGGAGGAAAACCTGGACCTCTTCGCCCGGATGCGGGCCGGGGAATTCGCCGACGGCGCCAAAACCCTGCGGGCCAAAATCGACATGACCCACCCCAACCTCCTTATGCGGGACCCGGTGATGTACCGAATTCGCCGGGAAACCCACTACCGCACCGGGAAGGCCTGGTGCATCTACCCCATGTACGATTTTCAGCATCCCCTTTCGGACGCGAAGGAAGGAATCACCCATTCCCTCTGTTCCCTGGAATACGAAATACACCGGCCCCTCTATGAATGGTTTATCCATGAAGCCGAAGTGTTCCCCTCCCGGCAGATCGAATTCGCCCGGCTCAACATGACCCATACGGTGTTAAGCAAACGCTGGCTCCTCCGGCTGGTGCAGGAAAAGTTCGTCTCCGGCTGGGACGACCCCCGGATGCCCACCATCGCGGGCCTCCGCCGCCGGGGATACACGCCCGCGGCGATTCGGAGCTTCGTGTCCCGGATCGGGATCGCCAAAAATGACAGCATGGTGGACATCGCCTTTCTGGAATACTGTCTCCGGGAAGACCTCAACAAAAAAGCCCTCCGGGTCATGGCGGTGCTAAAGCCCCTGAAACTTATCATCGAAAACTGGCCCGAAGGCACAACCGAAGAACTGGAAGCGGTGAACAATCCGGAAGACGAGACCGCGGGAACGCGGAAACTGGCCTTTGGCCGGGAACTCTGGATCGAGGCGGATGATTTTATGGAAACCCCGCCGCCCAAATATTTCCGCCTCTTCCCCGGCAACAGCGTCCGCCTCCGTTACGGGTACATCGTTACCTGCACCGGCTTTGACAAAGACCCTTCCGGCGCGGTCGCCGCAGTCCGCTGCACCTGCGATCCCGCAACCAGGGGGGGCAACGCCCCAGACAACCGCAAGGTAAAAGGGACAATCCACTGGGTTTCCGCGGCCCACGCCGTTCCCCTGGAGGCGCGGATCTACGATTACCTCTTTAGCGCGGAACGGCCCATGGAGGTTGCTCCCCGGCCCGACGGTTCGCCGGGCTCATTTACCGATAACCTGAACCCCCATTCCCTGGAAACGCTTACCGGAGCCTATGGGGAACCGGGCCTGGCCCACGCCGCGCCGGAGACACCCTATCAGTTTGAGCGGGCCGGCTATTTTGTTTTGGACGGCGACAGCGCCCCCGGTAAACCGGTGTTCAACAAAACCATCGGCCTCCGGGACACCTGGGCAAAAATGGTGAACAAGGGGAAATAGGGCGGAGGAAATTTTGCTGCTGGTCATTGATATTGGGACGTCGGCCTTTAAGTCCGCCCTATACAGCTTCGGGGGAGACTGCCTGGCCGCCGCCTCCGTGCCCCTGTCCGTCATTTCATGCGAGGGCCGCCATGAGGCGGATCCGGCGCAGTGGCTCCGGGCCTTTGCGGAATGCTGCGCCCGGCTGGGCCCCCTGGAAAAGGTGGAAGCCCTGGTCGTCAGCGGGAACGGCCCCACCCTGACGCCGGTAACGGGGGAACCAGCCTGCGGCGCCGGGGGCCTCCGGTTGGAAGCCGCCGCTGCCCGGCTCTGGCTTGACCGGCGGGCCGGGGAAGAAGCCGCCGCGGTTTCCTCGGTGATGGGCGCCTTTGTGGATTCCGGTTTTTTTATTCCCAAGGCCCTGGAAATAAAAAACCGGGAACCGGAACTCTACGAAAAAACCCGGGTTTTTCTCTCCTGCCCCGAATACCTTGCCTGCGCCCTCACCGGAGAAGCGCGGACGGTCTTTCCCGCCGAAGGTTTTGACCGCTGGTACTGGAACCGTCAGGTTCTGGAAAAATTGGCCCTGGACCCAAAAAAATTCCCTCCTTTTATCGTCCCCGGCGATGTCATTGGAACCCTGCTCCCGCAGGCGGCGGTGTTTTTTGGTTTTTCAAAACCAGTTCCCCTTATCGCCGGGGGACCAGATTTTTTTGCGGCGATCCTCGGCTCCGGGGCGGTCCGGCCCGGCGATGCCTGCGACCGTGCGGGGAGTTCCGAAGGGATCAACGTCTGTACGGAAAAACGGATCGGCGATCCGAGGCTTATGTCCTACGGCCACCCGGTAAAGCCCTGGTGGAATCTTTCGGGAATCATTTCCACTACCGGTAAAGCCGTTGACTGGATGATGACAGTCCTGGCCCTGGAGCCGGGGGCGCAGGACGAATTTTTCGCCCTGGCGGCGGAGGCCCCTCCGGGGGCCCGGGGCCTTGTCTTTCTTCCCTACCTGGCGGGGGAACGGGCGCCCATTTGGGATCCCGAAGCCCGGGGCGTTTTTATGGGGCTCGGCCTTGAGACAGGCCGGGCCGAACTGGCCCGGGCCGTCGTGGAGGGAATCTGTTTTGCCATCCGGGATGTGATCGCCGTGATGGAAGAGGCCGGCGCCCCGGTGCGGAATCTCCGGGTGGGCGGCGGCCCCGCGGCCAGCGGCTTTCTCAATCAACTCAAGGCGGATATTTCGGGCCGCGAGGTGTTGGTTCCGGCAGCGCCGGATGTGGAGCTTATGGGCCTGACCGCTCTGGGCGCGGCGGCCCTGGGGAAATATGCTTCCACCGCGGAAGCGGCCTCCGCCCTGATCCGGATCGGGCGCGTCTATCATCCCGATGAAAAGAAAACGGCCCGCTATGAAAGACTTTTCGTCGGATACCGGGAGCTTTACCGCTCCCTGAAAAATTATTTTGCTGTTTTTTAGGGAACCGTTGAAAATTGAAGGCATGAACCCTACCGCCTAAAATTTGGTGTACTCGACAGAATTGAAAAACCCAAATTCAAGGTAGCTGTTCCAAAAACTGAAGTTTTAGAACAATTCTATTGAACAAGTCAAATGCCGGGGTTTCCAGAGGTTCCCTTATATTACATTGTTTCTTTTGCCACTAATAAATATTCTTTTTCCGCATCTAATTTTTCAATTTCAATAAGAAAATTTTTATGTTTTTCCCGTATTTTTATATATATTTCATTATTTTCCAATTCAGGTATATCAGGATTATATTTTGAAAGATATTTAACTAAATTTTCTTTATTCATTTTAATAATAAAACATCCCCAATCCGTTTGTTTTGTATTTTCTTTTTTATCACCGGCATCCCTAACTATATCCATAAATATTCTTCTTGTATCACCAGGAATATACACAATTGGTTCCGGGGAATAACCGGTATTAAATTTTTCCGGACAAGAAATATCATAATTGAATTTTTCAGATTTTACTTTTCCAATATATGTGTCAGCTATCATGGCGCACTTCCCAAAATGTTTATTCGTGGCGAGGGTTTAATGCCCCGTCAGACCTTCGGTCTGAGCTCTGCCGCGGTCATGATGGTATTAAACCCGAGACCAATACCTTATTTCTTAAAACAATCCGTGATTATAATCCACAATGGCGCCATTGGTATTCATCAATTCACCATTATGGTTTTTCCCGTCAAGGATGATGCCTGTTATCAATCTACCGGACTCCTCGGCTGTTTTTACATATTCGCCCGTAATATTGCCGTTTAAGTCTGTCGTCGTTGCACCGGGCATGATAGAAAAAATTTCTAAAGCTTTATTTTTCTCTGTAAAGTTCTGTGCGAAACTCTGGGCCATCACATTAAAGGCGGCCTTGCTGGTTTTATATGCAAAGGGATTGAAGAAAGGCAGCGTGCCTATCGGTATCGTGACATTTACAATGCGCCCATTATTCGCTTCAAGTGTAGGGAGCAAGCGGCGCGTTAACTCAAAAGGTCCGAAGAAATTTGTTTCCATGACTTTCCGAAGTTCATCGGTTGTGAATTCATGCCCCGGTTTGTGCATATCTCCCGGAATTGCTGCGTTATTAATGAGCATAGAAAGATCGGTGTACCGTGATTCTATTGTATGGACTACCGCCAGGATAGTTTTTGAATCTTGTAAATCAATGTTCAAATATTCCGCTTTGATATCTTCTTCGCTGAGTTCGTGTACTGCCGCAAGACCACGGTCTTCATTTCGCGCCCCCACCAGGACGGTCCATCCATTTCTCCCCATTTGGCGGGCAATCTGTTTTCCAATGCCCTTGTTCGCTCCGGTGATGAAAACCTTTTTTGCCATGTGATTTACCTCCATGTTATCCACCTATGGTAGATTCATTATTTAATTTTGTCAATATTTTTAAACAAGAGAGTTGTTTAAAAACTTCAGTTTTTGAGCAACTTCCGCTATCAACGGCTCTACCCAGCACGTCTCTATCAATTATTTTTGTTTTAATATTCATGCCTAAAGCATCTATTGCGTCTTTATAATTTTCTGGTTCCACATAAACCAAAATATATGGACTGGTCAACATGCCATTACTGATCTTTTTTGCCATTTGAATCTTTTGTTCAAATGTCAAATCTTTTTTTGAAAAGAGATAATAAAAAGCGTTTGCGTTTTCATTACAATCAATACCAGATTCTACCAATGATCGAGCCACATCACACTGAGAGTTTCTCAGAGCATCAGAAAACGCCTGCTCAGGCGTTTTATCCCCTTTTCCCGATGTTACACAACCAACAATTGTCATGAAGGTCAACAGTATTATGCCAACCAAAATACTACCTGTCCTACTGTGTTTTCTCAATGACTTGTAAAAGTCTTTTATCATAACATTCCTCCTTGATATTAAATACCGAATATAGTTGAGGTTGTTCCAAAACCCGGTTGGTTTTGAAGCAACCTCTTGGAAAAGCGGTCAAATGCCCGCTTTTCCATGTAAATCTAAGGTTGCTGTTCCAAAAACTGAAGTTTTGGAACAGCCTCAGTTGCTAAAATCTTAAAAAATTTTTGGGCACATTGCACATAACGCGAATGAACGCGAATATTGTTTCCTCATTCGCGAAAATTAGCGTTCATTCGCGGACCCCTCTTTTCTAACTTGTTGACAGTGGGAACCAAAGACCTTCGCCGCCGCGCCGCGAATTTTTACCGGAAAAAGCAAAAGAGCGGGGCCATCCCGCCCGGTTTGCCGCGCTTCGCGGGTAAAACCCTACATCAGGAGGGCCGCGTGGGCGCAGCAGATGGCGGCGGCCAGGGCGTCGGCGGCGTGATCAGGCCGGGGAATTTCGGGAAGGCCCAAAATGATCCGCACCATGTCCTGAATTTGGGATTTCTCCGCGGAGGCGACGCCCACCACTCCCTGCTTGATGGCGTTGGGGGTAAACTCCCGGACGGGAAGACCCCGTTCCGCCAGGATCGCGGAGATGACCCCCCGGGCCTCTGCCACCGGAATGGCGCTGGAAACGTTCCGGCCAAAATAGAGGTTTTCAAGCGCCGACTCGCCGGGCCGCCATTCGTCCAGCACCGCCCGGATACTGGTGAGGATAAAAAAAAGGCGTTCCGCCCGAGGGCGGCCCGCCTGGGTAACAATACAACCGTGGGCCAGGTAGCGAATTTTCCCGCGAAAATAATCAACCACCCCCCAGCCGGTGGACGCCAGGCCGGGATCAATGCCGATAATCCGCCGTTTATTCAGCCTCAAAACCCTCGGGGATTTCGACATTGGAATAGACATTCTGCACGTCGTCGTTTTCCTCAAGCTTTTCGATAAGCCGCAGGGCCTTGGCGGTTCCGTCATGGTCCAGCGAAACTTCCACCTCGGCGACCATGCTGACTTCGGCGCTCATGGTCTCAAAATTCTTTTCGTTCAGAAGATTCAAAACCGGTTCAAAATCTTCCGGGGCGGTAAGCACCTCGATGATGTCGTCGGAAAGAGCCACATCCTCCGCACCCCCCTCAATAGCGGCCTCCATGACCTGATCTTCGGTGTATTTTTCCCCGTCCAGGGTGATAATCCCCTGGCGTTTAAAGAGCCGGGAAACCGAACCGGAGGTGGCAAGCTGGCCCCCCGCCCTGGTCAGAATATTCCTGATGTCCGCGGCGGCCCGGTTTTTGTTGTCCGTCAGAACCTCGATAAAAATGGCCACCCCGCCGGGAGCGTAGGCCTCGTAGATCAGCTCTTCGTAGTTGACCCCCTCAAGCTCCCCGGTTCCCTTTTTGATGGCCCGGTCGATATTGTCCTTGGGCATATTCGCGCCCCGGGCCTTGAGAACCGCGGTCCTGAGCCGGGGATTCCCCTCAGGATCCCCGCCCCCCATCCGGGCGGCGATGGAAATTTCCTTGATCAACTTGGTAAACATCTGGCCGCGCTTCGCATCCGCGGCGCCTTTTTTGTGCTTGATAGTCGCCCATTTACTGTGGCCCGACATAAAAACTCCTTGGTTTCCTAATGAGTGTCTGTCCACAAAGTGCGAACCTTCGGTTCGAGCTTACTTTATGAACAAACCTTGCATTTGCGCTCGTTTTGTACCAAAACGGTACGCAAAATGCCTGTTTTGAGGAAGTCTGTCCATCATGTGTCTGCATCATGGACAAACTCTAAATAATAATAATTGAAGATAACACAACGGGGAAATTTTAGTCAATGGAGCTTGTTCCGAAACCTGAAGTTTTGGTACAGCCTCAATGAGCCTCCGCGCAGCGGGGAAACCCCGCCGGACAGAATTCCCGGGAACCTGTTGCACTTGTGGTTTTTGTGTCTTTTTCTTATGAAAAAGACACAAAAACCACGATAAATGGGCTCCTGCGAACCTTCGGTTCGAGCGCAGTTTGCATGGTAAAAAACCGCCTACGCGGCGATTTTCGGGGATTTTATGCGCGAAGCGCAACCAACTGCTAGAATTTTCCCCGCTGGACGGCCTTTTCGAGGGAATCGCCCAGCAGCCGGTTATACCATTCATAGTTGAAGGGATTCTTGGCCCTGACTGCGGGCCGCAATGTGATTTCAAGGGCATCCCGGCAGGATTCGCAGACATCACGATGGGCAAAGTGAAAAAAAGTCCGGCCCGTAACGGGCTGCTGCATGGTTTTTCTGCACACATCACAGGTAAGGGTCTTCATGGTAAACTCCTTAAAATAGAGGCGGCTCCAAAATTTCAGTCTTTGGAACCGCGCTCTTAGATTTACATAAGTCATAATACTTCAAAACAAGGAAAATGTCGAGCCGTCCGGGTGATTTTTTGACCTTTTCCGCAAATATCCCGCGTTATTCCTCCGCCGGGACTTCCGTTCCGTCTTTTTTCCCGAACAAGGATTTCAGTTTAAAGCCCATACCCAGGGTAAAGCCGTGGGCCGCATAAAAAGCGAAACCCTGCTTCTTCCGGTCGTCAATGTAATACACGCGTTCTGTGAAATCATAGAATGATCGGGTACTGGTTACTATTTTCCGGGAAGCCAGGGAAAACACGTCGATGCTGACGGTATAGCGGCCCAGAAGATAAAAGTGCGGGGAAAAGTGCCATTCCGCCGTCCAGGTTCCGTTAAAGCCCAGATTCAGCTTCCGGTAGTGAATGGCGTCGGGATCTTGATTTGCCTTAAGCCCCAGGTAGTAAGCCCGGAGGCTCACCGATATGGGGAGTATGAAACGCCCTGTGGGGGAAACCATAATCCGCCTTATATACCCCAGCGAAAATTCCGCCGCCCCGGTAAGATTGCCGGGATAATTTCGCTGGGTATGGTAGCGCTCCCCTTCGAAACTCCATGCCACGCTGGTGGGAAAATGGTACTGGAACATCATGGTAAAGCCGTATGGATTATGGTAGTCCGGAGGAAACCAGGTAAGGCCCGCGCCAAACGCATAGGCCAGGCTTTCAAAGCCAACAAAATCGCCCTCCGGCCCCTGAGCCCAATCAAAATCACCGGCAAAGAAGGGCGTCCCGCCGCCAAACAACTCCAGGGAAAACCCCGTGGGCAGGGGGGGCAGGGGAAGCGCTGCGGGCGGCGGTTCTTCCCCGGCCAGGTCCGCCGGCGAGCCCGTGGGCAGCAGGGGCAATTTGGGCGCGGGTACATCCGCGGGCGGCTCCTCTTCGGCCAAGTCCGCGGGTACATCCGCGGGCGGCTCCTCCACGGCCAAGTCCGCAGGGACATTCGCGGGCGGTTCCTCCGCAGGCAATTCCACCGGTGCGTCTATGGACGGCTCCTCTTCGGCCAGGTCCGCCGGCGGCTCCTCCGCAGCCAGACCCCCATTGACCGCCATAAGGACGCCGCAGAACAGAACCGCCGCAATATGTTTTTTCATGGTAAAAGCCCCCTTATGGCCCGGGTGTTTGTACGGTAAAATCCAGGATACAAATATCCTTGCGAATCCTCGATCCTGTTTTCGCCATAGTCCTGAAACACAAGTCCCGCATCGCTGCCATTGATAACAAAGTCCTGGTCAAACTTAATGATCAGCCTCATTCTGCCGTCATACGAATAATACAGAGGGAGGTCCACGCGCTTTACCGTGATCTTCAATACAGTCCCTTCAACATCGTGAGCAAAAGAAAAAAGGTGATTGTCGCTGGCGAAAGGAGGATCGCCGTAAACAAGATTCACCGGGTCAAATTTACCCAGCGCCGGAGACTGTGCGATGGAGAACTGCAGATCAAAGG
>JAISBS010000078.1 GCA_031266075.1 Treponema sp.
GAACCTGAAAATTATATTTTAAAAAACGAAAACAATGAAGAATTAAAAGAACAAATGCCCGATGTATGGAAAATAATCATTGAAAAAAAACATACTCTAAAAAAATTATCTGAAAATGTGGATAATATAGATTTTACGGATATTGCGTTAACGGATATACCGGAAAAAGATATTTTTGTACCAAATAATATGTTATTTATAATAGTATCTGAAAATTTTAAGAAAATAATGGATAAAAATAATATAGGCATATTAGAATATAAAAAAATGAATAGAGTTGTTTAAAAACTTCAGTTTTTGAACAACTTCCGCTTAAAAACAGCAAAAATGTGGAGCATTTTGCAAGACTTGTGAGATAACCAACCGGGTTATTGAACAAAGTCCAATATACAAAAATAATGGAGTTTGCCCGTACTCCATTATTTTAATTTGTATTTTATATGTCCGTTCTCTTCATAAATTATTTTTTGTATAAACATTTCTTCAATTATTTTTTCAATTTCTTCATCTGATTTTTTTAATAATGTTTTTATATGACCAACTAAACCTTTTTTACTTTTTGGTCTTTTATTTGGTTCAACTTTATTTAAATTTTCTTCAATTTTTAGTATATTTTCATTGTGGATTTTATCAAATATTTCGCATTCATTTTCAAAATTATTTCCAACAATTTGTTTGAAACTCACAATTCTTTTGACATTAATATTTTGTACCCTTAAATAATCTATAAGAGGATCATAGCCTGTATCTTTTGAATAAATTATATATTCTTTGTCAGATTGAGTTGAAATATAATATCCTAAAAAATATACAATAAAAAAATCCAATGCGTTCTTCTTTCCATTGCTTTTTATTTGTAGCCATTCAATTGAATTTCCAAATGGTTGTGTTTTTTGAATTAAATTGATTGGAATTTTATTTTGATTTTCGCCAACTATTATTAACATCTTTATATCATTCCCAATAATGCCAGTATTTATATCTTGTACATTTTCATAATCGACGAAAATATATTTACCATAATCCATTTTATGCCTCCGTATAAGATAATACTACAAAATTTTTTCATTTTGTCAATATATTCTCAACCAATTTTAGCCCCATTGCGCGTAACAACGCTATTATTGACAGACGCTCATCAGGGTTTTTGAAAAAAGGGCGTTGCAAAGAATTCGCGGCAAGAATAAAATGGCGTATGGAAAAAATAAACGCCACTCTTATCGGGCTGGGGCGGATTGGCAGCCTGCTTGAAGATGACGCGCTCCGGGAGAAACCCTGCACCCACGCCGGGGCCATTGCCGCAAGCCTGGACTGTGTTTTGGCGGCGGGCTGCGATACGGATGAAGAGCGGCGGCGGCTCTTCGGGGAAAAATGGCGGGTTCCGGTTTACGCCGATGCCGCGGAAATGATCGCCGCCTGCCGGCCCCGGCTTGTCGCTGTGGCCACTCACCCGGACAGCCACGAGCGCTACTGCCGCCTGGCCGCGGCCTGCGGGGTCCCGGTGGTCATCTGCGAAAAACCTCTGGCCGCCGCCCTGGGCCCGGCCCGGCGTATTGCCGCCCTGGAAAAATCCGGCCAGGTACGGATCATTGCGAACCACGAGCGCCGCTATTCCGCTGATTATATCAAGGCCCGGGCCATTCTGGATGAGGGCAGGCTGGGCCGTATTCTTTCGGTGAACGCGGCCATCTGCATGGGCAGGAACAGGCGGCTGCTGGATGTCCTCTGGCATGACGGCACTCATCTGGCTGACGCCATCATGTTTCTTTCCGGCCTGGCGATGCGGCACAAAAAACACTGGGGTGCGAAGCTGGGCGCCCGCACGGGTACGGCCTGGCTCTCCGGCCTGCTGATCCCCGCCGCTTTTCCAGCCCCTGCCGGTGCCACGGCCCTGTCCGCCGTTGGATTGGCCCCCCGCTGGTCTCCCGGCCATTCCGCACCCATTCCCTTTGTGATACAAATAGGGGCTGAGCGGGATCACTTGATCTTCGAAATGGAATTTTCCTGTGAATGTGGCCGGCTGCGGATCGGCAACGGCATCTTTGAGGTCTGGGAGAGCGTGGAAAGCCCCTATGCCGAAAGCTTCCGGTCACTCAAAAAAACCACCGCCGCCTTTGAAGGCCCCACCGGCTATTTCGCCAACATGGCCGCGGATGCCGCCGCCTGCGTCCGGGACCCCGTCCGTCGGGCCCGTTCCACCGCCGCCGACGGCCTCCGGGTCATCGAATACCTCCACGCCGTAAGCCCCTGGGTCCGGTAATTTTATTGTAGAGATTGACCCGCCTCCGCCGATTCATTTATAGTGGGGACACGGAGGGTAGGCTAGTGGCTATACCGCCAGCTTTGGGAGCTGGATGTCGGGGGTTCGAATCCCCCCTCTCCGAGAAAGCAGCACGGCGCAAAAAACAGGGGGATTCGAAGCGGAACGCTCTGTCAAAAAGCCAAGGCGCAAGCCTTGACGAATAAGGCCGGCGCAGGATGCGCCGGGAGCGGGGAGCCGGGCTGGAGGGAGTTTGCAGGAAGCGGACTCCCGGAAGCCGAATCCCCCCTCTCCGAGAAAGCAAACACGGCGCGGAAGAAAATACCGGGTAAAAAATTACTTCGGGTACGCTTCTCCCGGTTCGGTTGCCGCTGAGCCGGACGGTTCGGCCCCGGCTTCGGCGGCCAGTGTGACGGCGGCGCCGCGGTCCTGCCGGCTCCGGCTCCGGCTGGTGGCGAGCCGCTCTTTTGCGGCGGCCTGATCCTCCAGGGCAAGTTTCGCCGCGGTCCGGACCGCCTTCGCCGCCTTTAGACTGAGCCCGCAGCGTTCCGCCAGTTCCGCCGGAGCCGCGGCGGCGATGGCAGCCACACCGGCATAAGCGTTCATAAGCGCCGCAGCCCGCCTGGGCCCGATGCCCTCCACCGATTCCAGAACCGGGAAGAAAAGATCCCCGGAGCGGAGCCGCTGGTTCAGGGAGGTGGCAAAACGGTGAGTCTCGTCCCGAACAAACTGCAGCACCTTCAGGGCCTCGGACTGCCGGGAGAGAACCACCGGGGCCTTTGCCTGGGGCAGCCAGAGTTCCTCCGCCCGCTTGGCCAGGCCCACAATGTCGAGATCCAGGCCCAGTTCATTCAGCGCCCCTTTCGCGGCGTTGACCTGGCCGATGCCCCCGTCGATAAGGATCAGATCAGGTAATTCTTTCTCCTCCCGGAGCAGCCGGGAATAGCGGCGGGACACCGCCTCCCGCATGGCGGCAAAATCGTCCACCACTCCCACCACCGTCCGCAGCTTGAAATGGCGGTAGTTTTTCCGGTCCGGTACGCCGTTTTTAAAAGAGATGAGGGAAGCCACCGGATGTTTACCGTCAAGCTGGGCGATGTCAAACCCTTCGATCCGTTCAGGCCGGGCCCGGAGCCCCAGGGCCTTGCGCATTTCGTCCAGAGCCGGCCCCGCCCCCCGTTCCTTGAGCCGCCGCCGAAGGTCCTCCTGGGCGTTTTGCCGGGCCATGGCGAGGATGACGGCATGGTGTTTTTCCCGGGGGGGACAGATCTCCGGCTCAAACCCAAACTGCTCCCGAAACCACCGGGAAAGCCCCCACTTCCCGTTCCTCCAAACCGAAGTTTCGCCTTCTCCTTCCTCCCCCTTACCCAGTGCAAGGTATATCTTCGGCGGCGGCGGCCTGCCGGGGTTGTAGTAGGCGGCGGCGAAGGTCTCCAGGGATTCCGCTTCGTCCGCGGCGGAATGGGTTCTGAACAGCTCCCGGCCCGTCATCTTGCCTCCCCGCATGGAAAAAACCGTAAAGGTGGTAAAGACTCCCTCGAGGGCCCAACTGATATAGTCCCGGCCCTCGGGGTCAAAATCCACCACGGCGCTTTCCCCGGAAAGGTCTTCAATGGCCCGGACGGCGTTTCGCAGTTGGGCGGCCCGCTCGAACTTGAGTTCCCGGGCGGCTTCGTGCATTTTTTGTGTCAAGTTGACAATCAGGGATTCGGTTTCCCCGGAAAGCAGTTCCTGAACCCGCCGGACATGGCTCCGGTATTCTTCGACGCTGATCTTTCCGCAGCAGGGGGCCATACAGCGGCCAATGTGGTAGTACATACAGGGTCCTTTATTGTTCCGCGGAGAACCGCCGCTCCGGTTCCGCAGAACCCGGCATTTCCGCAGGGGAAAGAGTTTCTCCACCAGTTCCAGCATGGTGTCCACCGCCTGTACATTGGGAAACGGGCCGAAGTAGAGGCTCTTGTCTTCAACAATATGGCGGGTTCGGAAAATCCGGGGGAATTCTTCGGCGGTGATACGGATCACCGGGTAGGTTTTGCCGTCCTTTAGGTTGATGTTGTACCGGGGGGAATGCTGCTTGATCAGGGTATTTTCCAGCAGCAGGGCTTCGTATTCGCTGGCCAGGATGATCGTCTCGATAGAATGGGCCCGGCGGATCAGGGTGGCGGTTTTGATGTCCTTGGAACCGGAAAAATAGGAATTCAGGCGTTTTTTCAGAAGCCGGGCCTTGCCCACATAAATGATCCGGCCTTCTTCATCCCGCATGATATAGACCCCCGGTTCCATGGGGGCCTCCCGGGCCGCGGTCTTCAGGGCCTGGTGTTTTTTTGAAAACTCGTCATGATCCATAGAAACGCTCCGGGTCTTCAACCGCAATTCCCTGACATTTTCCGGTTATCAGGGGAAAATATGCCGATAAGATAGAGGGGGCCCCTTGCTTCAGACAAACGGCCCCTCCAAACGGGAATACATGAAGAAAGAATCTTGTTCCATACTATTAGTGTACCTCTTTTTGTGCTGCGCCGGTAGCCTTTTTGGGATTGGCGAAAAAGTCATCTCCATCGGCGGCGCTTCGGCCTGGGAGCGGATCGAAAAACGGATCGACATGGCGGAGCTTACCTGGGTCAGGCCCTATCCGGTGCTGGCCCTTTCCTCCGCTTCACGGGGAAAAAGCCCCGGCGGAGACCGCCTGCTGGATCTGGCCCTTTCCTTTGACGAATCCCGGCCCGGGCTTTTCCGGGACGAGACCGGCAATTACCGGATCATTGTGGTTTCACCGGGGGATGCGGCGGGAGCTTCCGTGCTGGAGGCCGCGGATCGCCGCTGGGCCAGGGCGGGAACCGGGGCGGCTCTTTTTTCCGGCTATACCGCGCCGTCCGCGGGGGCCGGTAACGGCGGGGGACCCCTGATCATCGAACCCCGGAGCCGGGGAGCCCTTTTTTCACCGGACAGCCAGATTCGGGACTTCACCCTGGAATTCTGGCTCTACCCCCTGAACATGGCCAACGGGGAGCAGATCCTTTCGTGGATTTCATCCCGGCCCCTGCCCCGGACGGAAGGCCGGGCCGCGGGAACCGGAGACCAGGAATACGCCTTTCAGCGGATCCTCTGCACGGCGGTCAAGAACCGCCTCCAGTGGACGTTTCTGGATGTCTTTGCCGCCGCCGATGCCTCCGGTCATGTGAGCATCACCCTGAACGGCGCCGGCCCGGTAACGCCGAAAACATGGAGCCATCACCTGATCCGCTTTGATTCAAATACAGGGATGCTGGAATATCTGGTGAACGGTCAGACCGAAGCCATAGATTACGCCAGTTCCACCCGCCGGGAGGGAGGGGAAGTTTACATCCCCATTGTAGGAGAGGGGGGAAGCTTTACGCTGGGAAGCCACTTTATGGGGCTTTTGGACGAATTCAGAATTTACGGCGCCGTTATTGACCGGCCTGAAATTCAGCGCTACGCTCCACGGGGAGGCCGGATAGAAAGCCGGCCCATTGATCTGGGGGAGGGGAGCAGCGGCATTCTCAAGGTGGAAGCCTTCGGGGGCCGAACTGCGGTATCCGGGGGCCGGGTTTTTAACGAGTACTCGGGTTCCGGGAATTTCCGTTTTGCGGATGATTCGGCGGTCCAGTTTTTTATCCGCGCCGCGGACAATCCCTACGCCTGGACCGATGAAGACTGGCGGCCCTTTATCCCCGGTACGGCGCTGCCGGGAAACTTCCGGGGCCGCTATGTGCAGCTTGCCGCGGACTTTTACCCCTCCGGGGACGGCGGAACCAGCCCCTATCTGGAGGAAATTCGCATCAGCTACCGTCCCGATGAAGCGCCTATGCCGCCCTCCCGGGTGAGCGCGCTGGCCAGGGACGGGGCGGTGGAACTGAGCTGGCGGAGCAGCCCCGATGCGGACGCCGCCGGTTATCTGGTCTATTACGGCAAAGTCCGGGGTGAATATTTTGGCGAAGACGCCGCCCTGGGGGCCTCTCCCATTGATGCGGGGAAACGGAACAGTCTGCGGATCGAAGGGCTGGAAAACGGCACGCTCTACTATTTTGCCGTGGCCGCCTATGACCGGAAGGAAGCCGGAGATTTTCATGCGGGGGAATTTTCCCGGGAAGTTTCGGCCCGGCCCCTGCGGGAACTCCTGACGGGGGCGGCGCCATGAGCCCTCCCGATATACTGGACATTCTGGAACGGGCCAAAGGTTCCGCCCGGGTGGGGGATCATGAGGAGGCGGAACGGCTCCTCAAAACCTATCTGTCAAAAAACCCGGAGAACCGGGAAGCCCATCTGCTTTTGGGAACCACGCTGGCAAAAGAGCAAAAGCTTCCCGAAGCGGAGGACGAATTCAATATTCTGCTGGGGAAAAATCCCCGGGACATTGAGGCCCTGAACAATATTGCGGTGGTCTACCGGCTCCAGGGAAAATTACAGGACGCGCTGGCCGTTCTGGTTGAAGCCATCGACCTTGAGCCCGCCAAGGCGGAATTTCATTACAATATCGGGAACATCCACAAACAGTTGGGAAACCTCAAGGCCGCATCTATGGCCTATGCCAGGGTGGTGGAACTGGATCCCGCATTTGTCCCCGCCTACAACAATTTGGGCACTATTTACGACCAGTTGAAAGAATACGACCGGGCCTTTGCCGTGTTCCGCAAGGGCCTTGCCCTGGACCGGAATAATCCCACCCTGCATTTTAATTACGGCGTGGCCCTGGAAGCCAACGGCCTTTTGAAAGAGGCGGCGGAAGAATACCAGTCCAGCATCCGCAGCAAACCCGGCTGGCTGGATCCCATGAACAATTTGGGGATCGTGTTGTTTAAACAGGGACAGCACGGCAAGGCTATGGCGACCTTTAACCGGATCCTCGCCGCGGACCCCCTGAACGCGGAAGCCCGGAACAATATGGGCGTGGTGCTGGCGGATCAGGGGCGGACGAAAGAGGCCATTCAGAGTTACCGCCAGGCTATAGAAGCGGATCCCAAATATATGAAGGCGGTGGTGAATCTGGAACGAGTTCTGGAAGACTCAGGAAGTTTTGCTGACGCCATTGTGGAACTGGAAAAGCTCATCAAACTGAACCCCCAGACTGCGGATGCCCGGACCCGTTTGGCGGGGCTCTACCTAAAAATGGATCGCTGTCCCGAGGCGCTGGAAGAGGCCAGGGCCGCGCTGGAGCAGGACCCGGAAAACACTCAGGCCCTCAGGGTTAAAGGTACGGCCCTGCGGGTCATGGGCAAGGATGTTGAGGCCAAGGCCGTTTTTGAAAAGATTCTTGCCCTTGATCCGGGGAATGACGTGTTTCTGCTGGATCTGGCGGACATTCACTTTAAACGGAAGGAATACAAGGAAGCGGAGCAGCGGATCAACGCCTTCCTCGCCCGGCGGCCCAAAGACCGGGAGGCGAAACTTCTTTTGGGCCGGCTCTACACCGAAACGGGGAACCGGACTCACGCGCTCCAGATTTTTGAGGAACTGGCCAGGGCGGATCCCAACGATACGGAGGCGCTGGCCGCCGCCGCGGAACTGCACAAGGATGCGGGCGCCATCGAGAAGGCCCTCCGCACCGCGGATACGCTGGTCAATGTGCAGGGCAAGCGGGCCACTGCGGATGATCTTTCGGAACTGAACAAGTCCCTGGAATTTTATGAAAACGCGGTGAGCGCCTACTCCAGTTCCGTCCAGGAAATGTGGGACCGGAACATCAAGCTGGCGCTGGGATCCGCGGAGGCCGAGGCCGGGGAACCCGGCGAAGACGATATGTCGCTGCTCCTCGGCGCGGCGGGGATGGCCCCGGCGATAGATGAAGAAACCGAGACGCTGTTTATCGAGGACGCGGAGCCTGATGAAGATATTATCGGAGAGGAATATCTGGAACCGCTGGATGATCCGCTGCCTCTCTTTGATGAAGAAGACAACTCGCTGGACAATATGGCGGATCTGGCCGCCCCCATCTCGCCGATCTTCCCCACGCCGTCCCAGGCCACTCCCCCCGCGCCGCAAGACGGGGTTCCGGCGGAACCGGAGTTCCCGCCGGTTCCACCGGAGCCTTCATCCGCACCGCAGTCCGGGCCCCCGCCGGTTCCGCCGCCTTCATCCGCGCCGCAGTCCGGGCCCTCGGCGGAACCGGATCCTGCCGCTGCGGAACCGCCGGCCCCGCCGCCCTGGCCGCAGATGCCGCAATATCCTCCCTATTATCCGCCGCCCGTGCCACCGCCGGCCCCGGCGGAAGAGCCGGTGGAAGAAGAAGCGCCGTTCCCCGGAACCGCGCCGGAGCATCCCTCCGAAGAGCTGCCTTTTGACGATGAGGAACGGGGCGGGGATCTTTCCGGCGGCGGAGGTGCGGACGATGTGGGCGGCCCCGGCGAAGAGACTGGTGAAGAGGCGGACTTTTCCGGCGCGGCGGAGGAAAACCCGGAAGACGAAATTATTTTTGGCGAGGAGGAACCGGAGGATCTTTGGGGACCGCCTGCGGGGGATGAAACCCCGGACGAGGAAATTCTCCCGGCCTTTGCGGATGAACCCGAAGCGTCCCTTCCCGTGGAGGAGGCCCCGGCGGAAGAGGCTCCCGAACCGGAATCCGCGGCCCCGCCGTCCGGGGAACCCCCAGCGGAACCGGCGGACGAAAACGAGTCGCCGGAGCTTAAAAAAGACGATATGCTGGGCCTGATGAATTATCTCAAGGCCCTGACCGAAGCCCTGCCCGATGAGGCCCGGAATGAATATATGCGGAGCCAGGCCCGTTTGAACATGGAGCGTATTATTGATACGCTGGAGGGGCGGCAGGGGTTTATCAAAAAGGCCGAAGCCTGCCATACGGGGGGAACCGAAGCCGGGGCGCCGGAAGCCCCCAGGCAGGGCGGCAAAATGGCCGCCCTGCGGGCCGCCGCCGACGCAAAAGAAGCGGCGGACAAGGCGGCGGGCAAACCCCGCCCCCAAAGCAAAAAGCCGGACTTGGCGGGGATGCTGGCCTTTATCGCCAAATTAGCCTCCGCCGTGCCCAACTCAAGTTTGGGCAAGACAATTTCCCGCAAGGTGGATAAAGTTATTGCGGGAATAAAAAAATCGGAAAAAAGCGGGGAGAACCGTGATTGATCGTTTGAATGAGCGGATCGACGAGTATATCAGAAATATGCCCAGCCTTCCCACGACGGTGGCCAAGGTGCTGGAAGTTTGCAACAACCCCCAGACCAGCCCGGCGGATCTGAACCATGTCATTTCCCTGGACCCCGTTTTGGTGGGCCGGGTTTTGAAACTTATCAACTCCGCGTATTACGGCCTGGGTCAGCAGGTGACCAACCTTGTCCGGGCCATCATCATGCTGGGGATCAACACGGTGAAGAATCTCGCCCTCTCCACCGCGGTCATGGGGAACCTTTCCTCAAAAAAAGACCTTCAGGGTCTCAACATGGAAGGCTTCTGGCGGCATTCCCTCTGCGTGGGAGTCGCCGCCAAAATTCTCGCCAAACGGCGGGGGGTGGACGCGAAACAAATGGAAGAATATTTTACCGCCGGCCTCCTTCACGACATTGGCAAGATACCCCTGAACGCCGTGTTGTCTAAAGAGTATATGCTCACCGTCAGCGTTGCGGACCGGGAGCGGATTTCCCTGTTCCGGGCGGAGGAAAAAAACCTGGGGATGACCCATAACGCCGCCGGGGCCCTGATCGTGAAAGCCTGGCGGCTTGAAGGCGCCGTGGGCGAGGTGATCATTCATCATCATAATTACCTTGATTATACGGGGCCCCATCAGGACATTCTCCTGAGCATTGTGGCGGCCAACCGCTTTGCGTCAATTATGGAGATCGGATTTTCCGGCGACCGGTACCCGGAAAAAACCGGCGACCTGGTCTGGGAAACCCTGGGGGTCAGCCGGGATGTATTTGACGGGATCGAAGCGACGGTCAATGAAGAAATAGAAAAAGCCAAAATATTCCTGAGGTTATAATATGCTGTCAGTGCGTTTTTGGGGAGACCGGGGTTCCATCCCCTGTCCCGGCCCCGCTACCGTGAAATATGGGGGGAACACCGCGTGCCTGGAGATCCGGGCCGATGACCGGCTGGTGATCATCGATTTCGGCACGGGGATCAAACCCTTTGGCGACTGGCTCATGGCCAACGATTTTAAAAAAGGCCCCATCGACACGGATATTTTTATCACCCATACCCACTGGGATCATATCATGGGCTTCCCCATGTTCACCCCGATTTTTATCCCCACCAGCAAACTGCGGATCCGGGGCCCCGTGTCCTATGAAGACGAGACCCTGGAATCGATCATCGGCGCGCAGCTTTCCTACCGCTACTGGCCCGTGCGGCAGAGCGAGCTTTCCGCTCAAATCGAATACGCCCAGATCAAGGAGACTTCCCTGGATCTGGGGGACGGCCTGTGGGTAACGACTAAATACCTCAACCACCCGATCCTCTGCCTGGGTTACCGTTTTGAATACCGGGGCAAGTCCATTGTTACCGCCTATGACAACGAGCCCTTCCGCAACCTTTTCCCCACCGGCCCCGCGGACCCCAGCTACAATGAGGACGCCGCCAGGGAAGGGGAGCAGGTGGCCAAAGAAGAAAATGAAAAGATACTCCGTTTTTTTCTCGGCGCCGATGTGCTGATCCACGACGCCCAGTACACTACCGCCGAATACGAGACCCACCTCGGCTGGGGTCACTCATCTTATGAACACGCCATCAATGCCGCCCACAAAGCACGGGTGAAAAAGCTTGTCCTTTTTCACCACGACCCCAACCGGACCGACGAACAGCTTGCACTGCTTGAAACGGAATACCGGACGAAGCTGCGGGGAAAAACAAATATGGAACTGATGATGGCCAGAGAGGGCCTTGTTGTGGATGCGTAAGGAAAACGTTCCGGCTGCCGTCCCTGGGGCCTGCCTTTTGGCGGGGGAGTTCATATAACTTGTTCAATAACTCTATAGTTTGAGTTTTTGCATTGTTTTATGCAGCAGGGGCGGTAAAACAAACGACAGAGGCAGGGAAGTCAAAAATCCGGCGCCCCAGCCCTGTAACCAGGGCGCAAAAAAATCCGGGCCGAAGCCAACGTTGATGGCTGTCATTACCAAAGACATACACATGGACATAATAACCGCCATGCAGAAGCCGAAAAACAAAATCTGACGCAAATTCATGATGCTCATTCCTGCAAGTAAAACATTGGATGGGCTTGTTCCAAAACCGGCGGGCGTGAACCTTCGGTTCGATGGGACAAAGCTATTTAACCGAAGATACTACATTTTTTGGAAAAAACAAAATTAAATCGAGAGAATCCTTGAAAATTTCAGCTTGAGGAAGCGGTTTTGGCTGCCGTCTCCGGGGAATTTTTCAGGGCAATCCGACGCCTGCCCAATACTCTCCGGAAACCCAACCGGGGTTTCCGTAAGCTTCTCTAATATCCGCTCTGTGATAAATCTTCCAGTATTGATATATAAAATTTGGGTATATCTATACCCTTGTATTTTATTCTGTATGTATCTATTATTCCTGAATGTGATATTCCAAATTTTCCCTCCGTCGTTATTGTCCCCTTGAAATTACCCCATTCTGCCGAATGTACCGGACATAATCCGTCGTTTTCACCGTCCGTTATCATTAAAAACGGATTCAATAACAGGTAAAGTATATCGCTAAAAAAATATTTCATTTTTGCGGCATAACTTTGATAATACACCGGCGCTTTGTCCCCGTTTGTTTTATTGAATTCAGAACATTCTCTTTCAGACAATTGCCTGCTGCTTCTGTAAAAATCAGGATTTTTATCGCCGGAAATTTTACACCAGAGATTGATGAAAAATGCCACGAACTTATAGATAAAATCCGGTATATATAAAGCGGCATTCATTGCCTTAACGCCCCTGTGGGGCGTTGATATTGTGGTTAATGACGCTATTGAATTATGTAAATGCAAGGAACTTATTAAATATCTTGCTTCAAGCCCTCCCCGTGAATGAGCTATGATATTAATTTTTTCCACGCCGTTTTTTCCGGTTATGTTTTCTATTGTTGTTTTGAGCAGGCAGGCGTTGTTTTCAATCGAACCCCATGCGTCTGTTCCGCCATAATATATTTTTATGCCCTTCTTTTCCATTTCCGCGGGGATCCGCCCCCAATAATTCATACCAAGATTTTTATCCCGAAAACCGGAACCATGCACCAAAAGAACCGGATATTTCAACACGATGTTTTGTTCGTTTTTTTCCATTGGTCCGGCTGCTGCTTTTTTCAGGCGCTTTTCTGATGGTTTTATCATCGGCTTGATCCTAAAGCCCCAACGTGTTTTCCAGTTGGAGGGAGATGAGGAGGGCGGCGAGTTTTTCCTGCAAAAGGGCGATCTGTTCCTGCCGCCAGGAAAGTTCCTGGATAAGGTATTCCCGTTCCTCGCCGTAGCCGCTTTTCCAGGAACTTTCGGCCTGATCTTTTTTGGCTCCCGCGGCCTCGACTTTCAGTTCCAGATACTCCTGCCGCCGCCGGGAGACCTCAAGCTGGCGCAGGGTTTTTTCCAGATATTCCTCCAGGCCCCGCCGGCCCTTTTCCTCCTCAAGCCGGGCCTGGGTCAGGGCTTCTTCCTTTTGACGGATGCCCTGATGAACCGCGCCGCCGTCAAAAATAAGGCCCCGGATGCCCAGGGTGGCGGTAAAGTTCAGCTTGTCTTCTTCTTTCCAGCCGCTCTGGAAAAAGGGAAAATGGGAGCCCCCGTAGTTTAGCTGGAGGAAGAGCCCCAGTTCGGGCTTGCCGTAATACTGGCCCCTGGCGGCGGCAAGGGTTTTTTCCCGGACCTGTGTGTGCAGGGCGAGGAGTTTAAGGCCCAGATTCTCCGCGAGGAGCCGGGAAAAGAGGCGTTCCTTGTCCTGCCGGACATAGGCCAGGCTTTCCCGGCCCTCCCCGGAGGGCGGCAGCTGCAGATCCGGGGACTTGAGGTCTTCAAGGCCGCTTAGAATTTTTACCGCCAGAAGGCTGTTGTCCTGAATCTCGGTGATGGCGTCATCCGCCATGCCGGTTTCCGCGGCCAGAAGCCGGGCGGCCAGCAGATCCGCCCGGAGGAGGAAGCCGTTGGCGTAACTTTCCTCGGAAAGATCGATGAGCCGTTCCGCACAACGGCGCTGTTCCGCCAGAAGCTCCCGGATTTCCGCGGCAAAGACCAGGGTATAAAGGCGGGAATCCAGCGCGGTAACGATGTTCCGCCGTTCCTGTTCCACTTGCAGCGCCGCGGCCTGACCGCCCAGTTCTGCCGCCTTGACGGAGTTATGAATCCGCCCCCAGGTAAAGACCGGCTGTTCCAGTGAAAGGCTGAATTCATAATTGCTGTTTTCGCTTAAATTAAACGTAATGTCTTCGCCGGGAAGGGCCGGGAAGGGAAATGAAGGATACAACGGGGGAATGGGGAGCGGTATGTTGGCCCCCGGATACAGGGAACCGGCCTTGACGGTAAGGCTGGGCGGATTGCTCAGGTAACTCAGGTTGGAGCCGAAGCGGAGCGTGGGCAGGCGGGCAGCTTTGGCTTCGGAGAGCAGGGCCAGGGATTCCCGGCTCCGGCTCGCGGCCAGCAGATAGGCGCTGTTTTCCCGGAGGGCCGCGGCCAGCAGGCTTTCCCGGTTCCACCGGGGGGCCTCATCAGCCCGGCGCGTTTCCTCCGGCGGGTCTTCGGCCCGGCTGACTTTTTCCGGCGTATCTTCAGTCTGTCCGGCCTCCGCCGGGGCGCCCTGGGCGGAGAGCCGGGCGGCGGCGGCCAAAAGCAGCAAGAGGGCCGTTCGGAGGCGAAGCCTTTTCCGCCCGGATTCCGGCTTGCCGTTTTCATCGTTTTTGCGTATCTTTTTCATCATGCGTCTTCTTAAAATGTAATCATAAAAGGAGATTTTTTTATAGAGATGAATTTCCCAAAAGCCCGGCGCATATCTCCTTTCAAAGCAGCCGTCTTTGCGGTGCTGGTCCTGCTACTGGCGCTGATCCTCTGGTTTGCCCGGGGAACGGCCCGCCGGACCGGGGACGAATTTCTTGCCCCGGTTATCACCCTCTATCCCCAATTGGGAACTATCGAAAAGACCATCGGCCTGAGCAGCCTGGTGGAGACCGGGCGGCTTATCACGCTGGTTCCCCGTGTGGCGGGAACCCTGATACGGCTGGACGCGGATCCGGGACGGGCCCTGGCCAGAAACGATCTGGTTGCCCAGGTTGATTCCGCGCCCTACAATCAAACCTACCTCCAGGCCCAGGCGGCGTTCCTCACCGCCCAGTCAACCTTTGAGCGGGTGAACAATCTCTATGCCGGAGAAGCCGCCACCCGCCAGCAGTTCGAGGAGGCCCGGACCGCTTTTGAGGCCGCCCGGGCCCAGTACGAATTGGCCCGCCTCAACCTTGACTACGCCACCATCCGATCTCCCCTCGACGGGGTGGTTTTGAGCCGCCACAGTACCGAGGGGGGCACGGTAGCCGCCGGAACGCCGCTGGCAACGCTGGGAGACCTGGAAGATTTACGGATCAAGGCGGCGGTGCCGGAGATTCACTACCGGTTTTTTGCCAGCCACTGGGAAGATGTGCCCGCGCGGATTACGGTTCCCGCGCTGGGGGACGAGGCATTCACTCTGCGGCCCCTGAACCTGGCCCCCTATGTGTCCCCGGAGAACCGGAGTTTTCTCGTGGAATACGCCATCCCCCAGGCCGCGGTCCGGGGCCTCCGTCCGGGGATGTTTGTCAAAGTAGCCTTTGTACTGGAAAGCCGGGAAGCAGTGTACCGGCTCCCCCTGCGGATCATGGGTTCCCAGAACCGCCTCTGGTATGTGGACGATGAGGGCCGGGCCCAATTTATCGAATTTATTCCGGAATTTTTTAACGATGAATTTTTCCAGATTCCCGAAGAATACGGCGGCGCCCAATTCATTCTGGAGGGCCAGCATTTTATCGCCCCCGGCCAGAAGCTGAACATTCTGAACGTTCCGCAAGCCGGCGGGACAGACCCGTGAAAATCGCCGATTACGCCATCAAACACCCCAAGGTGATTCTGATGTGCCTTATTGTGCTTTTGGTTTTCGGGATCATCGCCGCCTTTGGCCTGCGACGGAACCTTATCGCCGAAGTAAGTATGCCTACCCTTGTCGTGGTAACGACCTGGCCGGGGGTGGGACCTGAGGATATTGAAAAGGAGATCACCGATCCGCTGGAAGAAGCCCTGGGGACGCTGGAAAATTTAAAGGAGATGAATTCGGTTTCCCGGAATTCCGTTTCCCTGATCACCCTCCAGTTGAATTACGGCGAGGATACCAAAGACCGGATCCCCGGCATCCGGGAAAAAATCAACGGCGTTATGGCGGAACTTCCCGGTGATATTTCCGGACCCCCGGAAATTTTCGCCTACAGCAGTTCCCAGCTTCCGGTGATGACCATTCTGGTGGAAGGCCAGGGAGACCGGGCGGAACTGTCGCAGCTCTGCCGGGACACTATTGTCCCGGCCCTCTCCCGGATCGCCGGGGTCGCCCAGGTGGCGATGAACGGCGGCAGCGACGAGGTGGTGGAAATTGTGGTGGACCTGGACAAGCTTCAGGGCCTGGGCCTTTCGGCCCTGGACATTGCCCAAATTCTCCCCGCCTTTAACGTATCCCTGCCGGGGGGAAACGGCGTGTATCAGGGCTACAACCTGAACATCAGAACCGAAGGTCGCTACGGGTCGCTGGCGGATATTGAGGATCAGGTGCTGGCCTTCCGGGATGGCCGCTATATCCGCCTGCGGGACGCGGCGGAGATCAGCATCCGGGAGGATCGCCGGAACAACTACGTTATCAGCGGCGGCAAGGATTCGCTGCTCCTTTTTGTCTATAAACAGCGGGAAGGCGACAGTATCGCCATCAGCCGGGAAAGCCACCGTCTGCTGGATGCCATGGAAACGGACTACGCCGGGAGCCTTGACTTTGTATACCTCAAGGATGACAGCGAAAATATCGGAATGTCCATGAACGCGGTGGCCCAGTCCGCAATTATGGGAGCCCTGCTGGCGGTGCTGATTCTGTTTTTGTTTCTCCACAACCGGAACACTACCCTGATCATCAGCCTGGCCATTCCTCTGTCGATCCTCTTTACCTTCATCGGCCTTTGGGCCAGGGGATCAAGCGTCGACCTTATCACCCTGGGGGGCCTTACCGCCGCCATCGGCATGGTGGTGGACGCGTCCATTGTGGTGCTGGAAAATATTCAGCGCCATTTTGACCGGGGCATGGATGCCAAAAAAGCGGCGTCCCTGGGAACCGGTGAAGTGGGGGGCGCGGTGGTGGCTTCCACGGCGACCACGCTGGCGGCTTTTTTCCCCATCCTGTTTTTATCGGGCCTGGCGGGAGTTATCCTCCGGGATGTGGCATGGACTATTATCTTCGCCCTTTTCAGTTCCCTCTTTGTGGCGATCATTGTGGTGCCCTTTCTGTCCGCCCTGTTTCTGCGGCGGGAAGAACGGAAAAGCTGGAGCGGGCGGATCGCCGCCGTTTCGGATCGGAGTATGGACTGGCTTTCCAATACGTACCGGAAATTCCTCCAGGGGGCCCTGAACTCCCGGAAATCCTTTCTTGCCGGAACCGCAGTTCTGCTGATCCTGAGCGTCCTTTCCCTCCGGCTTTTGGGTTTTGAATTTCTGGCCCAGACGGACATGGCGGAAATTCAGGTGAATGTGGAAACTCCCGGCGGCTATACGCTGGAGATGACCAGAGACAAGATCGTGGAGATGGAAGAGGAAATCCGGCGGCTGGTTCCCGAACTTGAGTCGTCCTATTTTGTGGCCGGACAGGACGGGGCCTTTGCCATGGGGGCCGAACAAAACCGGGGCTACGGCATACTCAAGTTGTCCGGTACGGGTAACCGGAAACGCCATGTGGTGGATATTGTCAATGATCTGCAGCGGGAGATTCTCCGGCGCATCCCGGATCTGAAAGGTAGTTTCAGCAACGGCGGCGTATCCAATCTTATTTCGCTGGCCACCGGTGGCGCGGGTTTTGCGGTAACGGTGTACGGCGGCAACCTCGATCAGGTGATCGCCGGGGCGGAACAGGTTCGAGGCTACATGGAAGCGGATCCCAATGTGGCAAGCACGGATATGAACATCCGTTTTAACCAGCGGGAAATGACCGCCCGGCTGATCCACCAGTATCTGGGAACCATGGGCCTTTCTTCCTATCAGACCGCCGGGCTGAACCGGATTATTTTTAACGGCGTTTCTCTGGGAACTTACCGGCACGGAAACGCCAATATCCCCATTGAACTGCGGACCAACCTGACCGGCGGGGCCATTCCCCAGGATATTCTTTACGGCCTGTACCTCAGCGTGGGTGAAAACGCCGTGTCCATGGCGAATGTGGCGGAACTGGAAACGGCGGAAAAAATTTCCCGGATTGTCCACCACAACAAGTCCCGTTCAATTACCGTGAGCGCCGGTCTGAAAGACCCTAATGTCCGGGAAACCTCCCGCCGGGTAACGGAGCTTATCAAAAGCCGGGGCCTGGTTCCCGGCGTCAGTTGGCAGATCGGCGGCACCGCCGAGGAGATGATCTCCTCGTTCCGTTCCCTGATGTTGGTTTTGGCGGTGGCCGTGTTCCTTGTCTACGCGGTCATGGCGATCCAGTTTGAACGGTTCACCCAGCCCCTGCTCATCATGTCGTCTATCCCCTTCACCATGATCGGCATTACCGGGGGCCTGCTCCTCTTTGGCGCCTCCCTCAACATCGTGTCCCTTTTGGGGATCATCGCCCTGGCGGGGGTGGTGGTGAACAATGCCATTATACTGATCGATTACACCAACCTCCTCCGCGACCGGGACAAGATGCCTCTGGACGAAGCTATTGTGGCCGGCGCCGTCTCCCGGCTCAAACCTATTCTTATGACGACCCTTACCACCCTGCTGGGCGTTTTTCCCCTGGCCCTGGGCGGCGGGGAAGGCTCGGAAATTTACGCCCCTCTGGGACAGAGCATCTTCGGCGGCCTCTTTAGCTCCACCTTTATCACCCTGTTTTTTATCCCGGTGATCTATCGCATTGTGGAGAAACGGAAAGAAAAAACGGGGGCGCCGGCGGCAAAGAAATCCCGCCCGGGCAAATCCGGGTAAACCGAATTTAAAACCGCCGGCGCGTACCCGCCTCTGCCCGGGCGTAGCTACTTGTTTTTGAATAACAGCCCTTGACGGGCTGCGTTTTTGCGCCCCGCGGCGCGTTCGCCCGGCTCAAGCCGGGCTATATTTATTGGTTTTGGCAGGATTTTTTGAGCGCCGGGCGCGGTTGCTTGTTTTTGAATAACAGCCCTTGACGGGCTGCTCTTTTGCGCCCCGCGGCGCGTTCGCCCGGCTCAAGCCGGGCTGCATCTGCTGGTTTCGGCGGGATTTTTGAGCGCCGGGCGTGGCTGCTTGTTTTTGAATAACAGCCCTTGACGGGCTGCGTTTTTGCGCCCCGCGGCGCGCCCGCCCGGCTAAAGCCAGGCTTGCATATACGGATGCGAGGGCGTGTAATGAGCGCCGGGCGTGTGCTGCTTGTTCTGGGATAACAGCCCTTGACGGTCTGCTTCTTTGCGCCCCGCGGCGCGTTCGCCCGGCTGAAGCCGGGCTATATTTATTGGTTTCGGCGGGATTTTTGAGCGCCGGGCGCGGTTGCTTGTTTTTGAATAACAGCCCTGCCGGGCTGCTCTTTTGCGCTCCGCGGCGCGTTCGCCCGGCTGAAGCCGGGCTGCATGTACTGGTTCCGGTGGCAGTTTTTGAGCGCCGGGCGTGTGCTACTTGTTTTTGAATAACAGCCCTTGACGGGCTGCTCTTTTGCGCTCCGCGGCGCGTTCGCCCGGCTCAAGCCGGGCTATATTTATTGGTTTCGGTGGGATTTTTGAGCGCCGGGCGCGGTTGCTTGTTTTTGAATTACAGCCCTTGACGGGCTGCTTTTATTGCGTCCCGCGGCGCGTTCGCCCGGCTCAAGCCGGGCTGCATCTGCTGGTTTCGGCGGGATTTTTGAGCGCCGGGCGTGGTTGCTTGTTTTTGAATAACAGCCCTGCCGGGCTGCTCTTTTGCGCTCCGCGGCGCGTTCGCCCGGCTAAAGCCGGGCTTGCATATACGGATGCGAGGGCGTTTCATGGGCGCCGGGCGTGTGCTGCTTGTTCTGGGATAACAGCCCTGCCGGGCTGCTCTTTTGCGCCCCCTTGACATTTTTTTCACGTTACTATATAAAGAAACATATCGAATGTTTCTATTTATAGAAACAGCATGAAATGACCATAGTTGCGGGGAGAAAACCCCGCGGCGGGGGAAATATGGATTGTTCACCTGAGTTTGAGGAATTACGGCCGTTTTTTAAAGACTATAAACGGATTCCGCTCCGAAAAACCCTGGATGCCGGAAGGCGGCCGCCGACGGAAATTTTCAGGGTGTTGAAAAATTTGAGCCGCCAGTGTTTTATCCTGGAAAGCCTGGAGGATTCACAGCAGTGGGGCCGCTACAC
>JAISBS010000017.1 GCA_031266075.1 Treponema sp.
CGGTTCGGGTCTGCCGATGGCGGAATGTTACTGTTTGATGAGTTTTTCACCAGCCGTGTTTCGGCAAGGAGCAGACAGAGGTTGATGAGCAGGTCAAAAGTGGTTTTCAAGGCCGGTGAGAGGTTCGGCTCGTTTCCAATTTGTTTCCGGGCCTTTTCTATGGTTTCCTGTATGTTTATACTGTTTCCCATCCCGTGTTTTATTATATCACATAAAAATAACACTTGCTATAGAAAAAACGCCTGAATAGTTACATGTTTTTTTCAATTCCATATTTCCACTTGGTCTTGAAATCGCTAAATGAGAAATTTCTTTTTCATAAATTTTAAAATAAATATAAACAATTTCACCCGATAGTCTTATATCAATACAATTAAAATCATAATTTATTTCAAATGTATATTCAGAAAATATGTTCATTATATTTTCTATAGGTATATTTTGTTCTTCTTTAATTTCAAATGAACCAATGAACCATTCTATACTCATAAAATCCATCCTTGATATTTTTCAATTTTTTCTATACTTTTATAATATATTATTTAAATTTTGTCAACAAATTTTTATTTAAAAAAAATTTTACGCGGCATTTCGTATAACCCGATTTTTGCGAGCATGCAGGAGAACTCCCGCCCAATTTGGCGGTTATCATAAGGTTTTTCGGGGTTTGTTCCGGGAAAGAGAAAGCTGTCCAGACGGAAGCGGCCTTCCAAACCTTTTATATAAGACGGTAATTCTTCGTATAAATCCGGCAAAACCGGGATTTCCCTTTTTCCCCGGTTTTTGGTTGATTTTAGCCCCTCTTTCCGGCTCCATCCGTGTTCCACGCATATTCTGTCCTCCCGTATATCGCGGGTACGGAGCGCCCGGATTTCCCCCAGACGCATACCGGTCTGGGATGCGATAAGGTTTATAAGCCGTGCCCGCAGATCGCGCCATTCCTGGGCAAAAAGGTTTTCCGCTTCCTCCCGTTCCAGAATACCCCGTTCTTCCTCGCCGCCTCCCGCCCGGATGACCGCCTCAAAATCAAACCGGCTGATGATTTTTTTCTGTTTGGCGTAGCGAAGAGCCACAAAGTCCACATTCCGGGCGGAGTTGACCGTTGAGGCGGCAAGTTTCTTTTCCAACTTGAGGTACACGACAAACTTTTGGAGTGATTCTTCGGTAACCCGGCATAACAGGGTCTCTCCGAAAAAGCCAAGATAATACCGGTCAACCTGTTTGTGCATTTCATCGGCATGTTCCCGGTGGGGTTCATTGCCCATTGTCCGGAGTTCCTCGAAATATTCGGAAGTGTCAAAATCCCAGAACTGTTTGAGGTACTCGCAGAAGGTAATACCTTTGGCGATCTTTACCGACGTAGGCTCATCAGGCAGGCCGTTAACCAGCCATTCCTGAGCCAGGGCGTTTGCCCTGTTCCGGTCTGATGTACCGGTAGTCCGGCTTTTGATAATTTTTTGGGTAACGGTGTCCATAAAAAGGACTGTCCAATTACCATCCGACTTGCGCTACCGTAAATAAAAATGGCGCATCGCAACCTCCGGTTTTATCACGAATTTTGTCAAATCCGTGTTTTAGAGAGGTTTGACGCGCCTTTTTGTGGTGGTAGCGTCACCCTGGTTTTTCATAATTCCTTACAGGATAAGAAATTAGCTCATTTTGGGGAGTGGAGGATTCGAACCTTCGAAGGCTGAGCCAACAGATTTACAGTCTGCCCCATTTGACCACTCTGGAAACTCCCCGGAATTCAACGCCGCGCGCCGGC
Organism: Treponema sp.; assembly: GCA_031266075.1. Lineage (GTDB taxonomy): Bacteria > Spirochaetota > Spirochaetia > Treponematales > Breznakiellaceae > JAISAN01. The sequence continues at coordinate 1,766 of JAISBS010000017.1, forward strand.
CCCAGCCGCCTCCCGGAATCGAACCGGAGACCTCATGATTACAAGTCAAGTGCTCTACCAGCTGAGCTAAGGCGGCAGTTGAATCGGCCATTCCGAAAATGCCCGTGTCCTGAACTATACCGAATGATGGGGAAGGGCGTCAAGCGGCGGCCCCGGCTTTTACCGCCGCGAACGGTCCGGGCGCAGGACTTCGGCGCCGTTCCGGTAAACGTGCCGGGGAAGGGCGTCCCTGTCCAGGTAGCAGTGGATTAACACCCGGACGGTCCGTTCCAGGCCCCCCGGAACGGCGGCTTCCTGGAGCGCCAGAAGGGCCAGATCCCCTCCCCTGCCGGACTGACGCAGGGCGGCGGCGGGGTTTTGGGCGTCCAGATCCGGGGTAACGGAAAAAATCAGGGAGACAATATCGGCTTCGAAAAGCCCGTTGGCCGCCAAAAGCTCGTCATACAGGGCGGCGATCTGCCCGGCTATGTCCGCCCCGTTGTTGCGGCACTGGCAGGCGCCCCGGAGGGCGAACAATTTTTTCCCCGTCATGCGGTTCCTCCCGCGGCGGCGATGATAAAGGCGGCCAGGAATTCTACGGCAAGGCCGAAAAGACAGAGCAGCAGATAGGCCGCCGCCCGCACAACCAGGCGGAAACGGGAGTCGCGGACAATATGCCAAACGCAGTAGCCAATGCCGCAGACCGAACTGATGCTGAGCGCCAGGCCCAGATTCCGGGACAGGGCCAGCAGGAGGAGCTGAGTTTCGTCGGTAAAATTCTGCCGGGTACCGGCGGCGTACAAAAAGAGCGAAAAAAGGCAGAGCCCAAAGAAAAAGAGAATCGCCGCCCGGAGCAGGATAAAAAAAATCCGCCGTTTCGCCGGTTTGTTCATGGGTGGTCTGCCTCCCTTTCAGCTTGGTTGTTAAAATCCGCCCGGTAGAGTATCATAAAAGGCGGCATGAAAAAATTTCTGGCGACTCTGATCATCCTTGTCATCCTGGGGGGCCTGGCCTTTTTCTTCGGCTGGGCCCAAATGTCGGTTCCGCCCGGCGCCTATGGGGTTTTGCGCTCAAAAACCCACGGCGTCGACCCCCGCCTTGTCCGGGAGGGCGAATTCCGCTGGGTATGGTACAAACTTATCCCCGCCAACGCGGAGATCCAAATCTACCGGCTGAACCCGGTGGAACACCACTTTACGGTGAAAAACACCCTTCCCTCCGGCGAAACCTACGCCGCCTTTGCGGGGCTCACGGCGGACTTTTCCTATGATATTTCCGCCGACCTTTCTTTTTCAATACGGCCCGGCTCACTGGTTTCCCTGGCCGCCGATCATAATATCGGCAGTCAGGAGGATTTGAACAGGCTGGAAAAGAGCCTGGCCGCCGATATTGAAGCCTTTATCCTGCGGAGTCTGGAGCCCGGCGGAGAAAACGCCGGGGATATGGAAGACATACTCGGCGCCGGCGCGAGCGAAGCTCTGGAAAGCCGCATTGAAGCCCGGTTCCCCGCGGTGGAAAAGGTAAGCTGCCGCGTCAAAACCGCGGTTTTTCCCGATTTCGCCCTCTACCGCCAGGCCCGGGAACTTTCCGAGACCTACCTTTCCCGGCAGCGGGAATACCTTGGCGGCGGCCTGAAAGAACAGGCGGAAAACCGGATCGAATCCCGCATCCGTTTCGACGAACTGGAACGATACGGCGAACTGCTCGCCAAATACCCCGTTTTGCTGCGATACCTGGCCCTGGAAAAGGGGATTTTGCTTCCCGGCGATCCCTCCGGGGCCGAAAACTAAAACCGGTTACGGGGGAAAATCCGAAAAAACGCCGCCGCCGTCCACGTAACCCGGAAACGGCCAAGGTTGTTGTAATGCTACCGGGACGGCAAGCTTGAAACAACAGCGCTCCCCCCGGTATAATGGAGTTGTTTAAAAACTTCAGTTTTTGAACAACTTCCGCTTAAAAGCAGCAAAAATGCGGAGCATTTTGCGAGACTTGTGAGATAACCAACCGGGTTATTGAACAAGTCCAGTGATGAAACAGGAGTTGCGTATGCAAAAGGCCGGAGCCTTTTTGTTATTTTTGTGTTTGTTGCTGGCCCAGGGCCCCTTTGGTTTTGCCCAGGAAAAAGAACCCGGCATAGAAGAAGAAGTGCCGGTTGAACCGGATTGGGATATGTATATTCCCAGCCTCTATTCCCGGGGAGACAAGACCGTTTCCATATCCCTGGGGCTTATTTTTCCCCTTGCCCTGGTAAACCAGGGAAAAACCTTGTCCATGCAGATGATCCCGATTGGCGGAACGGGCAATATCATGTTCAACTACTTTCTCGATTCCCGCTTTTTTCTGGGCGGCGAAGCGGGGCTCATGTTTATTGGCACCCAGCGAAAAAACACCTTCCTGGCATATCCCTTTGGGTTCCGGGGGGGGTATCAGTTTATCCTTGGGCGCTTTGAATTTCCCCTGGCCCTGAGCATCGGTTTCGCCCCCCAGCACTACCTGGACGAAAAATACTTTGGTATGTATATAAAACCCGCGGTGTCGGCTTTTTTCCGGCTGACTCCCGACTGGTCCTTCGGCGCCACTACCCAGGGGTGGTGGATTCCCCAATGGCCCAAAGAAAAGGATAAAGCGGTGGACGGTTATTTTATTGACGTTACCCTTTCCGCCCGATTCCATTTTTAGGGAAGGTTTGTTATGGATATGAATAAAACACCGGAGCCGGCGCGCCGGCGGCTCCTTTCGGCAGTCCCGGCGGTTCTGATCGGTTTTCTGGGCCTCTTCGCGTTCAGCGCCTGCGACCAGAGCGCGATTTTTTTTGCCATCTCCCAGGAACCGGCGCTCCGGGAACCGCAGATTGTAGGATCGCCCACGAATATTGTTACCTGGCACGATGGAACTTCCGACAGCGTTTATGTGGCCAACCGCGCCGCAGTACACAAATACAATGCAGGCGGCTGGGACAAGCTGCCCCATCCGGGGGGCGCTATATGGAGCCTGGCCGCCACGAGTACCGGTTTGTATATCCTCACCAGTGGGAACGTGAAAAAATACGATACCGGAACCAGAACCTGGAAAACCGTTCCAAACAACAGTCCCTATAAAACAACGCACACTATTTACGCCGATTCCGCTTCTTCACGGCTCTTTGCCGGCGCGGGAGACGGAACCAACACCGCCAGTTCAAAGGATTACGCCATTCTGTACCTGAACAACAGCGGCGAATTAGACCCCCTGGACGCCGGCGGCGACCGCGTCCATATTCTGACCGGGGCGGCTCTGGACGGTTCAGGCAATCATTATCTTTCGACCGCCGGCAGCGGTATTTTCCGCATCGCGGAGGCTGATTTGACCTCTTTGCCGCTGACGCCGGTTACCGACGGAGCCGGTATTTCCTACGGCAACATCAAAGGGATTATTTTCAAGAGCCTCGGCGGCCTTCCGAATGATCTCCTCATCGCCGTAAAGCGGAGCGGCTCTGTTCTTCTATACAACGGCACGGAATTTGTGGAAAAGTGCAAACTTGACGCGAATAACTATGAATCCACCGGATCCCTGGCCTTTTGGCTGTCTCCGGGGACAAGCGGCAACCCCACATTGCTGCTGGCGGGAATTCAGGGTTCCAAATCCTCGCTGGATCAAATCAATACCAACGGATACCGGGAAATCAGATTAGACAACTGGGCAGTCCATGCTCCCGGAAAGGACTCGCCTACCAGCGCGCCAAACGCCGATAAATACAATTCCTCCCTGGGAAAACATCCCATCACTCATCTGTTCCAAATTCCCGCTTCCATCGATCCGAAAATGACCGTTTTTGCCTCTACGATAAATCAGGGGCTCTGGTCTTACCGGGATCACGGCGATGGGGAGCTGATTTGGAATGCCGAATAGGCGGCCCGCCGGCTTTTTCGCCGCCGCCGGCTCCCCCCTATGAGCGATCTGTTTTCATCCCGGAAACCGGAGGGGCCTTTGGCGGACCGGATGCGCCCCCGGACGCTGGAAGACGTCATCGGCCAGGATCATATCGTCGGGCCGGGGCGGCTCCTGCGGCGGGCGATCCAGGCCGACCGGCTTTCCTCCATTATTTTTTACGGCCCGCCGGGGACGGGGAAAACCAGCCTGGCCCGGGTTATTGCCAATACCACCCGGGCGGCTTTTGAAAGCCTGAACGCGGTTCTTTCGGGGATCAAGGATATCCGGGAAGCCATAGACCGGGCCGACGAGCGGCAGCGGCTCTACGGCAAACGGACGATTCTTTTTGTAGACGAGGTTCACCGCTGGAACAAGGCTCAACAGGACGCCCTCCTCCCCTGGGTGGAGAACGGCACGGTGATCCTTATCGGCGCCACCACAGAAAACCCCTTTTTTGAAGTGAACCGGGCGCTGGTCAGCCGGAGCCGGATTTTTCAGCTTAAATCCCTTGGCGCCGCCGATCTTATGGAAACAGCCTGGCGGACCCTGGCCGACAAAGACCGGGGCTACGGGAAATGGCGGGTTTCTTTTGCGAAAGGGGCCCTGGAACACCTGGTGGAAGTCGCCGGGGGGGACGCCCGGAGCCTCCTCAACGCCCTGGAGCTGGCGGTGGAAACTTCGGTTTCTAAAGAAGCCCCGGCTTCAGAAAAATCCGGCCCCGCCCAATGGCCGCCAGCGGAAGGGGAAGAAATCGAGGTTTCTTTTGAGGCCGCCGAGGAAAGCATCCAGCGCCGGGCGGTGCTGTACGACCGGGATGGGGACTACCACTTTGACACGATCAGCGCCTTTATCAAAAGCATCCGGGGCAGCGATCCCGACGCGGCCCTGTACTGGCTGGCTAAAATGGTCCGGGCCGGGGAAGATCCCAGCTTTATCTTCCGGCGGATGATCATTCTGGCCAGCGAGGACGTGGGACTGGCGGATCCCCATGCCCTTTCGGTGGTTATTTCCTGCGCCGAATCCTTTGACCGCATCGGCTTTCCCGAGGGGAATTTTCCCCTGGCCCACGCCTGCCTCTACCTGGCCACGGCCCCCAAGTCCAATTCCGCCATGGCCTTTTTTGACGCCCTCAAGGAAGTTGACCGGGAGGACGCGGAGGTTCCCAACCACCTGCGGGATCCCAGCCGGGATGCCGAGGGCTTCGGCCACGGGGAAGGGTATGTGTACCCCCACGCATACCGGGATCACTGGGCGGCCCAGCAATACCTGCCCTCCAGTCTCCGGGGCCGGGCATTTTATATCCCCTCCCTTACCGGCTATGAGGGAAAAATCCGGGAGGACGTGCTTGGGAAACGGGAACTCCAGGCTGCCATTGTTCTGGGAACCGCCGGGGGGCATGAAGCCGCGGAGGGGGAAATCCTCACCTGGTCCGCCGTGTCCGGGGGCCGGGAAGGCTGGTTCAAACGGCTTGAATCGGGCCGGAGCGCCCTCCTCCTTTCGGATCGGAACCGGATCTTCGAGGCCGCCGCCCCGGCCCGGCATGACCGGATTCTCATTCCCCAGGCCAACGACGGTCTGCTCCTCTGGGAAGGGCTGCGCCGGACTCCTGAGGGGCTTTGCGCCGCGCTGGTGGACCGCGAGGCGGCGCGGGAGGCCCTGCTCCGTTACGCCCGGGTTCTGGACGAGGCGGAACTGCCGGAAATCGCCGTCCATGCCGGCGCCGCCCTCCCCTCCCCCGATGAATGCGGCGCATGGTTTTCCAGCCCCCGGTTCGACCATATCCTCCTGCGGGAACCGTTCAGGCGGGGGCCGGGCAAACCTTCGTCCCGCCGGGAAATCGCCGCCGGGGATCCGGCCCCGGACGGAACGGCGGGGGTTTTCCGCGCGCTGGCGGAACAGGCGGCAAAACTCCTGGTTCCCGGCGGCGGCGTGGCGATCCTCTGTTCACCCCCCGCCTTGGGGGAGCGGATTTCCCGGATTCTCCGGGAAGCCTGCGGCGCGGAGGAGCCGGTATGCGCCCTGCTGGAGGCCGGGGAAGGGGAATTTTTCTCCGGGAGTTCCGGTAAAAAACCGCCCGGAACCGCTGCTTCCGGGGGCCCGGATTTTTACGCCTGGGACGGCGAAACCCTGGCCGGAGCTTTTCGGGCTGCGGGCTTTGACGCGGAAGCCGGGACCATTGAGCAGAGTGAAGAACGGCCCCTTACCCGGCAGGATCTGGCGCTCTGGTTTGACCGGGACCATTCCCGCTGGGGCGCGTTTATCGGCGAAAAACTGGGGGCCGGGAATTTTAACCGGGTCAGGACCCTCCTGGAAAACCGGATTGCCGAGGGTCCCATCCGCTGGAAGTGGAAAAGTATCATGCTCCGGGCGGTATTGCCGGGGACTTAAGTTTTCCACCGTTTTTTTCGGCGAATTTCCGGTAAACCAGGGCGGAAACCGCCGCTTTTTTCGCGTTTTTTCACATAAACCTAAAAAAAATTTGCATTTTTCCTGAACCTGTGAAAAAATGTTTTTGACCGCCAGAAACGGCTTGAAACGAAACGAATATTCTTTCGCACCAAGGAGAATATTGTTATGGAAAAAAGCGCCGGCAAAAAAAAGTCCGCCGCCCCCAAAAGGGCCGCCAGTTCTTCCGGTATTTCCGGTTCAAAAACACGCGCCGCCAAACCGGCGTCCGCCCCCAAAAAGTCCGCCGCCCCCAGAGCCCCGGCAAAAAAGGCTCCGGCAACGGAAACCGCGAAAAAATCCGGGGCTTCCAGGAATTCCCCGACAAAACCAAAATCCGCCGGACTGAAAGCCAAGACCCCGGCGAAAAAACCCCGCGCTTCCCCAGCTCCCTTGGGGAAAGGGGCCGCCCAAAAACCCGCCGCCCCGGCGTCTCTCGCCGTTTCGGGGAGAAAATGCCCCGAAAAGCCGGTGGCTCTTATTTCCCCCGCCGTTCACCGGCGGCCCCTTATCAATTATTCTAAATAGCCCCCCGGCCCCCGTTCCTCCGGGGGCTTTTGGAACCCTCTGAAAATTTCAGTTTTCCGAGGGTTTTTCTCTCCTTATTTTTCAAAAAAAGCTCAAGTTTTATCCCCGATCTGCCGAAAAGGGAAATGGTTAGGCGTATTCCGGGAAACGGAAATTCCGCGGTTTTCCGTTTTCGGGTAGGCCTGGCCGCCACAGGGGCACGGATGCTCCTGGACTCTATCATCACGGAGGATGATCATGATCATCAACCACAACCTGAGCGCGATGTTCGCTGACAGGTCCCTCAAGGTTACCCAAAATAACCTTACCAAATCCATGGAGAAGCTCTCTTCGGGGCTTCGAATCACCCGTGCGGGAGACGACGCTTCCGGCCTTGCGGTTTCCGAAAAAATGCGGAGCCAAATCCGGGGCCTGAACCAGGCTTCCACCAACGCAGCCAACGGCATTTCTTTCATCCAGACCAGCGAAGGCTACCTCCAGGAAAGCCAGGACATTATCCAGCGCCTTCGGGAACTGGCTGTCCAGGCGTCCAACGGCATCTACTCCGACGAAGACCGGATGCAGATCCAGGTAGAAGTTTCCCAGCTTGTGGACGAAGTTGACCGGATTGCCAGCCATGCCCAGTTTAACGGCATGAATATGCTGACCGGCCGCTTTGCCCGTCAAACCGGGGAAAATCTCATTACCGCGTCCATGTGGTTCCATATCGGCGCCAATATGGATCAGCGGGAACAGGTGTTCATCGGCACCATGACCAGCAAGGGACTGGGGATCCGCAACGTGGGGGACGATACCTTCATCTCCCTGGAGACCCCCGAAGAAGCCAACCGGTCTATCGGCACCCTGGATACGGCCCTGAAAAAGATCAACAAACAGCGGGCCGACCTGGGAGCCTACCAGAACCGGCTGGAGCACGCAGTCAACGGCCTTGACGTGGGCGCCGAAAACCTCCAGGCTTCGGAATCCCGGATCCGGGACACCAATATGGCCAATCAGATGGTGGTCTATACCCGGGATCAGATTCTCGCCCAGTCGGGAACCGCTATGCTGGCCCAGGCAAACCAGCGGACCACTTCGGTCTTGCAGCTTCTTCAATAGTGTAGTATCATAGTATAGAGGGGGAGTTTCTTCGGGGACTCTCCCGGCTATACTGGCCGAAAAAAGGCCTGGTCTTCAGGGATCCCAGGCCGGTGTTCTTTGACAAAAACCTTCCGTTGATGCGTTCTGGTGAAATACCGGAACGCCCGGTACGGCGGTTCGGAACGTTCATTCATACCGGGGACGGTTTTTCCTCCCCCATGAATGGCCGTTTCGTGCCGTTTTAGCTGTTTCCGGGGGCGGCGGCGCGAAACCGTCCCCGGGGTGGCTATTCGTCCGGTACGGTCCCGACCAGGGATGGCCGGGGCAAATCGACACATGGAGGGTTATTATGATAATTAATCACAACATGAGCGCGCTCTACGCCAACCGGGAACTGGGAGTTACCCAGACCGACGTGGCGAAGAGCATTGAAAAGCTCAGCTCCGGCCTGCGGATCAACCGCGCCGGGGATGATGCTTCCGGGCTGGCGGTCTCCGAAAAAATGCGGAGCCAGATCCGGGGTCTGAATCAGGCCGAGCGGAACATTCAGAACGGCGTGTCTTTTATCCAGGCCACTGAGGGCTACCTTCAGGAAACCCAGGATATTCTGCACCGCCTTCGGGAACTCTCGGTTCAGTCCGCCAACGGGATTTATTCCGATGAGGACCGGATGCAGATCCAGGTGGAAGTTTCCCAGTTAGTTGATGAAGTCAACCGTATTGCGAGCCATGCTCAATTTAACGGGATGAATATGCTGACTGGCGCTTTCGCCCGGGATTCAGTGGTAGGCCGGATAATGCAGCTCCAGGTCGGGGCCAACATGGATCAGAACGAACAGATCTTTGTGGGTACCATGACCGCCGCCGCCCTCGGCCTGCAGAACGCTCAAGGCGAACTGGGTACTGTTTCCATCGCCACTCCTGAAGAAGCGAACATGAGCATCGGCGCGGTCGATACGGCCTTAAAGGCGGTGTCCAAGCAACGGGCCGACCTGGGCGCGTATCAGAACCGGTTTGAAATGGCCGCCGAAGGCGTCGCCATTGCCGCCGAGAACCTTCAGGCTGCCGAATCCCGGATTCGGGATGCGGATATGGCGTCGGAGATGGTAGATTTCACCAAAGACACCATTCTGTCCCAGGCGGGAACCGCCATGCTGGCCCAGGCCAATGTGCGGACCCAATCGGTACTTCAGCTCCTTGGTTAAAAAAGACCGGGACAGCCTGTTTTTTCATGTGTTTTAAGAGGCCGCTGGACGTCGTCTTTTGAAACGCAGGGATGGGGAAGATCGCGCCCTTCTCCGTCCCTTTTTTCGTTATTTCCGGTTCCGGCCATGGATGGGTGGAACCGCCGCGGGTCCGGATTTTTCCGGATCCCAGTACAGGGAGGTACTACCATGGGTATACCAATCACAGCTATGGGAAACCGGGTCAGTCTGGTTCCCCAGCAGGAATTTCCCCAGGACAGGACTGCCATACGCCTGCAACAGGCCCGGGCCGCGGAGAACAGAGCCGCCGCCTTTGAAAAATTTGAATCATCCCTGCCGGGAAACCGGGAGGCCGCGGGTAAAAATCCGCAGATCCTCAGAGCCGTTACTCTGGAACTTGAGCAAATAAGCCTTGCCTTCAACAAACGTCTCAAGTTTGTGGTGGATCACGAGTCCAACGAAGTAACTGTCAAGGTCATTGACAGCGAAACCGATAAGGTGATTAAGGTGCTGCCCCCGGAAGAATTGCAGCGCCTGCACAACAAGATCAAAGAAACTATCGGTTTTCTGTTCGATGAGCGTGTTTAGGCGGGTAAACCAGAAAAAATGTCCGACATTTATGTACCGGGAGTAAAAAGCCGGTTTAATACCGAGAAACTCATTGAAGATCTGATGCAGATCGAACGGATTCCGAAAGAACGGACCGAAAGAAACATTGAGAATCTGGAAACCGAAAAAGGCTACTGGCAGGAAGTCGGACGCCGGGTTAATTCCCTGCGGGACAGCGCGCGGCTCCTTTTTTCCTTTCAAAACCCCTTCAACGACCGGATTGCCGCCTCCTCCGATGAATCGGTCATCACCGGTTCCGCCACCCGGGAAGCGGTGGAGCAGGAATACCGCTTTACGGTAAAGCAGGCGGCCCAGGCGGATCGCTTCCTCTCCCCCCCCCTGAACGATTCGTTTCGGGTAGAGGGCGGAACCTATACCTTTACCGTGGGAGAGGACGAAATATCTTTCAATTTCCGGGGGGGAACCCTGCGGGAATTTGTGGAGGCCCTGAACCGCCGGGGCCGGGACAAGATCGCCGCCAGCCTGATCGCGGTGGAACGGAACGCCAAATCCCTCTTAATCGAATCCAAAGTTACCGGCGCGGAAAACCGCCTGGGCTTTTCCGGGGACGCGGAACAGCTGGCGATCCGGACGGGTATGGTAGAAAAGGTAAATACTTCCCGCCGGAACCTGAGCCTGGATTCCCAGAGCGTCAGAATCTCGGGCGGGGAAGTCCGGGCGGTGGATGAGACCCTGCTGGTAAAGGCCGGAGCCTCCGCGTCCATACCCTTCAATCCGCCGGCGGTATACGATCCGGCGCTGGTACTGCGGCTGGAAACCTCCACCCGCCTGATAAGTGACGAAGACCGGGCCGCGGCAGAGCCGCCGGCGGGGCCTTCGGTTTCTTCCGCCGGATCAATCTCTTTCGGCGGCATTCTGATTGAAAATGATCCCTCCCAAACGCCCCTGCCCCAGTGGACGCCCCCGCCGATTCCTCCCCGGCATGACAACCTGGGGGTCCTGTCCCTGACTTTCTCCGACGGCACCCGCGTTTTCCTGCCCCCCATAACGGATTCGCCGGATTTTCAGTCCCGGGAGTACCGGCTGGCGGACCTGGCCGAGGGGAAAACCATCGCGGCGGTCAATCTGGAAAACAACAACACCCACCGGGATGTTTCGCTCCGCAATATTACGCTGCTTGATCCTGACGCCCAGGGGGGCTTTAAACCCGTGAACGCGGTTTCCACCGCCCAGGACGCTATTATCACCATGGAGGGCATTGAAATCCGGCGTCCGGTAAACAATATTGACGACCTCATCCCCGGCGTTACCCTGACCGTGAAAGGGGTTTCCGACCGTCCGGTAACGCTGGGGATACAGCCCGACCGGGAAGGGGTCAAGGACGCCATCATATCTCTGGCGGGCAACTACAACCGCCTTATGGCGGAGATTAATGTGTTGACCCGGAACGACAGCCGGGTTATCGAAGAACTTACCTATCTTTCCGCCGATGAACGGGAAGAAATGACAAAGCGGCTGGGGACCTTTTCCGGGGACTCGACCCTTAACCAGTTCAAAAACACCCTCCAGCGGGCGGCCTCCAGCCCCTACCCTACTTCCGCGGAACGGGAACTGGCCCTGCTGGCCCAGATTGGCGTGGGCACCGATGTCAGGCGATCCGGCGGCGGCACCTACGATCCCTCCCGTCTGCGGGGCTACCTGGAAATTGACGAAAAGGCCCTGGACGCGGCGCTGGCCGCGAAACTCCCCGCGATACAGCAGCTCTTCGGCTCCGACTCCAACGGAGACCTGATTATTGATTCCGGCATTGCCTATATGGTGGACAGCCTGTCCCGGCCCTTTGTGGAAAGCGGCGGCTTTATTTCCCTGAAAACCGGAACCATAGATTCCCGGATCAGCCAGGATCAGCGGCGGATCGCTACCATGGAACGGCAGCTGGCGGCGAAAGAAGCGGCCCTGAAAATTCAGTACGGCCAGATGGAAGGGGCCTATAACCGGATGGAACAGATGTCCTCCTCCCTCGATAATTTTGTTCAGCAAAACAACAATAACAGGTGAGATATGAATATAACCATTAACGGAAATCCGGCGGACATAACCCTTGAATCGGAACAATATGTGGGCGACGTGCTGGCGGGTCTGGACGGCTGGCTCACCGGCTCCGGGCACCGCCTGAGCGGTCTGGAGATAGACGGCGAAACCGCGGATTCCGGTTCCCTGGAAACGCTTTTTGACCGGGAGCTTGCCGGTATTCATTGCCTTGACATCAGGACCAGTTCCCTCCTGGAACTGACGGCGGAAGCCCTGATCCATACCCGCGAAGACAGCAAGGGCTATGAACACGCGGACTTTGAAGAAAAACAGGCCCTCGCCGGCAGGTGGCTGCAGAGCCCCGCGGCCCTTTTTCTGGCGGGCCAAAACCCGGATCTTTACCAATGGGCGGAAAAAACTTTTTCCGGCGAAGGAATCAGCGCCGGGGAACTCCGGCTGCTGATTGATGAACGGCTGCGGGAACTGACAGACCCCCTGGGGGAACTGAACCGGGCGGAACCCCTGATCGACGGCCTGGTCCGCCGGCTTGAAGACCTGCCGCTGGATATTCAAACCGGAAAAGACGGACGGGCGGTGGAAACCATCGAGATTTTTTCCGGACTTTCGGGTAAAATTTTCCGGGTCTTTGCCATTCTCAAGGCCGGGGGGCTTGATGCAAGCGCCCTGAAGGTCGATGATATTTCCATACAGGCGTTTATTGAAGAATTCGACGCGATACTGCGGGAGCTTCTGGCTGCCTATGAAACCAAAGACGCGGTGCTGGTGGGGGATCTGGCGGAATACGAACTGGCCCCCCGGCTCCGCAAACTCTACGCCGTGATCAAAGGTCCCGCGATTTCGCCGGTCTAGGAGGAAACATGGAGTTCTCCGGGGGAATGTTGGCGCGCTGGTATCCGCTTCAAGTCGTTTTACAGGACTTTAGCAAACAGACAAATCTCAAAGACGTGCTTGTTTTTATCATCGGCGTGGGTGTTTTTATCCTGATTCTGGTTGTGGTGAATTTCATCAAAAAACGGTACAACCCCCCGGCCCTGAGCGGGGGCGGCGGGAGCATCGGCGCGTCGGCGGGCCGGCATTTTTCCACCTTTACCCTGCGCCGGATCGCCAATAACGCCGGGTTAAACCGGGATCAGGCGAAGATGCTTGAGTTTGTCCTGCGGAATGACAGCGTGATGGATGTGGAGCGGTCGATCAACTCCGCCGCCCTTTTGGACCGGCACTTTAAACGGAGCTACCGGATCATCGAACGGGGCGCCAATACCGAAGAAGAGGCCCAGGAACGGCTGGCCCTGCTCTTTTCCACCCGGAACCTTCTGGATGCCGCGGCGGGTGGCGGCGGGGGCGTCAGTTCCACCCGGCAGATTCCGGAAAAATCCGCTGCGGTGCTTACCATCAACCAGGAAAGCTATCCGGTAAAAGTTGTATCCTCAAAGGGCGATCACCTGGTGGTGGAAAACCCGCAAAACGCCCTGGGAACACCTATCCGGCTTACCCGGGGGGGAAAGGCGGTTATTTCGTTTTTCACCCGGTCCAGCAAGGGTTTTTCTTTTGAGACCCGGGTTCTGGGGATCGCCGATTCTCCCGACGGACGGGTTCTCCAGCTTGTTCATTCCAACCAGGTGAAGCGGCTCGCCCAGCGGCGGTTCCGGCGGCGGCAGGTGGTTATCAGCGCCAGTTATTTCTTTGTCCGCCTGGAGGAAACGGGCCGCCGGAAAGAGAAAAAAATGGTGGTGGACAAGCGCCGCCTGGCGGGAAACATTATGGACATATCCATCGGCGGCTGTTCAATCAAAACAAACGTCAATGTACCTTCGGGAACGAGGTTAAAAATAGAATTTATCAGCACAAACAATGTCAACGTGGCGGTTCTGGGTCAGGTGCTGCGGACCAACAGATCGGGGGCAAGTACCATCATGCACATCAAATTTCTGAAAGTCCCCCGGAAATCCATGAATGCCATCAATGCGCTGGTTTTTGAATATGCGGATCAATGAATAGACTGCTATGCTTATCAAGGCGGGTATGTGTCCATGAAGGTACTGGCGATTAACAATATTGTCCGAAAAGACGTCCCCATTTATTACCGGCGGCTTTTTACAGGCATCGTGGTTTTGGAGCTGATGAAAGACTCCGTAGAACGGCGGATCGATTTTTCCATTGAAAACAAACCCACGGGGGCCAAAGAAATGTCCGTCACCTTTCTGGATACGGTGGATTATCCCCTGATCCCCCTGACCCGGGAAGTAAAAAAATTTATCGATCATCTTGATGTCAACGGCGGACTCCCCTCTTGAATTTTCTTCCGGTTCCCCGGAAGAAACCATGGCGCTGGGGGAACGGATAGGCCGCTCCCTGCGCCCCGGCGCGGTGCTTGCCCTGAAGGGCGGGCTGGGGGCGGGAAAAACCTGCCTTGCCAAGGGCATCGCCCGGGGACTGGGGGTGGAAGAAACCGTAACCAGCCCCACCTATACGATCATTGCCGAATACCGGGGCCGCGCTCCCCTGTACCATATTGACGCCTACCGCCTTGCGGGGGACAGGGATTTTGAAAGCCTGGGGGGGCCGGAACTGCTGGACGGCCAGGGGGTTGCGATCATTGAATGGAGCGAACGGATTCCCCAATCCCTCCCCCCGAAGCATATCGGCATTGAAATTATCATCGGAAACGATCAGCGGCGGATGTTTCGGATTTCCGGGCTCCATGGGGCGGAAAGGGCGGATTTAACGTGAATATCCTTGCCATTGATACGGCGTCTTCGATTTTGTCCCTCGCCCTGGGTACGGATACGGGCCGCTGGTATTTTGAAGCCGATGCGGGCCCGGGGCACTCGGAAATCCTTATGGACGGCATTGACCGGCTGATGAACACTGCGGGCCTCAGTCCGGAAGGGCTGGACGGGACGGCCTGCCTCAAGGGGCCGGGATCTTTTACCGGCTTACGCATCGGCTTTGCCGCCGCCAAGGGGCTTGCCCTTTCCCTGGGAATCCCGCTGGCGGCGGTTCCCACACTGGACTGCATGGCCCGGCCCTTTTCCTGCTGGCCCGGCCTGGTTCTGCCCCTGCTGGACGCAAAAAAACGCCGCTTCTTTACCGCCCTGTACCGGGGGGGCCGGCGGCTTTCGGACTACCTGGACGCCGGGCCAACGGAGATTATGGCGGCGGCGGCTCAGGCCCTGGCGGAGGCCCCGGCGGGAGAAGACCTGATCCTCCTTACCGGGCCGGACGCGGACCTGTTCAAACAACGGCTTGACGAAAACCCCGTCCCCGGCGGCCTGTCCCCGGCCTTTTCCGAAGAAAAAATCCGCCTGAACCCGGAATTCCGCTCCGGATGCGCCGGATCCTTATTGGAGATTGCAAAAACAAGTAATATGTTTGATAATGATACTGTCGGAACTGTTTTTTCCGGCCCCGAATACCTGAGGAAAAGCGATGCGGAGTTGTTGTTTCGTTTCGATCAATAGAGTTGGAGCATGATGGCCGGCACAGACAAGGATATTGATGCATTAGAAGAAATCGAACCTCTGGAAGTCCTTGATCTTGATGAAGACGAGGCCGCCGGGGAAGACGTGCCGTCAAAATATTTTTCATCCTCCCTCAATCCCTTTTCAAACAGCGTGTTCCCCGTGTTGTTTCTCGACAAAAAATTAAAGATTATTTACGCCAACCCGGCCTGCGAAAACCTTTTTACCGGATTTTTTAACCTGTCGGGCAACTATTTTATCGATGTCTTTGGCCGGGCCTTCGAGATGGAAGACATCCGCAAAATCCGGGAAACTATTCTGTCCGGGGAAAGCGGTTACTCCTGGAAGGGAGAGGCCCGGATCAAGAGCCGGGACATGGTAACGGTCCAGACCAGGGTCTACCTGTTCCCCGCGGAGCTGAACATCAAGGAGCCGAGGGAATTTGTGGTTATGTTTGATGACGTAACCGAGGAAAACAAGCGGCTCCTCAGGACGGTCTTCCTGAGCTTGCTGGAGGCTTCAAAGCTCAAAGACAACGATACGGGCAAACATATCAGCCGGGTCAATTATTATTCAAAGCGGCTGGCGGAGGAACTGTACCGGGGCAAAGACGAAAAGTACAAACGGATTGACGCGGACTTTATCGACAATATCGGTTTTCTGGCCTCCATGCACGACGTGGGGAAGATCGGCACCCCTGACGATATTTTGAACAAGGAAGGCCCCCTGTCGGATTGGGAATGGACGGTGATGCGGGAGCATACCAAAAACGGCGCCTTCATCCTTTCCACCTACCCCAATCCCATGGCCAAGGAGATCGCCCTTTCCCACCATGAACGCTGGGACGGCTCCGGCTATCCCTTCCAGCTTGAACAGGAGATGATCCCCCTGGCGGCCCGGATCGTAACCATCGCCGACGTATACGATGCCCTGCGGATGGAACGGAGCTACAAGCCCGCCCTGAGCCATGAATTGACGATGGCCAAAATGCTGGAAGGCCGGGCCGTTCATTTTGACCCCTCCCTCCTGGATGTGTTTATGCGGATTTCCGGGGACTTTGAAGCAATTTACGAAGCAAACAAAGATTAGGGAAGCTCCGGAAACCCCGGTTGGTCTTCAGCGCTTCCCATTCGCGGTTTTTACAGCGGTTCCCGCTCGGCGCCAAAATCCATTTCGGGGAATACCGGGGTGGACTCGGCGGCGGCTTTGTTTTCCGCCATAATGGCGTCAAAAACTTCCTGTCTGAAAACTTTTACGTCCCTGGGGGCGTCCACCCCCAGCCGCACCTGATCCCCCCGGACTTCTATGACGGAAACGGAAACATTGTCCCCGATCATGATTTTTTCGTTGACCTTTCGGGATAAAATCAGCATCAGGCGTTCCTTACCGAGGCGAGTTCCGCCATGATGTCGTGTTTGGTTTTCCAGCGGGGGTCCACCAGAACCGCCTGTTTGCCCGTCCGGGTGTCCCGGTTGATGATCAGGGGCCCCTGTAAATTGGCGGTCATGGGGCCGCCGTCCCCGGGAATGGTAACGATGGAAAAAATCAGGGCCTTTTCCGGGGAATCGACGCCGATGTCCGCCAGATCCTCGTTTTTAATGTCAACCTCGTAATCGGGCCGGAAGAGAAAAGGGTTTATCAGGATAAAGGCCACGGCCTCTGAGTCCGCGGACTGGAGCCAGTAAAAGGGCTGCCGTTCCGCGTCGAGAAGTACATAGTCCCTGCACGTTTCAAAGCCAAAGAGCCCCCGGGGAAAGGTAATTTTCTGCCGGGAGTCTACATCAATAAGGCCATAGGCCTTGGTCGCAACCTTCACAATCCGTTCCTGCCTTGCCTGTCGTACTCTATGAAGAAAATTGCATTTGCGTAATTCGTTATATAATAAGAAATTAGCAATTTTCTTCGAGGAACCTCTGGAAACCCAACCGGGGTTTCCAGAGGTTCCCTCTATTTATACCAGAGTTACCGGAGAAAATCCAGCAGAGTCGGCGGGAGGATCCGGGCCGCGGTTTGCAGGGATGCCCGGTGGGCAAAATCCATCTGTTTAAGTTCCAGTACCGCGGTGGAAAAATCAAGACCTGATTCCCGGCCAAGGCTTTCGGTTACATCGGGAATCTCCTGGTTCAGCCGGGCCCAGGCCATTTCCGCCCGCTCCTGCCGGCTGCCCACTTCCGCAATCCGGGCCTGAATATTGCCCATCGCCAGATCCATGCCGCCAATACCTTGGCTTCCCACAAATTCATGATCCCCCCGGTACAGGGCGTCCCGGACGCGGATCACCATGTCAAAGACGGAGCCGCCATAGACCCGGGCGGAATTGCTCCAGTTGGGGGCGTTGGTTTCGGCGTTTCCCCGGATGATCCCCAGGTCCTGCAAAACCCGGGAGGGGCCGCCGGGCCCGTCCTGCCGGTCTTCGGCCCGGATCAGGTGGGCGCTGGTTCCCTCCAGCGCAAGGCCCCGGGTTTCGGGGTCGATATAGGCCTTGACCGGCGCGGGGGATTCGTTGATCCGCGCCGTAATGGCGTGGATCGTATCGCCGGGGTTGACGGTTATTTCCACTCCGTCCAGGTAAAAGGAGCCGCCCTGTTCTACCCGGTAATCGCTGGCGTCCACGGTGGAGAGGATTTGCATTTTCTCCGCCCAGAAAGCTTCGCCGCCGCCGATGTCCAGTTCCGTATAGGTTCCTTCGGAAATTTCCGTTTTCCGGGAGGCTCCGGCGCCCCGGTATTCCACCCGGACGACCATATTTTCTTCGCCCCCGGCAACCCTTCCCTCCACCAGCCGGAAGGGTTCGGTAAAGGACTTGTCCCCGGCGAAAATCTGTTTACCGTCCTGTCCGGTGGCGTTGGCCAGGGCCGCCAGTTCCTTGAGCAGTTCATTGACCTCGGCGGCCATATTTTTCATGTCCTCAGGCCCGTAGACGCCGTTGGCCCCCTGGACGGAAAGTTCCCGGATCCGCTGAAGCGCCGCGTTGACCTCGTTCAGGTAGCTGTAGGTTTCATTAAAACGGCCCCGGGCGTAGAGGGTGTTTTTTTCAAACCGTTCAAGCCGGGCCAGGTATGATTCATAACGAACCGCGTGGGAAGCCGCCAGCGGGTCGTCCCGGAGTTCCCGGATCCGGTTCTGGCTGGAGATTTTCGACTGAATGTTGGACAGCCCTTCTTCCTGCCGTCTGAGGTAATATTGAACATCCATGTTCGGCATATCGGTTGATACTCGGCGCATATACGCTCCTCCTTGGTCTTTTCTTTTTAGGCGAAGGGCAACAGGCCCGTTACACGCCCATCCGGTTGATCAGGGTGTCCAGCATGGAATTCACCGTGGTGATAAACCGGGCCGCCGCGGCATAACCGTGCTGGTATTTGATCATGTTGGACAATTCTTCGTCCACATTGACCCCGGAAATCGATTCCCGCATATCGTAAAGCTGTTTCATCGTGTCGTTTTCCGTCTTTAACTGCCGTTCGCTCTGTTCCCCCAAAAGGCCAATCCGGCCCACGGCATCGGCGAAGTAGTCGTCAAAGGTTCCGAGCCGGCCCACCATGACGGGGGCGTAGCGGAGCAGGGCAATGGCTGCCGCGGCGTCGCCGTTCCCCGGATTGGCGGCCCGTCCGTTTTCCCCAAAGCCCGCGGCCACCGCGGAGGGGTCTTTGACCAGCGCGGGGTTCACTTCGATCCAGCCGGAGGGATGGGCAATGGGGGCCAGCGCGTAATTCAGTGCCCCGCCCCGCAGCCCTTCCACCGCGTCCGCTCCGCCCCAGTCGTAGGCCCCTTCGGGCCCCTGGGCGTTCAGCATCCCCGCATAGCCCGTAAGGAAATAACCTGAATCTTCCATATGGCGAATCACAAAGTCGGGGTTTACCCGGACGCCGTTGACCGGCGCCGCGGTGGTTCCCTTGAGGGACAACATTCCGTCCCGGTTCAGCCGGGCCGTTACTTCCGCGCCGGAATTGTTGATCCGGGTGATTATATCGGTTACGGTGTCGGTGGGATAATAGGGGATGTCAATGTTCCCCCCCGAAGCGGAAAGGGTTATAACCCCTTCGATCCCCACCTGTGCCTGGGGCTCCAGCGCATTGACGCCGTTGATCCGGTAGATGTAGCTGGAATCAAAGGCCCCGTCGCCGTCCCGGTCGTAGTTGCCGTTGACATTGGTAACAAAGGGGTATTCGGAAAAGAAGTTGTTGCCCCGGACGCCGTTGGCGCCGTAGCCATCCCGGTGAATTTCGTTCACCAAATCGACAAAATTCATGGTCATATTGTCTAGTGTCTGGATTTCATCGACAATGGTTTTATCCCGAATATCCAAAAGGGCCGCGAGGCTCCCGTCCCGGAACTGTACGTCCTGTCCGGTTTCCTCCCAGGTGATCCGGACATAGCCTTCGGTGTCAATGCCCCGGTCCGTGCTGAACTGGCGGCCAATGTGCCCCTGCACCAGAATCAGCCCGGCGGTATGAACCATAAATTCGTCCGGATCCCGCTGGTCAACCGTGATGTCGATGATGGACGAAAGTTTGTCCACCAGCAGATCCCGGCGATCCATGAGATCGTTGGGGTTGTCGCCCTGGGCTTTGATCTTCTGGATGTCCTGGTTCAATCCCGCAATCTGGGTGGACAGGTAGTTGACCCGCTGCACCGTCAGTTGAATATCCTCATCGGCCTGAACCTGAAGCCGTTTGAGTTCCTGATAGCGCCCGTGGATGCCGTCGATCAGGGTTTTGCCCCGTTCCAGTACGGCGGTCCGGGGGGCGGCGTCGGCGGGGTATATCGAAAGTTCCTGCCAGGCGTCCCAGAAGGCGTCCATCTTGCTCCTGATGGAATTTTGCCCCGGTTCAAGATATATCTGATCCATCCGGCGGAGGTAGGGGTCCCGGGCGGCCCAGTATCCTTCCGAGGAAGCCTGGGCGACAATCTGCTTGTCCAGAAGCTGGTCCCGGATCCGCTCGATCCGCTCCACCACCACGCCCTGCCCTATCTGGCCGGGGGTTTCTTCCCGGTTCAGACCCGGCAGGTAGATGGGCTCGAAGGGCGTAAATTCAACCCGCTGCCGGGAATACCCCGGAGTGGAGGCGTTGGTCAGGTTATGGCCCGTGGTGTTCAGGGCCTGTTGATGGGCCTGCACCCCCCGTTTTCCGATTTCAATTCCCTGAAAGGTTGAAGTCATTTATATTACTCCTTTTTCTCAGAAACGGTGGTTCAGCACCACGCTCCGCATATCCGGGGCCGATTGGGTTCCCTGATGGGTATACAGCCGCCCGGCCCGCTCGGGAAAGGCCGCTTCCAGAAATCCGGCCATCATGTTTTTGGCGCCGGCGAGGTATGTTACCAGCGCTTCATTGGTCATGCGGATCCGCATGGTTTCAAATTTCAGGGCCCGGTACATTCTGGCCAATTCGTCCCGCAGTTCCGGGGAAAAACAGGAAACCAGCGCGTAAAAACGCCGTTTTTCATCCCCCTGGCCGCCCGCCGCGCCCATTTCGGCCAGGAGCCCCACCCGTTCGGCTTCCAGCGCCTCAAATTCAAAGCCCAGCCCGTTGAGGGCCTGATTGTGGGCCTCAAAGTCCGTCCATTCCCGGCCCGAAACGGCCTGCCGGATGATGGTTTGCAGGGCGCCGATCTTTTTCAGAACCTCTATTTCCCGGCCCAGAATGAGGATGCATTGTTCATAAAACTGTTTTTCGTTTTTCATACCATACCTCTTTTCAAATATCGGAGGTTTTCCCTTGAGGACTTAGGTTTTTGAACCAGTTTTCTGGTTTGAGCCGCCGGTTTTCGTACCGGTTTTTCGGCGGGCGACACGGTTTTCGGCGACAGGTTTTCGGCGGGCGGGTTGACAATTTCCCCGTATTTTGCCATAGTAAAAAACGTCCGTTTGATGGTGGATGTAGCTCAGTGGTAGAGTCCCAGATTGTGGATCTGGTCGTCGCGGGTTCGAGCCCCGTCATCCACCCGGTCTCTGACTGCGTTCGTAGCTCACGTGGATAGAGCGACGGACTTCGAATCCGTAGGTAGCAGGTTCGAGTCCTGCCGGACGCATGACAAAAATCCCCGGGATTTTTGTCAATAACACACGGGCCGCTAGCTCAGTTGGTAGAGCAGCAGACTCTTAATCTGCGGGTCGAAGGTTCGATCCCTTCGCGGCTCAAATGCACGCATACAACCTCAATCTACTTGACAAAGAACTATCTTGTTTTGTAGACTGAGGCTGTTCCGAAACAAACCGGGTTTTGGAACAAGCTCCGGTGAGTTGTTGCCGGAATGTGCAAAAACATGGTTTTGCGGGAATAGCTCAGTGGTAGAGCGCGACCTTGCCAAGGTCGATGTCGCGGGTCCGACTCCCGTTTCCCGCTCTTAGTAACAAAGAGCCCGGAAGGTAACGCTTCCGGGCTCTTTTTATGCCTGCGGGCCGGGGAGGACTTTTGTCGAGTACATCCGCGATTTCCGGACGCCGATAGCCGCTACGCCAAAGAATGTGCCGCCGCCAGAGGGAAACTCCTGTCCAACGGTTATGGAAACCCAACCGGGGTTTTTAGAGGTTCCCTATATCAATACCACTACGATGAGGATATTTATGAACACTTACGAAGTACGCCGATGTGTTTCCGCCAGGCTCAAAATTATTGAGGAAGAACACCAGGTAAAAATTCTCTATGCGGTAGAATCCGGCTCCAGAGCCTGGGGCTTTGAAAGTCAGGACAGCGATTATGATGTCAGGTTTATTTATGTGCATCCCAAAAATTGGTATCTTAATATTCTTCCAAAGCGGGATGTCATTGAGTATCCTATTGTTGACATTTTTGACTATTCCGGCTGGGATCTCCGGAAGACCATGTTTCTGATGAATAAATCAAATCCTGTACTGTTTGAATGGTTAAAATCACCCATTCTTTATTACCGGAATAATTTTTTTTGTGAAGTAATGGAAGAACTATCCAAAGAATATTTTTCACCAGTTTCGTCGGTTTATCATTACCTGCACATGGCAAACGGAAATTTCAGGCAGTATCTTCAGGATGCTAAAGTAAAATCAAAGAAATATTTTTATGTGCTGCGCCCGGTTTTAGCCGCGATGTGGATATTGGACAATAAAGAACCGCCGCCTATGGAATTTAATAAACTTCTCATTCAAATTCAGGATAAAAACCTTTTGGTAAAGATAAATGAACTACTTGAACGAAAAAAATCCGGTGTGGAATTGGGTCTTGAATCCGGAATAAATGAGTTAAATTTTTTTATCGAAGAAAAGCTAAAATATCTTGAAAAAGCGGTTGTCGATTTTGACCCCAGGAAAAAGCCCGGACCGGAAATTCTGGAAGCCGGTTTTTTGAAGATTTTAGAAAGGGACGAGGATTCATAGCATGAGAAGCCCGTTATGGCTGGACTTGTTTTTCCTCGCCGGCAATAGTCTCAGTTACAATTGGGAGGAACAGTGCCATGAAAAACGAGGTATCCTTTCAAGTTTTTCTCCGCCGACTGCTGACAGTGATAGCAGATCAATACCTCATCGATTTTTGCCTGACATGGTGAACCGTGATAAAGCATAACAAGGCGTATTCACTCCGGGGCCTGGTGCGACCGCCGGCCCCGGCGCCGGCGGCGGGAATGGGGCTTCCGGGACTCCCCTTCGCCGTGGGCGGGGCCATGGGGGACGGCATGGGCGGCGCCGGGGATGGGGGCGTCCAGCGCGGCGGACGGTTTTGCGCCCTCCCTCCCGGAGGACCCCGGTTTGCCCCATTCCAGAAAACGGGACTTCTTGATGGTGATGCCGTGGGCGGCGAGGAAAAGCCGGACCGCGTGATCCAGTTCAAACCGGGGGGGGTTCATGGGGAGGACAAAGGCCCGGGCTGCGGTAAAGGTATTTTTGTAGGTCTCCGCAATCCCCGCCTCCCAGTCGGTGTTGTCCTCCAGATAATCCTGAATCAGGGCCCCCATGGCCTCGCCGGGCAGATTTTTAAAGCCCTCCCGGTTGAGGGCGGCCATGCTTTTGAGATACCGGGCCCGGAAGCCGGCGTTTTCCTTCATCAGCCGGGACGCGCCGGGCTGGAGGTACTCGTAAAGCCCCAGACCCTCCAGGGCCTCCACAATGACCGCCGCAGAAGACGAATGAATGATCTTGAAAATCTCCTCCGTCAGCCGGGAGGGGGACACCGCGGCCAACAGGGGGGACTGTTTTTTGATCCGCCACTTGAGCCGCAGGGTCAGGCGGAAGCCCGTGGCCGCGCCGTACTTTACCGCCCGGATCATCCGCACCGGATCATCTTTAAAAATCGTTGAAAGGGGTATGATGGGCGCTATCCGTTTTTCCCGGATGTCCTTTATGCCCCCCACATAATCCACCACAATCTGCTGTCCCGGATCATAAAAAAGGGCGTTCAGGGTAAAGTCCCGGCGGAGTACATCTTCCTCGATGGTTCCGAAAGTGTTGCTGGTGGGACCGTCCCGAAGGGACCGAAAGGTGGAAACTTCAAAAATTTTGGGGCCGAAGTAGACATGAACCAGCCGGAAGCGGCGGCCAATGATCCGGGCGTTGCGGAAAATTTTTTTGATCCGCGCGGGACTGGCCTCGCTGACAATGTCAAAATCCTTGGGCCGTTTCC
Organism: Treponema sp.; assembly: GCA_031266075.1. Classification (GTDB taxonomy): domain Bacteria; phylum Spirochaetota; class Spirochaetia; order Treponematales; family Breznakiellaceae; genus JAISAN01. The sequence continues at coordinate 25,591 of JAISBS010000017.1, forward strand.
CCAGAATAAGGTCCCGAACCGCGCCGCCCACAATATAGGTTTCGTAGCCCGCGGCCTTGAGCCGCCCGGTAATATTCACCGCATCGGGATCAACATCGGAAAAATTAATACCGTGTTCATCCTGGGTGTAAACGGCGGCTTTTTTAACCAGCTTCCCGTTTTCCGCGGTGGAATATCTGAAACGCATAGGTTCCTAACAATGCCTTGAAATCCAGGAGATGAGGTTTTCCGTTACCTCTTCCCGGTTGGTTTCGTTCAGGGTTTCGTGACGGGCATCGGGGTAAAGGACAAATTCCAGATCCCGGACGCCCATGGCCCGGTAGACGTTTACCAGCGCTGTGGGGCTGGATCCCATGTCCCCCACCGGATCGGCGCTGCCGCAAAAAATATAAATGGGCAGATCGGCGCGGATTTTTTCCATCGCTTCCTTCCGGTGAATGGCAGAAAGGCCCCGGATCATATCCCGGTAAAACCCGGAGGAGCAGAGGTTTCCGCTGTAGGGGTCATTGACATAGGCGTCTACTTCTTTTTCGTCCCGGGAAAGCCAGTCAAAGGCGGTACGGTTGGGCCGGAAGGGCTTGTTGGAGGATCCGTCGACTATGGCTCTGGACAGGGTGGAACCGTTCCGCTGGCCCCGGAGAAGCGCCAGCAGGGCCACCAACGGGGCTCCCGCCCGGATTTTGAAGCTCCCGGGCCCCCGGGTGCCGGAAAGAATACAGCCCGCAAGCCCTTCGGTGGAATACTGTTCGATATAGTTCTGGGCCACGAAGGAACCCCAGGAATGGCCTAACAGAAAAAGGGGCGTTTCAGGAAACTGTGTTTTTATCGCCCTATTGATACAGTCTATGTCCGCCGTAACCCGGGAAAAACCGTCCCCGTCGGCGCAGTGGCCCGCGAGCCCTCCCTTGCCGGGGCCGTTGACGCTCAAATCGGCGGTTTTGCCGTGGCCCCGCTGATCCGCCGCCCAGACCTCAATGCCCGCCTCCGCCAGCCGCAGGGCCAGCTGCCCGTACCGGAGGCTGTGTTCCGCCATGCCGTGAACAATATGCAACACCGCCCGGGGGCTGCCGGGGGAATCCTGCCGGGAAACCCGGCGCCGCAAAAAAAGCCGGGTTCCATCGTCGCTGGTAAACCAGTCCGCGGAATCAACCCGTTTGGAATCCTCATGCATACGGTATTGTACTCCCCATGTTGTGATTGTGGCAATGATGATATACTCTGTCTCTTATGGCAAGAGGCGAAATATGGCCCCTTGAGGTTGAGGGGATTGCCGCGGGGGGCGCGGGGCTGGCCCGTCAGGAGGGGCGGGCGATCTTTGTCGAGGGAACCGCACCGGGCGACCGGATCGCCGCCCGGATCACCGAAGAACACCGGGGCTGGGCCAGGGCGGAGGCGGTGGAAATTCTCGCCCCCTCCCCTGACCGGATTGAAGCGCCCTGCCCCCTGTACGGAAGCTGCGGCGGCTGCTCCCTCCAACATATCCGCTACGAGGCCCAGGTGGACGCCAAGGCCGCCATGCTCAAAGAAGCTTTTACCCGGCTGGGGGGCATTGTCCCGCCGGAACTGCGCATATTCCCCTCCGCCCCCTGGGAATACCGGAACCGGATGCAATTTCATTGTATTAAGCAGTTTCACGACCGCAAACAGTTCCACAACGGTACGCGGTTTCATCGCGGTCAACAGCCGCGCCGGGCCGCCTCTCCGGGGGAGGCCGTGGCGGGGCTCAGGGCCCGGAAAAACGCCGGCCTTGTCCCCCTGGACGACTGCCCCGTGGCTGATCCGGGGATTCGGAAGGCACTGAAAGAAAGGGCCCTTCTCCCGCCGCCCCAAAAAGACCGTTTCACCGTCTATGCCCGGCAGGAACTGTTCCTCAGCGAAGGGGGAACCGCCCGGGGCAAAACGGCCATTTTGGGGCGGGAACTGGTTCTGGATGCGGGGGTCTTTTTCCAGAGCAACGCCGCCATGCTGGAAATTCTGGCCGAGGATCTCCGGGCCCTGGCCGGGGAAGCGGAGGCCCGCCCTATGGCGGACCTCTACTGCGGGGTGGGCGTCTTTGCGGCCCTGCTGGGGGATCGCTTTCCCCGGATCGATCTGATGGAGGAAAACAAAAACGCCCTGGCCCTGGCCCGGGAAAATGTCCGGGGGGAAGGCCGGGAATTTTTCGCCCTCCGGGACGACGAATGGGTCAGGCTGAAAAACCGGGGCAGGGGCGGCAAGACGGGCGGCGGCTACGGTTTTATGGTGGCGGACCCGCCCCGGCAGGGACTGTCCCCCGCCCTGGCCCGGTGGATCGCGGCGGAGGGCCCTCCCCTTTTCGCCTATGTGTCCTGCGATCCCGCCACCCTGGCCAGGGACAGCCGGGAACTGCTGGCCGGGGGCTATGTTCTTTCGGAACTACGGTTCTACGATTTCTACCCCCAGACCGCCCATATTGAAAGTCTCGCGGTATTCAAGAACAATAGAAAGTGATGCGGTTGAAATTCCCTGCCCTGGCCCTCCTGTTCCTCCCCGCAGTCCTTTCCGGCCAGAGCCCGGATCAGGGCGGCGGGGACGCCGTGGAGCCGGTCAGGACGGCCCCGGTCTGGCGGCAGGCCCTGGGGGGAGAAGTCCTGGGCCTTCCCGCGGCGCAGACCCAGTCGGCGGTGGTGGCTCTGGACAGCGGCGCCATCAAAGCCTATTCGACCCAGGGCCGGCCCCTGTGGACCTACCACGCCCGCGGGCGGATCAGCCCTTATGTAACCCGTTCCCGGGAGGGAACCTGCTACATCAGCCGGACCAACGGAACCTTTATCGTGGTGAACCGGGCGGGCCGGGAACTCTGGCGGGCCAACCCTGGCGGGCCGCTTTCGGGGCCCGTGGTTCCCGGCTGGGACGGGCGGGTCTTTGTCCCCACGGAGCGGAAAATCTCCTGCTATTCCGCCGCAGGCTGCCTCCTCTGGCAAAAAAACCTGGAAAGCCCCGTCAGCCTCCACCCCGTCCTCTGCCCGGATGGGGGCATCCTGCTGGGGCTGGAAAACGGGGAACTCCTTCACATTGATCCTTTCGGTAAAACGCTTTCCCGGAAACTTTCCATGGCTTTCCGGGCGGTTCTTTCCGTGGGCCCCGCTGGGGAGCCTGGCAGCCTTATGGTTTTTTATCCCAACGGCACGGTGGAAAGGGTAGATATGGCCAAACCGGAACAGCAGCCCCATACCCTGCCCCGGCTCCCCGGCCCGCCCCTGACAGCTGTAAGCCGGGAAAATCAGGCGGCGGTAACGCTGGCCAGCGGGGAAGTAGTGCTGGTATCCGGGGAAGACGGCAGACGGCTCTGGTCCGGGGACAGCCACCTGAAAAACCGCCCGCCCCCCGCCGCGGGGGAAGTTTCCATGATCTTTGACGAGCGGGGGATCTACGTGCTTTCCAAAACCGGGGCAACGGGCTTTGCCGGGGACGGCAGGCGGCTCTGGTTCATCCATCTGGACGGGGCTGCGGCGGTTCCCGCCTTCGGCGATGACGGGGTGCTGTATTCCGGCGGGAATGACTGGATCCTCTACGCCTACCGTCTGGAAGACCGGGTTCACCGGCAAAAGCAATCCCTGTACGGCCCCGCTCCCCTGGGCAGCTACGGCACGGGAAATCCGCCCCCATCCCCCTGGGCCGACTACTATTTCCGCTTTAACGAGGACGAAATGAGCGCCCAGTTCAGCCGGATCGAGGAAGCTATGGCCGCCCACCAGATCGGGGAGGATGAACTGGCCTACACCGCCTACCTGATGGAAGTGTCCGGCAGCGGTAGCCGGCGGCCCGGCGCGCCCCAGACGCAGCCCCAGGCGCCGGTACAGTACCGGATCAGGGCCCTCCGGCTGCTGGCGCTCTTCGGATCCGGGGAAATCATCCCCTTTTTGACAAACCTCTTTAACCGGGATGGCGATCCGGTGATCAAGGCGGCGGCGGCGGAAGCTATCGGCAGCATCGGCATTGACCCCGACGGGATCGCCCTGGGGACCTTTACGGCGGCCATCTTCCCCGCCGGTTCCGTCCGGGACGAACAAGTGCTGACCGCCATTGCCGCCGCCACCGGGGCCCTCTGCCGTTTCTCCGGCCCCCCTTTAAGCGATATGGGGGTCAAAATTCTCAGCCTCCTTACGGGGGATACGCAGCCCCGAATCGTCCAGCAGCGAGCCCGGCGGGAACTGGCCACCCTGCGGCCCTGAGCGCCGGGTTTTTGGCGAAAAAAATCTTTCGCCTATACAAAGAACCACTATACTATGATACAATTGAACGTCAGCGGCGTTACCGCCGCTTTTTATAGGAGTGATCAGTAATATTTTGTATTACTGTCCGATTGAACATCAGCGGCATTACCGCCGCTTTTTATAGGAGTGATGATGATGAATATGCCCAAAAGCGGTTTTCAGCTTGCAACCTTCATCTTTTTTGCGGGGATTCTGGCCGGAACCCCCGGCCTGCTCCATGCCCAGGTTGACCGGACGGAACTGGAAACAAACCAGGCTCCCATTACCTTTATCAACTACGAGGGGCCCCATGCGCGGATAGAAACCCTGAGCCAGATACGGAACATTGGTTTCGGTCCGGGGCTGGCGGTCAAATCCGGCACGGCACGGCCCGGTTCCCTGAACCGGTATTTTGTCATCCACGTGGTTTCCCCGGCGGAGGGCAACAAGCTTGACGCCGATATTTTCGGCCTGGGGGTCGATTCGGGAGTTGACCACATCAGGAATCTCCGGCTCATCGTTCAGGGCTACCTGGAAGGGGCCTACAATTACCGCAGCCAGGACGCGGCACTGCTGGCCGGATATATTACCATCTACAACGCGGTGTACCGGGGGGACTGGAATTATTTTTCGGGCCGCTATAAAACCCCGGTGGTGCAGAACCTGAACCGGGACAAAGCCGGAATTTCCATCCGCTTTGACGAATGGCCCGGCCAGACCCTGATGCTGATCCCCCTGGGGCCCGGCGGGTTGAGTTCCGTAGATACCAGTTCCCTTTCGGACAGCCGGGTGGTGGACGAACTGCGAAAAGAGGATGACCGGGGGGTTGACCAGCGCCGGGACATGGTAGACCTCAAGGAGCGGGAAGCGGACGCGGCGGAACAGCAGGCCGCGGTTCAGCGGGAGGCGATCAGGGAAGAAGAACAGCGGATCGCCCAGGAACGGACGGAAGTGGACCGGGAGCGGGACGCTATTGATCAGGAACGCCAGCAGACCGCCGAAGACGCCGCCCGGGGAGAAGACACCCGGCAGCGGGAGCAGGAACTGGACCAGCGGGAAGCGGAGGCGGAACAGCGGGCCGAGGACCTGGATCAACGGGAAGATGATTTGGCGGCCCGGCGGGAAGAGGCCCGGCAGACCGAAGAATTCGCCGAACAAAAAAATGCCGAAGCCCAGCAGGAGCGGGAATCCATTGCCAGGGATCAGCAGGAAATTATCGCCCTGGAAGACAGCCAGGTTCAGGCGCCCCGGGGCCTCCTGGGGGCCAGCATCGAAAACCTCGGCACCAGCCTGGGCAGGCTTCTGCGGCTTAACGCCGCCACCGGCGGGGAACTCCAGCGGTCGCCCCTGAATACGGTGAATGTCCGAACCCTCAGTTTTGTGGGGGGAAAGATTCTGGCTATTGCCGGGGAAAACCGGGGCAACGGCGCCATCCGGCTCATCGAGATCAACAACGGTACGCTGGAAATGACGAAACAGGGGGATGACGACATTCATCCCGGCAGCCTCCTCTGGGTTTCCGGGGCGGATATTTTTGCCATCACCGTCGATTCGGGGGGGAATTTGCGCCTGGCCCGTTTTGACGCCAATTTGGTCAGGCAGGCCCAGTCGACGATCACCGTTCATCCCAATGCATCGGCAATCTTCCAGGAGAACATGGTTCTTACCCAGCGGGCGGACGGTTCGGCGGCGATCCTCAACGCCGGGGATCTGTCGGAGGCGGTAAAATAGGCCCGGCCCGGGCCTGTTTTACCTGCGGATATGCCGGGTAATACCATGAAACGAATTTGGCTGATTTTTTTTACCACCCTGGCCTTTGCTTCCTGCGGCAAAGGGATGAACATGAATTTTCCGGTAGAAACAAAGGTCCCCTCTCCCCTGGAAACGGTGCAGCGGCTTGCGGCGCTGAACCAGCAGGCGGCGGTTCCTCCCCTGACGGATCTGAGCGGCTACCCGCCTGAAATACGGCGGATCTTGCAGCGGGACAGCATCATCTTTGGCATGACCGCGGCGGATCAAAAGCCGTTTTTTTACCGGGATGAAGAAACGGGAACCCTGATCGGCCTTGACGTTGAAATTGGCTATGAAATTGCCAACCGTCTGGGAGTCCGGGCGGTTTTTAACCGCGACGCGGCGAGTTTTGACGACGTTGTTTTGAACGTGGCAAACAAAAAGGTAGATGTGGCTCTGAGCAAACTAAGCCGAACCCTGCGCCGCGGCGAACTGGTGCGTTTTACCCGGCCCTACATCACCTTCCGGCAGGCTCTTCTGATAAACCGGCTGGAACTGGCAAAGGTCATTCCCGAAGAAAACCTGCCCCTCTACATGAAACAGTTCCGGGGAATCCTGGCCATTATCGACAATTCGTCCTACCTGGGCTATGCGGAAAGCAATTTTCCCCTGGCCGAAAAAAAAGCCTACAACACCTGGCAGGAATGTATTGACGCCCTTTTCGCGGGCGAAGTGCTTGCCGCGTACCGTGACGAAGGCGAGATTCTCATCATCACCGAAACCAGAAAGGATTCAGGCATTATGATGAAACCGGTGCTTATCAGCGACAAACAGGACCCCATAGCCATGGCGGTGTCCCATGACGCGCCCCATTTACAGGAATGGCTCAATACGTTTCTGGAGGATTATATTCTGCAAAATGGCAGCGAACTTACGCCGGCGCGGCTGGTGAAACGGCATTATGCCCGGAGTGACGAAAAATGACGATCCAAGTATTAAAACACCCGCTGGCAATTTTAATCGCCGTGGCGATAGGCGTTCTTATCGGACTGCTCAACGCCCCCCTTTCCGCCTTTTTTTCCGTCCGGAGTTTCGCGCAGATCATTTCCGTGCCCGGCCAGGTGTACCTTTTTTATCTGCAAATGACCGTCATCCCCATTATCGTGAGCGCGATTGCTTCGAGCATCGGCAAGATGATGCGGAACAAAAAGAGCCAGGGACTTATCAAAAAAATTTTTCTGGTCTTTCTGGGCGGCATTGCATTAACCGCGCTGGCCGGCATGGTGGTGGGAATACTGGGCCGGCCCGGAGCGGGCCTGGACGAAAACACTCGTTCCCTTTTGACCAGTCTGATTTCTTCCCAGGCCGGCGAAAAGGGTTCGGAAATCCTTGAGGTCGCGATCTCCGGCGCAGCCGCTGCGGCGCCGGCAATGCAATCCGGGCTCGAAGTTTTTTTGACCAGCCTGATTCCCTCCAATATTTTTTCCGCCCTCGCGTTTGGCAGCACCATGGCAATCGTGTTTTTTTCCATCGTCTTCGGGATTGCCATAGGCTTTGTCAATGATCAATCCGCGGACACGCTGATAAAATTCCTCGGCGCGATTTTTGAAACATTTCAAAAACTGGTCAGCGCGTCGTTGTACCTTTTACCCCTGGGGCTCATCTGCCTTATGGCCGGACAGATAGCCCAGGTGGGCGTCTTTGTTTTTATGGCCATGTCAAAGTTTATCATCCTGTACTGCGCGGGCACGGCGGTATTGTTCATCGTCATAACGCTGGTAATCTGGGTCCGCTCAGGGGCCGCCAACCCTTTCAGGGTGCTTTCGCTGCTGTTTGAGCCGGTTATGCTGGCCTTTGCCACCCGGAACTCAATGGCTACGCTGCCAAGCGCCATCACCTGCCTTGACGAAAAAATGAATTTCGACAAAACCACGGTGAACCTTACCCTGCCGCTGGGAATGACCCTGGGGCGTTTTGGCAATGTTTTTTATTTTGCCGTGGCGGCCTTTTTTGCCGTGCAAATTTACGGCATCAATCTGACCGCCGTCCAGTATGGCATGATTTTTCTCGGCGTCATATTCGCGGGAACCGCTACCGCCGGGGCCTCCGGCATTGTAACCCTCTCGGTCATCAGTATAGTCCTCTCCCCTCTGAATCTCCCCGTGGAGGCGGTGCTGGTGATCTTTATGGCCATAGACCCTATCATCGATCCCTTTCGCACGTTTTTGCTGGTTTACGGAAACATTGGCGCCACCGCACTGATCGCGGACAAGCGGAAAGAATACGGCGCCGATGTTCTTTCGGTTATTGTCAGAAAAAACCCCGACCGCGAGCCTTTTCTTTACCATGACGGGACGGGAAACCTGGCGGGACTTGAAATTGAACTGCTGCGGGAAATAGCCTTTCGTCTGGACAAAAAACTGCTGATTCAGGAGGGGGCGCCCCTGGACGGGGTCAGGACAGATATTATCGGCGGCTGCGTTGTAAAAACAGAAAACTCCCCGCCGGGACTGATCTTTTCGCAGAGTTATGGATCCGTGATGGACCAAAATGTCCAGCTGGACCTCTGCCTGCTTCTGTCCCCGTTCAGCGTCGATTCGGTAAAGATCAATTCCATCATTAAAAATTTAAAAGACGAAAAATTTCTTGAAAGCAAAAATAAAAGCGCCGGGAGTCTTTATGGTAAAGAACTTGATTCAAAACATACGAACGATTAGGGTCAAGCACGTCATTGTTTTTATCAACGTTATTTCCCTGGTTGTTTCCGCCGGCATTATTTTATTTTCCATGTGGATAAGCTCGGCGAAAAACGCCCAGGAATTATCGGAAGCCCTGATCAACGAAATGCAGGGGACCATCAGCAACCGGCTGATAAACTATTTTAACCCCATTGCGGAAATGAACAGCAGAACCGCCTATCTAACCAGCACGATTTTTACCAGCCCCTTTGAACGGACAGAGCATGAGACCGGCCTTTTCTCCTACTATGCGGAGATTCTGCGGACCACCCCGTGGGTAAAGATGGTCTATTACTCGGATACTTACGGCAACCTGATGATGCTCAACCGGATGGAAGACGGTTCTTTTTCAAAGCGAAGAGTCCGCAACAACGGGAAAAACATCTTTACCACGTGGGAACACGAAAATGTGGTGTTTTACGGCAACTACAGCGATTCCGTTGTGGCCGCCTCGGAAGGATATGATCCCAGAAAACGGGGCTGGTATCAGATTGCCCGGGATCAGCGCAAGCCCTCCTGGTCGCCGGTCTATATTTTCGCCACCGACCACCTGCCGGGCTTTACCAGCGTCGTCCCCCTGTACGACAACAACGGCATTCTTTCCGGCGTAAGTTCCCTGGATATTACGGTGGATGAAATATCCCGCTTCCTGGCGACCATACATCCCACGCCGGGAACAAAGCTCGCCCTTCTTGACAGCGCGCACAACCTGGTGGCGTTTCAGGCGTCCACGGGTGAAGACCTAAAAAAACTGTTTACCGAAACAATCGATGAAAACGGGGTGAATGTTTACGACATACGGCACCTTGATATGTTTCCCGAAGAGGATCTGCGCTCCATACTGCGGGAAACATTAAACCGGGGCGGCGGATCACAGACCGTCAAATACAGCAGAAAATCATACCGCTCTGTCCTTGCCCCGACGATCATCGGAAACGGCCTTGAACTTTTAATCGGAATAGTTATCCCCGAAGAAGATATTATCGGAAATGTAAAAAAGAACCTCTTGTATGTTACCCTGTTTTCGGTGGCGGTTCTGATATTTATCATTATTATCAGCTCCCTGTTTTCCAATTCAATCGCGAAACCGATGCAGCGGCTTTCCGAGGAAATGTCCAAGGTGCGAAACTTTCAGCTTGATTCGGACATTGCTATCCAGACAACCCTTCTTGAAGTCGCCGATATGCACAACGCCTTTGAGGGGATGCGTATCGGGTTAAAGAATTTCAAGCGCTATGTCCCCTCCGATCTGGTGGCCCAGCTGATCAATAAAGACATCGAGGCAAAAATCGGCGGGGAAAAACGCGAGCTTTCCATATTTTTCAGCGACATCGCCAATTTTACCTCCATCTCCGAAAAAATCAGCCCCGAAGAACTGGTGCAGCAGCTTCGCGTGTATTTTGAAAATGTCTCCAAAACAATTTTGGACAACAAGGGAACCATCGACAAATATATCGGCGATTCGGTTATGGCGTTCTGGGGCGCGCCGGTTCAAAACAACAATCACGCGGAAATGGCCTGCAGGAGCGCCGTCAATATTCAGGCGATCCTCCACACGATTTTCCGTAAATGGGCCAATACCGGCAAAGAGCCGTTTTACACCCGCATCGGGATTCATACGGGGGAAGTCATTGTCGGAAACATGGGCTACGAAGAACGGCTGAATTATACGGTGCTGGGGGATTCGGTCAATCTTGCAAGCCGCCTGGAAGGGGTCAACAAAGTTTACGGCACGAGGATAATTGTCAGCCAGGGCACCTGGGAACAATGCAACAGCCTGTTTGAATTCCGCAGACTGGACAAAATTTCCGTCAAGGGCCGCCATGAAGGAATCATGATATACGAACTTTACTCGGAAAAAGACGAAATAGAAAAACCCCTGCGAAAGCTCTTTTCCTATTATGAAAAGGGCCTGGATTATTATTTAGCCCGTAATTTTTCCGAGGCCAAAAAATATTTTAATACGGTCCTCAAATACCGCCAAAACGACGGGCCCAGCAGAATCATGCTGGAACGCTGCCTGCATTACCAGGCTTCGCCTCCCCCCGAAAATTGGGACGGCACTTTTGTGTTAAAGGACAAATAGGGCCAGGACAAGGAGGTCTGTTTTGCTGAAACATAGTCATCCCCTGATCGGCGTTATCGGCGGCGTGGGGCCCTATGCGGGCCTTGATTTTGTCCGCAATATTTTTAACAACACCCGGGCGCTGAAAGATCAGGAACACCTCAACACCCTTTTAGTTTCCTGCCCGGCCATTATTCCCGACCGGACAAAATATTTGCTTGATGAAGAACCGGTGAATCCCGCGGACGGCCTGTTTGAATCCGCCAAAATCCTCTATGCCGCCGGCGCGCGCCATGCGGCAGTTGTCTGCAATACCGCCCACTCGGATCGTATCTTTAAGCCCTTTTGCGGCATGGTTGCCGATTCGCTGCCGGGTATGGTTATTATCAATATGCTCAGTTCCTGCGCGGATTTTATCAAGGAAAAACATCCTGAAATCAGGACACTGGGGCTTTTGGCAACCAAAGGAACCTATAAAAGCCGGGTTTACAAAGAATATTTTAAAAGCGTCGAAGGCTTCACGCTGCTTGAGCCGGAACTCCCCGGACAGGATCGGATCAGCGACGCCATTTATTCCCTTGACTATGGCATCAAGGCCCATTCGGATCCGGTGCAGGCAAAGGCCTGCAATATTCTGCTCTACGAGGGCTTCCGCCTGCTTGACCGGGGCGCCCAGGGCCTGATCCTCGGCTGTACCGAACTGCCCCTGGCGGTGGACCCCACGGATTTTTCCACCCCGGTCTTTAACCCCGGCCTCCTCGCCGCCAGGGAACTCATCCGGCTCACGGCCCCCGCCGCGCTGACCGGGGAATGAACTGCCCGCAATTCCCGCAGAGCCGCTATTAAGGAAGCGGTCCGGACAGGTTTTTTCAAACTTTTCGGCGGCCCCCTAAAACAATTCTCCCTGGGCGGCGTCCGTTTTTTTCTTCCCCGCAGTTTTTCCAGCGGCTCCGTTTTTTTTCGCCCCTTTGGTTTTGGTCTTGGCCTTGCCGTCTGCGGGCTTTTCAACGCCGCCCATCAAACCCGCCGCTTTGCCGGGATCGGCGAGGATGGAACGGAACGTTTCCTCATCAATAATGGCAATTCCCAGGTCCCGGGCCTTTTTGTTTTTCCCCGAGCCCGATTCGGGATCGTTGGTTACCAGGAAGGAAAGGTCCTTCACCACCGAAGATTTTGCCGAGGCCCCCAGGGCCCTGATTTTTTCTTCCGCTTCGCTCCGCTTCATGGAGGAAAGTTCCCCGGTAAAACAGAAGGAAAGGCCCCGGAGGGCCAGGGTCTCTTCCGCCGGGGGCGGGGCGATGCTGATAATACCCGCGGCCAGTACCGCGTCCATTTCACCGACGGTTTCGGCCAGGCCCTCCGCGATGGTCCGGGCGGTGATCTCCCCCAGGCCGTAAACTTCGGCCAGGGCCTCCACCGGCGCGGCCCGGAGTTCTTCCAGGGTGTTGAAGCCCGCGGCGGCCACTTTTTCCATAATCGTCTCTCCCACCCCTTCAAAATCAAAACCCGCCGCGAAGGCCGCCAGGGAAAGCTGCCGGGGGCTTCTGATATGCCGGATCACCTTGGCCGCGGAAAGTTCCCCCATCCGCTCATAGTCCGCCAGTTCCGCGGCTTCCAGCGTATACAACTCCGCGATATGGCGGACCCGCTGCTTTTCGAAAAGCTGGCGGATCAGTTTTTCCCCCAGTTCCCGGATGTCAAGGACGGAAACCCATTTTTCCAGCCGGTGGAGGAGCCG
>JAISBS010000030.1 GCA_031266075.1 Treponema sp.
TGCCGGATCTGATCCTGCGGCCCCCGGCTGTTTTTGAGCAATAAGATCAGCAGTAAAAAAAGGTTGATAACAAGCGCCGTAAAGATCAGAAAAGCCGGAATATTTTCAAACATCTATTGTCCCGCAAAGAATTTTTTCAGCAGATCCAGATCCAGTTCCGGGTACACCGGGAAGCGGTCCAGCAGGTTTTTTACCCTGTTTACGGCCTCCTCTTTTACCTGGGGATCCATAAGGTATTTGGCCTTGCTTTTTTTTGCCGGATCTTTGGTGTCGGGGGCCGGAGACGTGCCCTTGAGGACCAGGGAGATAACGGCCCCGATCTCCTCCATTTCCGCCGGTCCCATACCCAGGGTGGTGGCCGCGGCCGTACCAATCCGCAGACCCGAGGTGTACCAGGGGCCGTTGGGATCAAAGGGCAGGCTGTTCCGGTTCACCGTGACGCGGCACTCGTGGAGGGCTGATTCCGCCTGCCGGCCCGTGATCCCCAGCTTGCCGGCGTTTACCAGGATCAGGTGGTTGTCGGTGCCGCCGGTAAGAACATCCAGGCCGTTTTTCATACAGGAAGCCGCCAGGGCCCGGCAGTTTTCCACAATCAGGGCCGCGTAGTACCGGAATTCCGGCCCCCCCGCCTCCCGGAAGGCCACCGCCTTGGCGGCGATCACATGGGGCAGGGGGCCGCCCATAGTAAGGGGGCAGCCCTTATCCAGGGCTTCGGCGAATTCGGCGGTGGAAAGGACCAGCCCCGCCCGGGGGCCCCGGAGGGTCTTGTGGGTGGTGCTGGTCACCACATGGGCGTGGGGAACCGGGTCGTAGTCCCCGGTAAACACCTTTCCCGCCACAAGCCCGGCGAAGTGGGCCATGTCCACCATAAACACCGCCCCCGCCCGGTCGGCGATTTCCCGCATCCGTTTAAAGTTGATCTTCCGGGGATAGGCGGAATAACCGGCCAGCAGGATCAGGGGCCGTATTTCCAGGGCCTGTTTTTCAATGTCGTCATAATCAAGAAGCCCCGTTTCCCGGGAGACCGAATACCCGTACACGTCGAACATCCGGGAGGAAAGGTTGTAGCGGTAGCCGTGGGTCAAGTGGCCCCCGGAGTAGTAGTCCAGCCCCAGAAGCCGCTGGTTCCCCAGTTCTCCCTTAAGTTCCTTCCACTGGGCGCCGCTCAGTTTGTAAAGATTGGTTTCACCGTACTTTGCCAGGGCCGGGCCTTCAATCCGGGTGGAAAGGATCGCCCAGTAGGCCAGCACATTGGCATCGGCCCCGCAGTGGGGCTGGACATTGGCGTATTCGGCGCCGAAAAGTTTCCGGGCCTCCGCCGCCGCCAGGGACTCAACCGCGTCCACGTTTTCGTTTCCCGCGTAAAAACGGTGGCCCGGCATCCCCTCGGCGTATTTGTCGGTCAGGAGATTCCCCATAGACAGTTGGACCGGCAGGGAACAGTAGTTTTCGCTGGCGATAAGCTTAATCCGCTTTCGCTGGTTTTCCAGCTCCTTTACCACCGACGAAGCGATCTCCGGGCATACCCGGGCTGTTTCCTGCAAATTGCAGAGGTAGGCGAGGAAGCCGGGGTTTATCCGCTCCGGGGATACGGCGGAGAGGTATTCGGCCACAGGGTTTTTGTTCATGTTGTTCATTTTAGTTTTGACGAAAAGGGGCGCTTTTCGGTATACTCCTTAAAGATTTTTACCAAGACCAGCGGTAAATATGATAATTCAGATTTTGGTTTTATGCTATGGGCCGCGTACGGGCCGTCTCGCGGCGGCCTGACGTTTTGGGGCGGACGTGCGCACAGAAATATTGAGCCTGCGTTTCCGGCGCGTTCACCCGGCTCAAGCCGGGCTTACCTAGACGGGCGGGAACACACCGGGACGGTATCATAGGTCCTCCGGGCAAAAGCGGCGGGCCGATTTTTTTTGCCCCTGAAACCGTTTTGACCGGAGCCGTTTTTCCCGGGCCGGCCGGGAGGGCTTGGTTGGTTTCCGGTGTTTGGGAAGCCGGGCCGCCGCGATAATCAGGGCTTCGGCCCGGAACAAGGCCCGTTCCCGGTTGATTTTTTGGGATCGTTCCTCACCGGCGTGTATGATGATTTCATCATCCCCGGTAATCCGGGAGGCCAGTCTCAGATGGAGGCGGGCCAGTTCCGTTTCCGAAAGGCCCTCCAGATCCACCAGGCGGATCCGCAGGCTTACCCTGGTGTTGACCTTGTTGACATTCTGCCCGCCGGGGCCGCCGGACCGGGAAAAACGTATTTCGCTTTTTTCCCCGATAGAATCACGCAGTTGAACGATGTTCATCCGCGGCTCATTTTGTTTCCCGCCGAAGGTCCTCAATTTTGTCGGTTTTTTCCCAGGGGAATTCGGCGCGGCCGAAATGGCCGTAGGCGGCGGTTTTCCGGTAGATAGGCCGCCGGAGGTCCAGGGCCTTGATGATCCCTGCGGGGGTCAAGTCAAAAACTTTTTTAACCGCTTCCTCTATCCGGCTTTCCGGGACCGAAGAGGTTCCGAAGGTGTCGGCCATGACCGAAACCGGAAAAGGGACCCCAATGGCGTAGGCCAGCTCTATTTCGCAGCGTTCGGCGAGCCCCGCGGCGACAATGTTCTTCGCCACATACCGGGCCATATAGGCGGCGGACCGGTCCACCTTGGTGGGGTCCTTGCCGGAGAAGGCCCCGCCCCCGTGGCGGCCCATGCCGCCGTAGGTGTCCACGATAATTTTCCGGCCCGTCAGGCCGGTATCGCCGAAGGGCCCGCCCACCACAAAACGGCCGGTAGGATTGATGAAATATTTGGTTTTTTCGTCCAGAAGGCCCGTAGGCTCCAGAACCGGCTTGATAATCCGGGTAATGACCGTTTCTTTTATTTCATGGTGGGAAACGCCGTCGTCATGCTGCAGGGACGCCACCACCGCATCGATGCGGACGGGTTTATGCCCTTCGTACTCCACGGTGACCTGGCTTTTGGCATCGGGCCTGAGCCATTTAACAAGTTTTTGTTTCCGCTGCTCCGACGCCCGGATGAGGATCTTGTGGGCCAGGGTAATGGGAAAGGGCATCAGTTCCGGGGTTTCGTTACAGGCAAAACCGAACATCATGCCCTGGTCGCCGGCGCCTTGCCGGCCCTTGTATTCGTCAAGACCAACGCCGGAAACACCCTGGCTGATATCCGGGGACTGGCTGTGGATCATATCCAGCACCGCCATAGACTGGTAATCCAGGCCATAGGCGGGATCGGTGTAACCTATCTCCCTTACCACATCCCGGACAATGTTTTGGAAATCTACAAAGGTCGTGGTGGTGATTTCTCCCCCCACCAGCACCAGAGAAGTGGAGGCAAACGTCTCGCAGGCGACCCGGCTCTGGGGATCGTCTTTGAGGCATGAATCCAGAATAGCGTCCGACACCTGATCGCAAAGCTTATCGGGATGCCCCTCTCC
>JAISBS010000066.1 GCA_031266075.1 Treponema sp.
AAAATATTTTATCAGGATTTTATCTTTTTGTGTAGAGTTTCCAGAGGCTCCCTATACTTAATTTGGGGAGTCTTATTGACATATTTGACGGAAAGGGCGCCAGTAACTTGGCCAAAGGCTCAAGACTTGGCCTCATAGAGTTGAATATTACCGGGGATGGTGTCAAATTCGATTTGGGGACCGGCGGTATTGATGTTGGCGGCGGCATATATGACTTTGCGGCGAATGTAACCAAAGACGATTGGCAAGCGGCATGGAACTTGACGAAAGATTTAACCAGGCAGCTTCTGAAATCTGTTGGGATAGAGAATGGAAAGGCGACGAGAAAACTACAGGAAACAGCAACAAATGTAGTTTTAAGTACAAATCCTAACGAGAAGGTTCGAGAACAGATGAATCCGTTTACCCCGTATCCTGATGCGGATCCTTTTGCCGGTGTGTCTTCTCCTCCTGAAGCAGAAGATATTAAACCATGGCAAATGTCTTTTGCCGGGGGAACATATTTGCCGGGATTTGGCGTCCAGGCATTCGTGGATCAAAGCCTTTTGACCGCATCACTAAACCTGACCGGAATGGGATTTAAAATATTTTACTACCGCAATGGGAATCAACAGAAATGAGGTAGAAAATTATAAAAGGCGGGCTTGGGCATATTATATTGCCGCCGTTCAGAGTACAAACGATATGCTGAAAGAGGAATATTTTGAAAAGGCAAGAATTGACAGCAATAGGGTTCGGGAATTATTAGATTTGTTTAAAAACTGAAGTTTTTGAACAAATCTAATAAACCCCACTGCGAATAAACCGCGCATGACCGGTCTTTTTGCATCCCCCACGTGAAGCGGGTTTTGAGGTTGTTGATTTGCGGGGAGGCGCCCCATGTCAGGACTCTCCCCCGGCGCTTATCAGGTATGTGTTGCGAAGGTATCAAGCGCCGCATGGGCGATCTCTTCGTCCTCCTCCACGCTGCCGCCGCTTACCCCGATGCCGCCCACGGTTTTGCCCTTCACCTGGAGCGGAAAGCCGCCGCCAAAGATGACCAGCTTGTCGTTGGTTATGTTGATGCCGAAGGCGCTGCCTCCCACCTGGGCGATTTTCCCAAATTCCGCGGTGGATTGGCGCAACGTTGCGGCGGTATAGGCCTTTTTCGGAGAAATTTCCAGGCTGGGAAGAATGGCGTCCCCAAAACGCTGGAGCAGTCTGAGATTGCCGTTTTCATCACAAACGGAAAACGTTACCCCCACCCCCAGAGACCGGGATTTCTTTTTTGCCGCCTGGGCCAGGGTTTCGCAAATTTCTTCGGTTAAAATAACATCACTCATGGGTATCGATACCTCCAGTACGAGTATAGCACGAAGCTATATTTCTGCCTATGGAATTCGTGTCTGTCCACAAAGTGCGAACCTTCGGTTCGAGGTTACTTTGTGGACAGGCCGCGGACTTTAGTCCGATGCATTTGCTCCCGTTTTGTACCAAAACGGTACGCAGCCAGTCAAATGCTCCACCCTGGCCTTGGAGCCATGAAGCCGCGAGGCCTTGCACGAAACCGTTTGCCGTGTTATATTATAAACAATCCATTTCCCCTGAAAGGGTTTGGGGGTGCCCCGGTTTCGACTGATACGGTTCGGGGTACAGGCTGCAGGTGGAGTCAGACGTAAAGTCTGCAGGCGAAAGCCTGTGCCGATCTCCTGATTCGGCGACAATTTAACTGCCAACAACGACAGTTACGATTACGCCTTAGCTGCGTAACCGCGTGGAACCTTTCCGCCGCCTTGAGGAAGGGCTTCCGCGTCGCAATCAAGGCTGGCCGATCTCCGGTTCCGGACGGGGTAAGGTGAGAAAATCCCGGACTACGGGCAGGCCGCGTGCCGTTTAGCCAAGCCGGCCCCGACAATCCGATAAACGGCTAAACCTGTAGAAGCCTGTATTTCGCGTATCAGGACGCGGGTTCGACTCCCGCCACCTCCAGGCTTGCCGCTTCGCGGCGCCGGACCTCCGGAAAGGCGCCCGGTTCGGGTTCGGCTCCTTGCCGCCTACGCATTTTGCCGGGCGATTTCCTGGAACTGGTCCTGGAGGGCGATCACCGCATCGGTAACGACCGGATCAAATTGGGTTCCCCTGCCTTCGGAGATGATCCGCACCGCCTCATCGTAGGAGAAGGCTTCCTTGTATACCCTGGCGCAGACCAGAGCGTCGTACACATCGGAAGGGGAAGCGATCCGGGCGGAAAGGGGAATCGCCGTTCCCCCAAGGCCCCTGGGATAGCCTTTTCCGTCAAACCGCTCGTGGTGGCACCAGGCAATATCCCGGCAGTGCTTCAGATAAATGGAATCCTCGTCCTTTACCGCCTTCATCATTTCTTCGATGATATTTTTCCCCACCGTGGTGTGGGTTTTCATAATTTCAAATTCTTCCGGGTCGAGCCTGCCGGGTTTAAGGAGGATCTTGTCGGGGATGCCGATTTTTCCCACATCGTGGAGGGCCATGGATTTTACGATAATGTCCGGCTCCTGGGCCCGGAGTTCCTCCGCGTATACCGAACCGGATTTTATCAGATAATCGATCAGGGCCCGGCAGAAAAACTGGGTCCGCTTGACATGACTTCCGGATTCAAGGTTCCGGTATTCGATAATGTTCGCCAGAGCCTGGAGGGTATTGTCCAGTGTAGAAGTTACCTCCGCGGTTTTTTCGGCCACCATCTCTTCCAGGCTGTCGCTGTAATTTTTTAATTCAATCTGGTTTTTCACCCGGAGTTGTACGATCTGCGGGAAAAAGGGCTTGCTGATAAAATCCACCGCTCCGGCGGAAAGGGCTTCGCTTTCGGAATCCGAAGTAGTGATGAAAATAACCGGTATCCGCTTGAGATTGGCATCGGCCTTCAAAATTTCCAGCAACTGGTAGCCGTTCATTTCGGGCATAATAATATCCAGCAGAATGATCTTGGGGGGAATCTCGGCCTGGGACAAAACTTCAAGGGCCTCTTTTCCGTTTTCCGCGGTAATGATGTTGTAGTTTTCCTTGAGAATTTCCTCAAGAATCAGACGGTTTGTTTCAACGTCGTCAACTACCAGCACGGTTGGATTTTCTTTAGGCATTTTGCGCAATCACCTTGTCAATTTCTTTTATGGTTTCGTCAAACGTATGTTTCACCGTTTCGATCTGTTCAGAATTTACCGTACGGGCCTTGATGTGGACCTCCAGTTCGAGGATCTGCCTGAAAAATTCGATCAGGGATAAATTCGCCGCCACGCCTTTTATCGTATGGGCCGAGGTCTGGGCTTTTTCATAATCGCCCGCATGAAGGAAGCCGGTCAGGTCATCCAGGCTGGCGCTGGTCCTGAATTTGGCAAGCAGCGTATAGTACAGCGCCGCGTTATTCATTACCCGCGCAACGCCTTCTTCAATATTAATAAACACCGGCTCGTCAGCCATTCGCGAACTCCCCGCCCATCTGAAATGTCAGAAACGGACTCTTATAGTCTAATACCATGGGCGCTGGAGCGTCCATACCCCCCCGGCGGCTCCAGACTTGACCGCCAAAGGATTTGTACCACCAGAGGGGGCGGGATCTTCTAAAAGCGCAGCCGGGCTTTGACGGTGAGGATAAAGCGGCTTCCCCCGGAAGCATCCGGCGGGATGGGGCCCAGTTCGCCCCGGCTGCCGTTTCCGGAAAAGAGGTCCCGGTCCAGGGGGGCCTGGGCGGAGAGGTTCAGGGTAAAGCCCTGAAAGAGTTCGTGTTCCGCGCCGAGGAGCGGTACAAAGGAAATGTCGCTGAACGAGGAAAGACAGGCCAGGGTGAAGCGGGTGTAATCGCTGTATAGCCAGGTCAGGCCGGTGTAGAGAAAATGTTCGCCGGAGAATCCGGCCAGATTGCCGCTCCGTACCGATGTGGAGGAGGCGGCGCCGTTGTAGAGATATTCCATCTGGACATACCACTTGCCGTCCGAAAAGGAATAGTCAAAGCCGCTGTTAAAGGAAAGGCCCTGGATATCCGCGCCGTCTTCGGGGTTATGGGTGTAAAGCATATCCACGGTAAAACCCAGTTCAATATCCGCCTTGAGGGAGAAGCCGCAGCGGTGTATGCCCTGGAGGGAACCGGGCTTTGGCAATTCAAAGGCGTAGAGGGCCTGGATACTGGCCTTGTCCCAGTGCTGATCTCCGGAGAATCCCGCCAGGCCTCCGTCTCCTTCCAGGGCCAGCGGATCCCTGGGCGCGGAGCCGAAAAGCTGAAGTTTCAGGGAATCCAGCGGATAGGCCGTAAGGGTTCCGCCCAATACCGCCCGGGGCCGGGCGTCGGGGATCAGGGGATTTTTGGGGTTGAGAAAATCCGAGGGTCCGAAAACCTGCCCGTAACCAAAGGCGATCCGCATAAGGCCGCCGTCAAGATCCAGGTAATCGCCCGTGAGCCTGAAGTAAAGCCGTTCCAGTTCCAGCCCTGCGGCGTAGTTTTCCCCGGCGCTAAAAGCGGAGGGCGCGGGCCCTGGAGACGCGGCCCCCGCTCCCAACACGGCTGCCGCGGGACCGCCCGCCGCGGCGGTCAAATTCAGGGCCCCGTAAAAAGAAACGCCGTCCCGGGGCTTCGCCTGCATTCGCAGATTGGCGTATTCTTCAAGGCCGTAAAAAAAATCCGGCATACTGCCCGCCCCAGCCCCCAGGGTAACTGTCGTGTCCAGAATCCCCAAAAACTCCAGCCCCCCGGCCCAAAGCGCCCTGCCCGCCGTCAGGACCGCGCACAAACCGGCCAACAAAAATCTTTTTCCGCCCATGATAACTACCGTTCCAGATTCCGCTGGCTGAATACCGAATCGGGGATGGGGCGGTCCAGAATGACATTCCGCATTACCAGCGTGGTCTTGCTGTTTTTCCGCAGAAGGTCCCGGATCTCAATCTCCACCGGGAAGCGGCGGCCTCCGAAAACTTCCACCCTGACAAGATTGTACTCTTTGAGTTTCGCCCCCGAAAGAGCGAAAAGTTCATAGTGGAGGCAGTCCCCGGTTTCCTTGTCGATCCAGAGTTTTTGTTTCGGGTAACTTTCGGTCCGCTTTTTCGCGGTGAGGTCCAGGATCCAGCAGTCCCGGCTTGCGCCGTTCATGATCCAGTCCGCGGAACCGCCGATGGCCGGATCATAGCGGGCCGAGAGCGTTTCGTTTTCGATTGTGTCTTCGTAGGACATATCGGAACCCATCATGCTTTCTTTCAGCATATGTCCTGAGATCAGCATCACTTCCTCGGTATCAGGCGAATACACGTAGAGCCGCCCGCCTTTTTTCAGGTACTTGGTTCCCCGGTCTCCGGGATTAATAAATTCAACAAAACTGTCGGAATTTCCCCTGCCCCAGAAGTTCATGGTTTTTACAAACCGCTTGTTCTGATACTCGATGATCATATCCCCTTCGTATTCGATGGTGGTATAGATCTCGTTATCATCCACCCGCCGCAGCAGTTCCGCCGCCGAGGGCGTCTGCCCATACACGAATGAGCCCGCCATCACCGTAAACAAAACCGTCCATACCAGTGCTTTCATCATAAACCTCCCGTGTTTTTTTAGTCCTTTAACTGGACTTGTTCAAAAACTGAAGTTTTTAAACAACTCTATTATCTCCGCAGCGCTTCCACCGGCTCGACGAACGCGCTTTTGAGAGACGGAAACAAAGTGCAGATCGAAGTGATCAGCACGCCGAAAACAAAACCCTGAAGCAGGATCACCGGATCAAAGACAAGGGTTATGGTTCCCGCTATGGGGAATTCCTTCATGCCGCCGCCGGTGAAGATGTCCAGTTCCAGGGGGAAGAAAGAAAGAGCCAGGGTTACCATGCCCCCCGCCACGCAGCCTGCCAGAGAACCCAGGACGCTGAGGAACACCGCTTCAAAGAAAAAGACCCGGACGATCTCGGCCCGGCTCATTCCCAGGCTCCCCATCATGCCGATCTCCTTGATCCGCTCGTGGATGATCATCACCACGGTGTTGACAATAAGAAAGCTCGCCACAATAAGAAAGACCAGGTAGACCACCGTAAAAATCATCATGCTCTGCCGCATCAGGATCACAAAATAATTATCCCGCCAGTCCCGGACTACGTTGTCTTTCCCCAGCAGGGTTTTGAATTGCGCGGTCAGGTTCCGGCTTTGGGAGGCGTCTTCGGCATAGATAAAAAGCTGCTGGGTTCCTTCTTCCAGCGCGAGGAGCCGCTGGAGCCGGGCAAAGTCAACGATGATTGCGTCTTCGTCATACTTGAGGTAATCGAACCGGAATATCCCGGTAATAACCGGGCTCCACATCTTGTCGGAGAACTGGGCCGACACGGTTTTAAGGGGCAGGCGGTCGCCCACCCGGAGCCCGGCTTTTTCGGCCATCCTGACCCCGATGGCGCACTCGTTGGCCTCCGGTTCGGGGTAGCGGCCCGCCGCAAGACCTGAGTCCCGGCGGGTAAGGTTAAAGTTGTTCAGGGCCAGTTCCTCCCGGGCCTTGATGCCCCACAGAAACGCGTGTTTCACCGTGCTGTCCTGAAGGGTGGCGTAGGCGGTAATCCGGGGAAGAACAGCCTTTACCCCGCTGAAATTCAGCGCCCGGCGCTCCAGTTCCGCTACGGAAAGGCCCCCGGCAACGGGAAACCAGACGGGGTAATATTCTTTCTCCGCCTCGTAACGGGAGGAAACCACGCTCACATGGCCGGTGTCAAAAGTACAAACCACTTCTTCTACGTTGTCCTTCATCCCCACCATCCAGGCCTGCATAAACACCGTAAAGAACACCGCGATAGCCGCCGCGCTGATGCAGAACAGCGTCCGCCGCCGGTTCCGCAAAATATTCCGGTACGCGATCTTGATGAGCGTCCCCGCCCCGCCAATTTTCATGCTGCTCATATATACCTCCTTATTCGCCGTGGGGGTCTAATACCCTGCCCTTTAGGGCGGTCAGAATTGGTAACACCAACAAAAATGGTAGTAGACCCCCACAGTTAATAATTTCTTTACAGAACGAACCTCGTAAAATGATGCAACGCCTACAAGATACCCCGTCCTTCAGGGCGGGGAGGTTCATTCAAACCGCAGGCTTTCGGTGATCGGCATCTTGAGGGCGCGGCGGGTGGGGAAGAAGGCCATACAGGCCGCAAGCGTTGTGGCGGCGATCCCGGAGCCGATGATTACCGGAATGTTCCACGCGGAACGGAAGACGCCGGTAACCCGGTAGCCGATGTCTCCTCCGGCGGCATTGGTCATGGCACTAAAATCCAGGCCGTATTTAACCATGGGGATATTGATAAGGCAGCCTGCCGCAATGCCGATGAGGGAACCAAAGAAGCCCACCATGCCCGCTTCCATCATGTAGGTGCCGATCAACTGGCCGTCGGTCATGCCCATGGCCCGCATCATGCCGGTTTCCCGGGTTCGTTCCAGAATGGCCAGCAGCATAGTGTTGGCGATCCCCATGAAGGACAGGATGAAGAGGATGATAACCATGATCTGATTGGAAACATTGTCCCCCTGAGAGGCCGCAAGGTAATCCCGCACATAGGCTTCCCAGGAAAAAATATCCAGTTCCTCCGGCAAGGCTGCCGGCAGGGAATATGCGGTTTTCGCCATGGTTGTTTCGGTGATGCCCGTTCCGGCCACAGCCGCTTTAATGGCCGCGGGACTCTCGGTCTTTCCGGGAACCTTTGCGTCATCGGCGTTTTTTATCCGTATGAGAAGTTCCGTCACCCGGCCTTCCAGCATAAGTCCCGCTTCGTCCTGTAAAACATCCAGGGGAATCCAGGCGGTGTTGTTGTTGTTCCGGGGATTGGGGGAATTGACCACCCCGGCCACCACCGCGGAAACAAGCTGGTTCACGTGCCGTATGGCCCCGGCGTAATCTACCCGGACCATGGCGGTCAGCACCGCGGCCTGGAGCGCTTCGTCTTCGGAATAGAGATACCACGCCTGGGTTAGTTCATCAAACTCATAGGCGCGGTGGAAAAGCGCCCGCTCTTCCGCGTTTAAGGCCGGGGCCAGATCCACGTCAAATTTTTCCTTCCGTACCGATTCGGGGGCGGCCTTGATGTCGATGACCGTGGAGATTTGCACGTTCATCCGCCCCGTTTCCGCCAGCAGGTTCCAGTAGCGGTCCAGGTCCTGCGGGGGGATATTTTTTTTCAGGGTCTGGCGTTCCTCGCCGGGCCGGGAGGGAGCCGCCTCCGCCGGAGCGAAGAGGCCGCCGCTTTTTGCCGGCGCTTTTTCGTAGAGGCCCCGCACAAAGTCCCGTTCCTCCGGCGGCAGGCCGGGCAGAATGTCCCCGTCCAATTCATCCGCCGTGGGCCGCTGGGGAATCCCCACCTTGAGCTTGTCCGCCGTTACCGCCCCCAGCGCTATTTCGAAGGCGCCGCTTTGAATAAAGCGGCCCGACTCGATGTACCGGGGGTAACGGAGGATCCGCGCCTCCGCCGCCGGGTCGCAGCCGATAAACTGCATGGGCGCGGAGGCCGCTTCCGTGTAGAGGGTCCCGGTAAACACAAAGCGCGGGGCGCTGTTATAGCCCGCTTCGTCCAGAGCCGCGGCGCACTGTTCCCAGCCGCCGAAATTTTCGTACATCGGAAGTTCGTCCTTTTTGGCGAAGTAGGTTTTTTTCTGGAGTTTCGCCGCGCCGATCTCGAAGTTGGCGATGTTCCGCAGGGAATCGATGTTTATCCCCGCAAGCCAGCCGTCCATAAAAACATAGAGCGCCACGCTGATACTTACCGCGGCGATGGTAAGAACCGTCTTTACCTTATGCCGCGCCAGGTTCCGCAGCGCCAGCCGTTTGAGTTCGATTACGCCTGCCATAGTCATTGTTTCACCTCGTCCGATTCGATTTGGCCGTCGCGGATGCGGATGATCCGGCGGGCAACGTCCATCACCATAAGGTCATGGGTGGAGAAGATGAACGTGGTTCCTTCGCTTTGGTTGAGCCGCAGCATGAGTTCCAGAATTTCCCGGCCAATTTTGGAGTCCAGGTTCGCCGTGGGTTCATCGGCCAGAATCAGGGTGGGCCGTTTTATCAGGGCCCGCGCAATGGCCACCCGCTGCTGCTGGCCGCCGGACATTTCTTTGGGCCGCCGTTTTTCCATACCCTCAAGTCCCACCTGCGACAGAACCTGCCGGACCCGGTCGCGGGTTTCCCGCCTGTCCGTCCCCAGCAGAGTCAGCGGGAAGCCGATGTTTTCTTCTACTGACAAAACGGGAATCAGGTTATATGCCTGAAAGATAAAGCCGATACTGTACCGCCGCAAAAGGGCCAGCTTTTTTTTGGAAAGATTGGCGATGTCGGTGCCGCCGACGCTTATGGAACCCCCGGTGAGGGTATCGAGGCAGCCCGCCAGATGAAGGAACGTTGACTTGCCGCTTCCCGAGGGCCCGGCAATGGCGGCAAAATCCCCGCCCCGGAATTCCAGATTCACCCCCCGCAGAGCGTGAACCGTCTGCCCGTTTATCCCATAGTCCTTTACCAGATTTTCCGCCTTTACCACCGTCATGGTATGCCTCCTGACCTTATTTGTATTATTGAACTATTTATCTAGTACAATAGTAAATGAGCTAGTACAATATGTCAAGTGGAAAAGGGGAAAATTTTGAATTCCGGGGTAAAAAAAGGGAAGCGCTGAAACCCGGTTGGGTTTTCAACGCTTCCCTTAATGAAAAACGGGGTTTCCGGCGGTTCCCCTAAGTCCCGCCTTTACCTTTTTTCTGCCGCAGTTCCGCCAGGGCTTGCAGGCCGAAGATGTCCTTCGCCTTGAGTTCCTCGGTGATGGAATTGGGTACCAGCATCATGGAGTTCCCCGCCTTGAGGCCCTCGTTCAAAATCGAAAGAATTTTGAGCTTCATGGCCGGTTCGTTTTTCGCGTAGATGGCTACCGCGGTTTCCAGCTTTTTGGCGATTTCGATCTCCGCGTCCGCCAGGAGGATCCGGCCTTTCTTTTCCCGTTCCGCCTGGGCGATCCGGGAGAGGGAATCCTGAAGGTCTTCGGGGATCTGAATGTCGGTGATTTCAATATGCTGGATGGTGATGCCCCATTCGGTGGTTTTCCGGTCCACTTCTTCCTGAATCTGCTTCTGGATGATTTCGCCATGCTCCAGAAAGGTGGACAGGTCGTGGCTGGACACGGAGTTCCGCAGGGCGGTTTTCGCGGAGAGGATCACCGCATCCTGGTAATTTTCCACTTCCAGTACCGCCTTCTCCGGATCCCAGACGAGCCAGAAGCAGAGGGCGTCCACGGTAACTGTTACTGAATCGCCGGTGAGGGTTTCCTGGGCCACAAAGTCCGTAACCCGGATGCGGAGATCCACGGTCTGCGCGACCCGGTCTATCAGGGGGATGAGGACAAAGATGCCGGGGCCCTTGACCCGGTGGAAGCGGCCAAAGCGGAGGACGATGGCCCGCTCCCATTCATCGGCTTTCTGCACCAGGGGGGCGATGAGGGCTGTGAGCGCGGCGAAGAGCAGGGCCGGGCCAAAATCGAAATCCCTTTGGGGGAACCAGATGAACCAGGCGGCCCCCGCCGTGCAGATCAGGGCGATGCTGATCTTAACCGCCGCGGCCCAGCGGGGGAACAGCGTCATGCAGAGGAGAGTCAGGGCGGGAAGGCCCAGGAGCAGCCCCAGTTCAGTTGCAGAAGGGAAGCTCCCGCCAAGGCTGAGGCCCGCCAGCACAAAGAGGACGGCGGCGGCGAGGATGCCCAGCCCCGCGGCGCTCAGGGTAAAGTCCCGTTTTTTTTCCGGCGGGGAAGGGCGGTTTTTGATGTGGGGCTTGTCCGAAAGGAAGCCTGTTTCGCGGCGCTTCAACTCGGGGCCGCCGGTTTGGTCCGGTTCGCCTTTTTTCCTAAACATCTTGCGATTCTCCTTTTTCGTAACGGTACCCGTGGATCAGTTCCGGAAGCTCCGCCTGATCCACTCCTAAATCCTTCATATCCTGTATAAAGCGGCCCAGCACTTCCCGAATTTTCCGGTTCAGCCCTTCCTCGGCGGAAGCCGCTTCTCCCAAAAGGGGCGCTTTGTCCGACACATAGGTGCCGCTCCCCACCTGGGTGGTCAGGATACCCCGGATTTCCAGTTCCCCATAGGCTTTGGCGATGGTATTGGAGTTGATCTTCAACTCCACCGCCAGGGAACGGATAGTGGGCAGCCGGTCGCCGGGCCGCATCCGCTCCGAAAGGATGGCATATTCAATCTGCTGAATGATCTGTCGGTAAATCGGCGCCCCGTTGGACGGGTTCAGGGTAAAACTGATGGCCGGTTCCGCATTTGTACTATTCATCTAGTACAATAGTAGATACGCTCGTACCATGTGTCAAGACGGTTTTGACCGGATCTCCAGGAGGACCGGCTGTAACCACCCGCCCTTCCGTTTTTTTCAATAATGGACTTGTTCAATAACCCAGTTGGTTATTTCACAAGTCTCGCAAAATGCTCCGCATTTTTGCTGTTTTTAAGAGGAAGTTGTTCAAAAACTGAAGTTTTTAAACAACTCTAATAAGGAAATCAACAACTGCCTGAAACCGGGGTTTCCAGAAGTTCTCCTTTTTTTGTATGCTTGTTCCGGGGTTGCTGTTCCAAAAACTGAAGTTTTTAAACAACTCTAATCATTTTTTCGGAGGGATTGGGTGGGGCGTGTTTTTGCCGGATGTTTTTTTCTTGCGGTAAGCCTGTCCCTGGCCTGGCCGGAGAATGACCCGCCGGGGGTTCTGTCCGGCGGCCCGCTGGTTCTTACACTGGACGAAGCGGTGCGGCGGGCGCTGGAGGAGAATCTGGATCTGAAAAAGCGGCTCATCGACCTTTCCGCCGCCGGATACGCCGCGAAAAACCTTTGGGCGGAACTGTTCCCCTCCATCACCGCCGGAGCGGGGGCGAGTTACGGAACCGGGCTTTTTTCGGGGAACGGGTTTGAACTGGACAAAAGCGGCCTTGGCTATGATCTTTCGGCAGGGTTGAGCCTGAGCCTGAACGCGGGACTTCCCCAGACCATGAAGATCATCAAACTGGCGTACCAGTCCCGGCTGCTGGAATATGAGGATGCCCGGCGGCAGCTTGAAACGGTGATTGCCAAAAATTTTTACACCCTGCTGACGGACCGGGAGAACCTTGCCCATCTGGAAAAAACCCTTGAACTGGCGGAACGTCAGCTTGAACGGGACCGGATCGCCTTTAACAACGGCCTCAAGGGGGAGCTGGCCCTGCTTCAGAGCCGGCTGGGCGCGGAAACGGCGAAGTACCGGCTCAGCAATGCCCGGACCGCCTATACCGCCGCGCTGGGGGATTTTTTGGCCCTTTTGGGGATTCCCCAGGACAGGCCGGCGGTTCTGGATGGGGAGATCGACATCTACCCGGTGGACGCGGAGCCGGAGGCCTTGATCCGGGAATATCTTCCCAAACGGCCTGACATTCTGGGCTGGGGGCAGGCCATCGAGAGCCTTGAGTATACGGCGCGGCAAAACGCGCTGGAGGCCCGGGCCCCTTCGCTGACTTTGTCCACCCGGTGGAGCAGCCAGTTTGAACCCTTCGCCGACCGGGTGAACGGTTCCGTATCGGTTTCCATCCCCATTGATTCCTGGGTTCCCGGAACCCGAAGGGACCGGGCCCTGAAAACCGCGGCGGCGAATGTCGAAAAAGCCCGGCTGGATCTGAAAAACGCCGAAAACGAAGCGGCCTCCCGGATCCGGTCTTTGGCCGCGGGCCTGAAAAATTCCTGGGCCGGCATCGAGATTGCCCGGCTCAGTGTGGAGATTGCGGAACGAACCTATGAACTGCACGAAGAGGGTTTCCGGCTCGGTACGGTGGAGTCGCTGGCGCTGGAGGACACCCGGAACAGTCTGGCGGAAAAACGGCAGCAGCTTTTGCAGAGCGAATTGGCCTATCAAACTATGACGCTGGATTTGGCCGCCGCCCTCAATATAGACTGGAAAATATTGGGGGATATAACAAACGCCCCGGAAGCCTCCGCGGGGAGTGAACGGTGAAACATACAAAGACCTCAAAGAGAGTAACCATCGTTATCAGCGGTTTGACGGGTATTTTTGTTTTGCTCATTGGCTGGACCGTAATTCAACGGCGCCCGCCCGCGACGCCGTCCGCCGCAGGGCCCGGCGCGGCGGCTCCAGCTTCGGCGGGCGGCGGCCCCGGCGCGACGGCTCCAACTCCGGCGGGCGGTGAGGCTGGGCGTGGCGGCGGGGCGGCCCGGAACGCCACCGCAGTGCGGGTAACGCCGGTAACGCTGGATACCATCGAGAATTCGGTAGTCATTAACGGAGACGTGCTGGCCCGGAACCAGGTTTCCATTTACCCCACCGTGGCGGGAAAACTGGCGGAAGCCCGGCGGGGAATCGGCGACCGGGTGAACCGGGGGGATGTGGTGGCCATGGTAGATCCTTCCCGGCCCGGAGAGTTTTATTCCCTGAGCCCCGTGGTTTCCACTATTTCCGGCACCGTACTGCAGGCCCCCTTCAGCGCCGGCGATACCCTGTCCACCGGATCGGCGGTCTATGTGGTGGGGGACCTTTCGGAACTGGTCGTGGAGACCTTTGTGCCCGAGCGGTTCACGACCGCGGTGCGGCAGGGGCTGGCCGCCCAGGTGAGTTTTGAAGCCCTGCCGGGGGAAATTTTCCCCGCCGCGGTGGATGAGGTAAGCCCCGTGCTGGATCCCGCCAGCCGCACCATGAAGATCCGGCTCCGCTTTACCGGGTGGGCCGACCCCCGAATCCGGGCCGGAATGTTCGCCACGGTGAGCCTGGTAACCAACACCCGCTCCAGCGTACCGGTGATCCCCCGGGGCGCGGTGATCAACACCTACGGTTCCTGGATTGTCTTTACCGTTGACGATGAACAAACCGCCCGGCGGCGTTCCGTTACCCTGGGCCTTGAAAACGAAACTTTCATCGAAGTAAGCGGCGGCCTTGAAGAGGGGGAACTGGTGGTTACCGCGGGGCAGAATTTTTTAAGCGACCGGGATCCGGTCCGCATTATCGAATAGGGGCCGGCCATGAGTTTTGCCGGATATTCGGTCAAGCGGCCCGTTACCATCGTGGTTCTCTACGCGCTGGCCATGGGGGTGGCCCTTACCCTGGTGCCCAATATCGCCGTGGATCTCTACCCCTCCACCGCCCGCCCGGTACTTTCGGTCTTCACCCGCTTCCCCGGCGCGGGCCCCGCGGATGTGGAAAAAAACCTTACCGAGCCGCTGGAGCGGGCTCTTGCCTCCTCCCGGGGCCTGACGGAAATGACCAGCAATTCAAGTTTTGAACAGAGTTTCATCAATTTGAATTTCGCCTACGGCACCGACATGGACAAAGCCACGACCGACGCCCAGACCCTCGTGAACCGCCTCGCGAACGCCCTCCCCGACGGCGCCGGTTCCCCGACGGTCAGGCGTTTTGACATGAGCGCGATGCCGAT
>JAISBS010000096.1 GCA_031266075.1 Treponema sp.
GCAGGGAGGAAACGCCGGTGATCCTTTTACCGCCGCGCCGGGGACGGAAGCCCCGGAAGGTTTTGCCGAATTCCGGCGGGGGGCGGTTTTGGCCCTCTGGCTTACCGATCCCGGGCCCCCGGCAAACCGTTTTTTTGCCGTCCTGGGGCTCCCCCTCCAGCTTCCGGCGGAACAGCTTTTTGTCAGCCTTTTTCCCCACACCGGGGAAGGGGAGGGGGCCGCGGCGGCTGAACCGGTATATGAAGCTCTGATCCGGATACAGACCCCCGCCGCAAGCCAGGCCCGGGCTCTTTTCACCCTGATCAATATGGCGGCATCGGCCCTTCAAACCGCGGAACTTGCCGACGGCCCCGCGGTTCTGGCCGGCATTTTCTTTGCCAGGCCGCCCACGCTAGACGGACGGAACCTGAATCTTCGAACTGCGGCAATGGACGCCGCGCAGATCGCTTTACTTTTCAGCCTCTTCCCGGTATATTCAGATTAAAGGGGACTGCGGGAAACCCCGGTTGGGTCTCCCTAGAAGAACTGCCGAAAACTCCGGCTGGGTTTCCCGCAGTTCCTTTAAACAATCCCGGAGAATTGTATCATGCCAACCTATGAATACGAATGTAAAAGCTGCGGTCATACCTTTGAAGCCTTTCAGCGCATGAGTGATGAGCCGCTCAGGGACTGTCCCCAATGCGGGCGGGAAGTCCGCCGGCTCATCAACGGTGGAACCGGGGTCATTTTTAAGGGTTCCGGTTTTTATGTAACCGACAAGAACAAGGGGGCCGCAGCCAAAGCCGGTGCGAAAACCCCCGCCGGCGGGCCGGAAAAAAACACGGCTGTGGAAAAGCCCGATGCGCCGGGCGGCAAAACCCCGGCCCCCGAAAAGGCCGCCTCGGCTGCCGGGGACAAGAGCGCCCCCGCCGGCGGAAGCGCTCCGGCGGTGTCTGCCGAAAAAAAAGCGTCGGGCCAATAGGGGGCGGGCGGCTTGGCGAAATCCCCCCGTTTTTTTTGCGAAAACTGCGGCGCCGAGGTTGACCGGAATACCAAAACCTGTCCCCGCTGTGGGCGGTATTTTGCCTCTGTCCGCTGTCCCGCCTGCGGTTTCACCGGTGCGGAAAACCTTTTTGCCGCAGGCTGCCCGGTCTGCGGTTACTCAACCCCCGGTTCAGCCGCCGCTGAAACGGACGGTTTTGGCGGCCAATCCCGGCCCGCCGGGTGGAAACCAGTTCCCCGGAAAGAAAAACCGCTCCGCGTCTCCGCCGGGGCACTTCCCCTCTGGGTCTATATCCTGACGGTATTTTTCCTCTTATGTGTGGCGCTACTGCTTGTTTTGCTGCTCCGGGGCTAAACCGGGCAAGCCCCCTGCAAAAAGGAGGCGCCGGAAACCTGGCCGGGATTTCCCGGAGTTCCCAAAAGCCTTGAGCCGGGCCAGCCAATTGTATACTATTAATCAGGGAACCTCTGAAGACTTCAGTTTTCAGAGGTTTTCGTACTCTATGAAGAAAATTGCATCTGCGTAATTCGTTATATTATAAGGAATGAGCAGTTTTCTTCGAGGAACCTCCGGAAACCCAACCGGATTATTGAACAAGTCCAATATGGGGCGGGCGCAAAGGCAAAAAACATAAGGGCGTTTGAATGGAGAACAGTTTTTTCAAAGATATTGTAAAGCCCCAGTACAACGCTGTGGCAACACTGGACCTTTCACGGGAAGGCAAGGCCCTGATCATCAGCGATCTCCACATGGGCGTTGGCCGGAGCGATGACCTTTCCGAAAACGGGGAACTCCTGATCAGCCTTCTTGAAGACTATTATTTCAAGCGGGGCTGGTATCTGGTGTTGAACGGGGACATCGAGGAGCTTCAGCGCCATTCCCTGGCCCTGGTCAAAGGCCGGTGGCTCCGGCTGTATGAAATTTTCGACCGTTTTTTTCAGGAGGGCAGGCTGTTCAAGATTCTGGGTAACCATGACGAGGATCTGCTCTTTGAAAAAAACTATCCCTACCCGCTTTATAACGCGCTGCGGATCGAGACCGGGTATATTCCCGCGTATGTATACCATGGCCACCAGTCCTCCAAATTTTACACCGATTACAAGGCCATCCTCGGGGCGGGAATCCGCTATATCCTGAAACCCTTTGGCATCAGGAACACCGTGGCCCGGAACCCCTACCGGCGGTTTTTTGTGGAAAAAAAAGCCTATCAATTTTCCCTGGAAAACAACTGCATTTCGATCATCGGCCATACCCACCGGCCCCTGTTTGAATCCCTGGGCCGCTTTGACTATATCAAATTCGAGATCGAGCGGCTCTGCCGGGATTACCCCGCCGCCGAGGGAACAGGCCGGGAGCGGATTGCCGGGGAGGTTGCGGCCCTGCAAAAGGAACTGGGGAAGCTGAAACGGAAAGAGCGGCGGAATGTCCTGCGCCAGAGCCTCTATGGTGATGAACTCCCCGTGCCCTGCCTCTTTAACTCCGGCTCCGCCATCGGCAAAAAGGGGATCAACGCCATAGAACTGGACCGGAACCATATCGCCCTGGTTTACTGGTTCACCGAAGGGAGGGGGAAAAAATTCGTCAGCCGGGGCGGCTACAAGGTCGATAAACTGCCCGGCGCCAAACACCGGCGCGCCGTCCTGAATCAGGACCGGATGGACTACATTACCGCGCGGATTGAACTTTTGGGGGCCGCGTCATCCAGGTCTCATAAGACGGCCAAGACTTGACGATAAATAGAGAGAAGACCATCATATCATAAGGGGAGGGGTCAGGTGGCCGGTTACGGAGTGTCAAGAATTATCGGCAGGGTTGTCGTCCTGTTACTGCTCATCTTTGCCATGATTGGAGGGGGAGTCCTCTGGTTCGATTACCTCAACCTCATCGACGCCAAGACGGTTTTGTCGCCCCTTTACCGCTTTATCGGGCGGGAGGGACGAACCCAGCCCGTGGCCGCCGCCGGCGAAGATCTGAACCTGGATGCGGAACGGCTGGCTATCCGGCTGGAGGCCCTGGAATTGCGGGATCTGGAACTGGACGCCCAGGAACAGGTTTTGCAGAACCGCTACGGCGAAATAGAACAAATGGCCCAGGAACTGGAAGAACGGCAAAAAGCGCTGGAAGATCAGGAAATTTCCATCAATGCCATAAAGAAAGAAGCCGAAGATAAAGACAGTAACGTCGAGCAGAACGCCCGCTATTTGACCGGGATGCCTCCGGAGCGGGCGGTGGGCATCATTACCAGAATGGATGATCAGGACGCTATCGACGTTTTCCGGAAGACCGAAGAAATTGCCCGGGCTGAAGGGACTACTTCGCTGGTTTCCTACTGGCTGTCCCTGATGGCCCAGACCGCCGAAGGAGCGGCCAGGGCTGCGGAATTGCAGCGCAAAATGGCTGGACGGCCCTCTGCGCTGAATTAAGACTTCTTCATTATTCCGGCGTCTGATTCGACAAGGAGGCCGGGTGGTGGTACAAATATCCCCCCAGATAGAAAACTCACCGTCTTCCGGTGCGGAAGCGATCCAGCGGCAGGGCCCTGCGAAAAAAGAGGGTCTGGGTGTATTTGCCAAAATACTTGCGGGTCTGCTCCGCCGGGCCGGGGAAAAGGACGGCAATTCTCCCGCCGGGGTTGAGGCCGCGGGAAAGCTCAAACCCGGTGCGGCAGAAGAAGGATTCCCTGTCCCGGAAGAAATCGCCGCCCTGTTCCCCGGACGGCAGCGGGCCGGGAAAAAGCCCGCCGGGACCTTTGGGCTGGGAATTGACGGCGCGGAAGATTCGCAGCATAACCGGAAAATCCTGGCCGGGGCCGCCGGGGCCCTTTCTGATCGGAAAATGGGCCTGGACGGGGCCTCCGGCGGATACCCCCTCTTTCATCTGCCCTGGGGATCGCAAACCGGGGAGCCGGAGGCCGGCGGAGCGGCAAAGACGCCGGTAAAGCCAGGGGCTTCCCCCGCGGGCGGGGAGGAAATCCCCTTCGGCGGGGCCGATGGTTTCCTGTCCCTGGATGACCTTGATTCCGGGGCCCTGGCGGGCGCCGGGGAACCCGCTTTCGCGGGGGAGGAGGCCGAAACGGGCGCTCCCGCAGGCCGGAAGGGAAAAGCCGGGAGCAAGCCGGTCTATGTGGATTCCCCGGAGGAAAATTTTTCCACCCGCTTCGGGGAAGCCAATCCCGGCTTGTTCCCCGGCGGGCTCAGGCCGGCGGGCTCAGGCGAACGGGGCCGGGCGGAACCCCGTTCCCGGCTGGCGGAGGCCCGGCAAAAGGAAAACCGCCGGGAAAAAACCGGCCCGGACGTGCGGGATGTCCGCGCCGGGGAGGACCGGGCTGCCGGAGCCCTGGCTTCCCAAAACCTCCGGGGCCTGGAGCCCCGGCCCCTGGCGGGCAGGGGGGAAATGGAGATTCTGGTGGAACTCCGGGGGGGAACTCCCGGACGGGAGCCTCCCCAGGCTGCTTCCCATACCTGGGAAAGCCGGGCGGGCCGGAGTTTTGAGGATTTTCTCGCCCGGGAACTCCACCAGAACCTGAACGGTGATATTGTCCGCCACGCATCCGTGGCCCTCCGGGACGGCGGGGAGGGAACCATCCGCCTTGCCCTGCGGCCCGAATCCCTGGGAAATGTAAAGATACGGCTGGAAATGGCCGACAACAAGGTAACAGGGCACATTGTGGTTGAAAGCGAAGCGGCCCTCCGGGCTTTTGAACGAGAAATCGCTTCGCTGGAGCAGGCGTTCCGGGATTCGGGCTTTGACGGCGCGGATCTTGATATGTCCCTGGCCAGAGGGGGCGGAGGAATGGAACAGGGCTGGGCCGGAGAAGAAGCGGGCCGCCCCTCCACACCGGAACGGCTGGCCGCCCGGCGGTATGACGCCGCCCAGGAAGGGCTGGATGCACAGATCGCGGCGGTGGATGACCCGGCGGGCATTTTTACCCGGAACGGGCGGATCGCCGTCAATATGCTGGTATAGGAGACTGTTTCAAAGCTTTAGTTTTGAAACAAGCTTATAGGAGAGCAAACATGGAAATTCAAGCGGCTGCGGGAAACCTGGAACTTACACCAAAACCAATGCAGTCAAAACTGAGCAGCCAGGAAAAGGCGGAACTGACCCAGTTTGTGGACGATTTCAACAAGACCATCAACGAGGGCCGGAAACCCCAGCAGAATCTGGGGCGGGATGATTTCCTCAAACTCCTGATTACCCAGCTTTCCTACCAGAACCCCACGGCCCCCATGGAGGACAAGGAATTTATCGCCCAGATGGCCCAGTTCTCCAGCCTGGAGCAGATGACCAATATGGCGGGGGATTTCTCCAAACTGACCCGGATGCTCATGGCCGGGGAGGCTGTTTCGGCGCTGGGTAAACCGGTAGAGATCGCCGACGGGGAAAAGGTAATTCAGGGCAGGGTAAGTGCGGTAAACCGGGGTGAGATACCTCAGATTTTAGTGAACGGCGAAAATTATCTCTGGGACAAAGTAACCAGGGTATATGAGGAGTGATGCGATATGATGCGATCATTGTTTTCCGGCGTATCCGGGCTTCAGAATCATCAGACCAGAATGGATGTGATCGGCAATAACATCGCCAACATCAACACGACGGGCTTCAAGCGGAACCGGGTGAATTTTCAGGACATCCTGTACCAGCAGCTCCAGGGCGCAGCCCGCCCCACCGAAGACCTGGGGGGCGTCAACCCCAAGGAAGTTGGTCTGGGAATGTCCATCGCTTCGATAGACACGATACACATTCAGGGCTCACTTCAGACCACCGGGGTTGGTACGGACCTGGCGATTCAGGGCATGGGGTTCTTTGTCCTCGCCGACGGGGGCAAGG
Organism: Treponema sp.; assembly: GCA_031266075.1. Classification (GTDB taxonomy): domain Bacteria; phylum Spirochaetota; class Spirochaetia; order Treponematales; family Breznakiellaceae; genus JAISAN01. Next base: position 5,813 of record JAISBS010000096.1, read on the forward strand.
AACTTTACACCCGGGCCGGGGCTTTCAGCATTGACGAAGCGGGCACCATGGTGAACCCCGCCAACGGCATGAGGGTGCAGGGCTGGATGGCCCGGGAAGTGATGGGCGCCCAGTTCATCGACGTGTCCCGCCAGACCGAAGACCTGATCATCCCCGTAGGGGGCAAAGACGCGGCCCGGGCCACCGAGGTGGTGAATTTTGCCTGTAACCTGGACAAGCGGATCCCCGAAATTCCCGAAGACGCCAACGAGCTTCAAATCCGCCAGAGTACCTGGGCCACGGCGATCAAAATTTACGATACCTTTGGACAGGATCATATTCTTCAGGTGGAATTTACCCGGGTGCCGGGAACCCAGAACAGCTGGAACGCCAATGTAATTGTTGACCCCGAAACTGCGGAGCCCACCAATACCGCTATCGGCCTGGGGGAGGAAGCCCCCGCAGCCGGCGGACCTACGACCTTTGTAGTGAATTTCAGCAACGATGGCCGGCTTCTGTCCGCGGAAGACGGGGCGGGAAACGTAGCCGGCGACGCGGGGCAGGTAACCATGAACGTGGCCTTTGACGTGCTGGGGGCCACTCCCGGCGAAGACGGCGCCCCGGTCCGGCAGGAATTTGTCCTGGATCTGGGAACCGTGAATGGTCTTACCAATTCCATCACCCAGTATTCGGAGGCCAGTTCTTCCAAGATGGTGGTTCAGGACGGCCATACCATGGGCTACATGGAAAATTTCAAGATCGATCAGAGCGGGATTATCACCGGGATTTTTTCCAACGGTACGGTCAGAACGCTGGGGCAGGTGGCGCTGGCAAGTTTCCCCAACCAGGGAGGTCTGGAAAAGGCGGGGGAAAATACCTTCCGGGTATCCAACAATTCCGGGGCCGCCAACATCGGCCCTTCGGGGATTGCGGGAAAGGGCAAGATCATCGCCGGAACCCTGGAAATGTCCAACGTGGACCTCTCCGAACAGTTCGTGGACATGATCGTGACCCAGCGGGGATTCCAGGCAAACTCCCGGACCATCCAGACCGCGGATCAGTTATTGCAGGAAGTATTAACCCTGAAGCGATAGGAGGCCGTAGTGCGGGGAGGGCGGTGAGCCGGGGCGGTTAAACCCCGCTCCTCACGCCTCCCCTCATTCTTTACTCAAAAATGATAAAAGTAACCCGGCTTGATGGAAAAGAATATTTTATAAATCCCCATCAAATCGAATCAATCGAAGTCCATCCCGATACCACCTTGTTGATGTTATCGGGTAAGCACGTTATAGTACGTGAGCACGTTTCCGAGATTCTTGAA
>JAISBS010000101.1 GCA_031266075.1 Treponema sp.
ACGGCAGGCGAAATATTGAGCCTGTTTTATAGTCCGGTAACACGGCGCCCCCCTCGATAAAGTACAAGTACCCTATAGGGGGGTAGCGGAAAAGCCGTAGGCTTTGGAGCGCAGGGGGGGCCAGAATAACGGCGTCCGCGCACAAAAAAAAGTATGGAAACCGGCCCCCCTCCAGAAGCAACAAGGCCCCCTTGCAGGAGGGATTTTGTCCACTCCGGTAGAAGAACTTCCCTTTTCCCCCCGCTTTGGCTATACTGGGGCCATGGACGGTTCCCGCAAACTCACGGTCTCGGAGCTTACCGGACTTATCCGGGCCAGCCTGGAGGGAGCCTTTTCTTCGGTGGTGGTAGAGGGGGAGCTTTCCAACTGCCGGCCCTCCAGTACGGGGCATTTGTATTTTACCCTCAAAGACGCGGGGGCCAGCATTTCCGCGGTGATGTTTAAAAACCGGCTCCGGTCTTTGGCCTTTGAGCCGAAAGACGGAATACTGCTCCGGGTCCGGGGGAGCGTTTCGGTCTACCCGCCCCGGGGGAGTTACCAGATTGTCTGCGAGGAGATGGAACAGGCGGGGGCGGGGGAAATCCTGGCCCTGCTGGAAAAGCGGAAGCGGGACCTGGCCGCCGAGGGGCTTTTTGACGAGGAGCGAAAGCGGCCCATTCCCCGGTTTCCCTCGGTGGTGGGGGTGGTGAGTTCTCCCACGGGGGCGGCGGTGCGAGATATTCTCAACGTGCTGGGCCGCCGGGCCGGGGGCATCCGGGTGATTATCCTTCCCGCGCCGGTCCAGGGGAACGACGCGGCCCCCATTATCGCCCGGCGCATACGGCAGGCCAATCAATGGAAGCTGGCGGATGTGTTGATTGTGGGACGGGGGGGCGGCGCTCTGGAAGACCTGCTGCCTTTTTCCGACGAGGCGGTAGTCCGGGCGGTGGCGGCCTCGGCGATTCCCGTGGTCAGCGCGGTGGGGCACGAGATTGACTGGGCCCTTTCGGATTTTGCCGCGGATCTCCGGGCCCATACCCCATCGGCGGCGGCGGAGATGGTGAGCGAAAACCGGGAGGCGGCGCTGGAGGCGATCCGGGACCTGGGCCGGAATATCCGGGACGGTATGCAGGCCCGGCTGGAACGGGCCCGGCTCTTGGTTAAGCCGTTCAGTCTGGAGGATCTGCTGCCCTTTTCCGACGAGGCTGTGGTCCGGGCGGTGGCGGCTTCACAGATTCCCGTGGTCAGCGCGGTGGGGCATGAAATTGACTGGGCCCTTTCGGATTTTGCCGCGGATCTCCGGGCCCCTACCCCGTCGGCGGCGGCGGAACTGGTGAGCGAAAACCGGGAGGCCGCGCTGGAGGCGATCCGGAACCTGGGGAGCGTCATTGTTGACGCCATGCAATCCCGGCTGGAACGGGCCCGGCTGCTGGTGAAACCTTTTAGCCTGGAGGATTTGGAATACCGGTTCCGGGCGATTCTTCAGCCCCGGCTGGTCCGGTTCGATGACGCCAAGGAAGGGCTTTTGAACGCCCTTTCCGGCAGGGTAGGCGAACTCCGCCGCCGGCTGGAATTGGCCCTTCGGGGCCTTGAAGCGGGAAGCCCGCTGGCTATTATGGCGCGGGGGTTTTCCCTGGTGGTGAATGAAAAAACCGGCAAACTGCTGCACCGGGCCGCGGATGCAAAGGCCGGAGACCGGTTGAGCATCCGGCCCCTGACGGGGCGTATCACGGCGGTAACGGAAGCGGTCGAGGATTAGGAGCGGCTATGGCAAAGGTGGGCGGAAGCAAAACAGGCGGAAACAAGGCCGGAGGGAGCAGGCCGGGGGCCGGGAGCGGCGGGATGAAAAATTTCGAGGAACGGCTGGAACGGCTGGAAGAAATGGGTGAAAAAATACGACGTCCTGATATTCCCCTGGACGAGGCCCTGAAAGCCTTTGAAGAGGGGATTAAACTGGCCCGGACTCTGGAAAAAGACCTGGAAAAAGTGGAAAGCCGTATTGAAATTTTAATGAACGAGAGCGGGGCCCCGGCGGAAGAAAGCCCGGAACTGGAGCTTTTTGACAATGACTGAACCCACGGCGGGGCGGATTCAGGTCCTGCCCCCGGAAGAGGCCCGGCGGATCGCCGCCGGGGAAGTCGTTGACCGGCCCGCGGCGCTGATCCGGGAATTTATCGACAACGCCGTTGACGCCGGGGCAAGCCAGGTGGAGGTGTCCATTGAGGGGGGTGGCAGCCGCCGGGCCGAGGTGATCGACGACGGCGGGGGGATGAACCGGGAAGACCTCTCCCGCTGCTGGCTTACCCACGCCACCAGCAAGATCCGCTCCCTGGAAGACCTGAACACTACGGAAACCCTGGGCTTCCGGGGGGAAGCCCTGGCCGCCGCCGCCGCGGTTTCCCGGCTGGAAATCCTCAGCAGCACGGACGGGCGGGAAGCCTGGCGGCTGGAGGTGGGGCCGGGGGAACGCAACCCGCCGCGGCTGGAACCAGCCCGGCGGACCCGGGGGACCAGCGTCCGGGCCCTGGGCCTTTTTGACGCCATCCCCGCCCGGAAACGGTTTTTGAAACGGGAGGGCAGCGAGGGGAGCCTTTGCCGGCAGATCTTTATCGACAAGGCTCTGGCCTTTCCCGCCCTTTCGTTCCGCTTTTCCCAGGATGGCAAACTGAAGGATTTTTTCCCCGCCGTCAATTCCAACAAAGAACGGTTCGCCGCGGCCCTGCCGGACAGCCGGGACGGGACCTTTCTTCACGAGATACATTGTTCCGGCGAGGGTTTCAGCGCGGCGGTGGTGATCGGCGGGCCGGAACTGTACCGGAACGACCGGCGGCAGCTTTTTGTGTTTGCCAATGGCCGGAGGATTCAGGATTTCGCCCTGCTCCAGGCCATGGAATACGGGGTTCAGGGCTGGTTCCCCAACGGAACCCATCCGGTGGGGGCGGTATTTGTAAAGATTAAACCACGGCTGGCGGATTTTAACATCCACCCCGCTAAACGGGAAGTCCGTTTCGCCGACCCCGGCGCCATCCACCACGCAATCACCTCGGCTCTGCGGGATTTTGCCCGGCGCTTCAACCTGTCCCGGGGCGCGGCGGCCTTTAATACGGGCCCGGAGAGCGGGCGGGAAGCCGCCGCTTACACCTCAGAGCCGGGCCTCTACCCGGACGACAGCTTTGGCCTCGGCAGTTTCGCCGGTTCCGCCGGCATGGCCCGGCATGGCCCGGCGGACGGCGGGCGGGGCGGCGCATACGGCGGACGGGCAGACTCAGGCGGCGCCGGCCCTGCCGGGCATGGTCCGGCGGACGGCTTTGCCCCCGCGGGGGCCCTGGCCATGGAAGCCCTGCTGGAACGGCCCCCGGACTTCGCCCCCATGCCGGGCCGGGCCGCGGCCCTGCCGGGGAACGGGGCCCCTTTTCAGGACGGCGCCGCTGCCGAGTCCGGGCCGCCTGAATACAGGGAACTCCGCTATGCGGGCAGGGCCTTCGGCCTCTTCATCCTGGTCGAGGCGGGGGACAAACTCTACATCATCGATCAGCACGCTGCCCATGAACGGATCCTCTACGACCGTTTTCTCTCCCGGCCCATCCCCCAGCAGGAACTGCTGGTTCCCATCCCCTTTAGCGCCGAAAGCGATGAAGAAGACCGGTTTCTGGAATCCCGGCGGGAAGACCTGGGCCGCCTGGGTGTTGTCATAAACCGGGACGGAACGGGCTGGTCCATCGAGGCCCTGCCGGTAGACTGGCGGCTGGGAGACGCGGAAACGGTGAAAGAACTGCTTTCCCTGCGGGAAGCGGGTGAAAATATGGCGGAACGCTGGGCCGCCACCCTGTGCTGCCATGGCGCGGTACGGGACGGAGATTATCTTGACAACGGGGCCGCTCTGGCCCTGGCAACAGAAGCCCTGGAACTTCCGGACCCTCACTGCCCCCACGGGAGGCCGGTGTGGACCGAGATCAGCAGGGACGCGCTCTACCGGGCGGTACGGAGGATATAATGGCTGAAGGAACAAAGAAAAAAACAAAAAAAGCGCTCGTCGTGATCCTGATCATTTTGATCGCCCTGCCCCTGGCTTATGCCGCCATGGCCCTGATTGGCCGCATCAACCCCGGCGAGGTGATACCCGATTCCTACAACCTGTACTTCCGGGTACCCGATCCGGTACGGCTGGCCGACGGTTTTCTGCGCCACGAAACGCTCCCGGAGATTCTGGCCTACCCGGATCTGGCGCCGGTCATTCCGCTGGTCAGAATGGCGGACAACAGTCCGGCGCTGAAAAAACCGGCCTTCCGGTTTTTCCTCCGGGGCCGTATCGAAGGAGCCCTGCTCAGGGAAAACCGGCTCCTGGCCGCCTGGGATTCGGGCCTCCTTTCGCCCCTGCTGCGCTTCCTCCCCACCCTGACCAAATATATCACCATTCCGGGGCTCTATTATGTGCAGGCGGGGAAAAATTCCCGTTTTGAATACCGGCCCGAAAAAGGCGAGCCCCTTTTTATCGGCCCCTGGCATAACCTCCTCATCATCTCCAACAACCCGCAGACTTTTGAGGCGGTTCTGGCTGGCCGCGCCAGGGACGGGGATCTCCGGGGCTCCGGGGAAAAAGCCATCATGTCAAAGGATTACAGCGCGGCCCTGCTGGTCTCCCCGGATCTGCTGCGGGGAATTCTTGCCGGGCAGGAACCGCGGATTGCGCGGGCGCTGAGAAACATTGATTTTTCCGCCCCGGTGGAAATCACCCTGTCGCCGGATTCCAAAAAACTGGATTTCCATATTTTGGCCCCCGTACTCACCCAAAGCCCGCCCCTCAGGGAACTGCTGGAAGAAAAATCTCCTGTCCCGAACCTCACCGGCCTGCTCCCCGCGTCGGCCCAGTACAGCACGATCCTTTCCGCGGGAACCCTCCGGGAACTCTACAACGCGGCGGCGGTTTTTTCCGGGCCCGAACTTGAATCGGGGATGCGGCGGGCGGATGCTTCATCCCGCATGGCTCTGGGAATCGGCCTGGAAGACCTGCTGTTTGCCTGGACCGGCAACGAATTCGCCGTCTTCGGCATGGAGGGCCGCCCCAGCCCGGTCTATGTGGTTCAGATCGGCGATGAGCGGAAACGGCAGGAGGTCTTTGACCAGGCTTTTCAAACCGTGGTGGTGAACGAAAATATCCGGCTGAACCTGGACGGGGTCAGGATACCCCGGATTGAACTGCCTGAATTTCTCCAGTCTTTTCTCCATCTCTGGAACATCCGGGTTCCCGCCCCCTATTATACGGTGCATAAAGACTACCTCCTTGTTTCCGAATCCGCGGAAACCCTGCTGGCGGCGGTGCGGGAAATTCAGCGGAACAACACCCTGCCGAAAACCGCCCTCTGGCGGGATTTAGCGCGATCCGGTTCGGACAGCGCTTCGTTCAGCCTCTTTTATTCCCTGGATGCGTCCCTGCCCTTTTTCCTCAAAGGCCAAACCACAATAAGCGCGGTTCTGAGCCTGTACCGCCAGGGGCTTCTGCGCATTACCTTTGACCGGGGCCTTGTCAGCCTCGCCCTTTCGGTGATCCCCGGCTCCGGCGGCGGTCTGAGCCCCATACCCGGATACCCGCTGGAACCGGGGGGAAAATTGGGGAACCATGTCTACGGGGTCATCCCTTCGGCGCCGGAGAAAAAACGCCTGCTGCTTACCCGGGGCCGGACCGCCCTGGCCCTGAACCTCCAGGACAACCAGTTTGCGGAACTGGACGGGGGGGCCGCTCCGCTCTGGTGCATCCCGGCGGCGGGCCTGAACCCCCGAAGCGGGGACGGCCTGGCCTGGGTAGCCGGTTCCCAGGGGCGGGTGAGCCTGGTGAACGAAAATATGGAACCGGTGCAGGGCTTTCCGATCAATACGGGCCTTAACCTTTCGGCGCCTCCCGCCCCTCCGGCGGCCTACGGGGGAAATCTCTTTCTCTATGACCGGGAGGGCGCGGTTTACGTCGTTGATCCCCAGGGAAAAATCAGCTCCTGGGAAACCCGCTTCGAAGCCCCCTTGCGTTCCCCCCCTTCGTTTTTAAGCCTCCGGCAGGGCCGGACCTACGCGGCGGTATACCCCAAAAGCTTTCTCGGCGAAATCTGGCTCCTGGATGCCGCGGGCAAGGCGCTCCCCAATTGGCCGGTTCCGGTTTCGGGCATTGCCTTCGGCTCCCCCCTGATTTTCCCCCGGAACAACCGGGTTCTGGTTGCCTTCGTTACCCAGGCGGGAGAACTGTCGGTCTTTGATGAAAACGCCGTGCCCCTTTCCCCCTTTCCCCTGGAACTGGAGGAAATCTTTTTTGTGCAGCCCGTTTTCGATGGGGATTTCCTCTGGCTGGTCTCTGCCGGCGGCGTTCTCTATCAGGTGGGCCTTGACGGAACCGTACTGCGCCAACAGATTCCGAATCTCCGGGTTCAGGAAGAAGGCTACCTGGAAGCCCTGGACGTAAACGGCGACCGGGTTCCGGAAATTTTTATAACCGGGGACGGAAACGCCCTGTACGGCTACGCCCGGAATTTCAGTTCCCTGAACGGCTTCCCCCTGCCGGTCTGGGGACGGCCTTTCTTTGGGGATCTCAACGGCGACGGTAAAATGGAATGTGCCGGGGTGGGGCTTGATAATAAACTGTACCGGTGGCAGTTTAAATAGAAGAGTCTGTCCATTAATGTAGACACATTATGGACAGACCTCCTTGGAAATAGCATGAAGTCGGAGACGCGGCCTATGAATTTGATGAAAAAAGGAGCGCTGCCGGGGCTTTTCACGCTCCTGCTGCTTTCCTGCCAGTCGATGGGAAAAGACCTGCTGGTTGAAACCATGAGCGCGACCCGGCGGGGTGAATTGGCGGAACTGGAAAAAATGATTGTGCCGCTGGACGGCCCCGCCGCGGGTTCGGCGGAACGGGCGGCGGCCCGGAACCGTATTACCGGACTGGAAAAAGCCCCCGCCGCCGATGCGGAATACAGCGCGGCCCTGGCGGCATGGTCGGGCCGTTTGTATGTCCATGAGGGAAAAGCCGGCGAAGCGGCCAGAAGACTCAGGGATTCCCGGTCCCTTTCACCGGGAAACACCCAGTCCCTGATCCTCGCCGTCCGGCTCGAAGCGGACCCGCAAAAGCGGTTCGCCCTGATTGACCAGGAACTGCGGATAGCGGGGCCCGCCGCGGGAACCGGCCTTTCGCCCGAGGGGGCGGTTTCTCCGGCGGCGGCCCTGCATATCGAGCGGGCCCGGGTTTTGATGGAACTGGGCCAATACCGGGAGGCGGCGGGGGCTTTTGACACCGCCTTTGCGGGGAGCCTGCCCCCGGTGTACCGGGAAACCTACGGCGAAAGCCGCGCCCTGGCCTGGGAACTGCGGGACGCCGAACCGGGCGCCCGGGGCAGAACAATGGAACTGCTGGGACGCCGGGGCCTTGCCTGGACAGAACTGATAGAATTGACCCGGAACGAAACGGATCTGTTCCGGTTTCTCACCGCCGGCAGGGAACTACCGGTGGAAGAACTCTTCAAGCGCCTGCTGGAACGGTCGTTTATCCCCTATACCCAGGATATCACCCTGGATGAATGGCCCCTTGCCCCGCCCGGACCGGAAGACCCGGTTCTCCGTTCCGGGGCCGCATGGTTCCTCTGGCGGCTCTATGCGGAAAACCGGGGAGACCGGGGGATCCTCGCCCGGTATTCTTCCCGCTATTCCCGGATGACAAACCCCCGGAGCCCCATCGCCGATCTGCCCCTGCTCTCCCCTTTTTTTGACGCCATCCTGGGATCGGTGGAAACGGAAATGATGTCCCTGCCGGACGGCAAAAATTTCAGGCCCGCCGATCCAATTCGGGGTGCGGAATTTTTAAGCATCCTGAAAAAATTCTAGCCGGGCATAAGGAGCATTCATGATCGGTGATATTCGCAGCGCCCTTCTTCTGATAATTGACGTTCAAAATGATTTTTGTCCTGCCTGCGTCTCCCTCTCGGGGGAGAAATACCCCGCCGGGGCTTTGGCGGTAAACCGGGGGGATGAGGTTATCGGGCCCCTGAACCGCCTGGCCGCGGCCTTTGCCGGGGCTGGGGGCCCTGTGGCGGCCACCCAGGACTGGCACCCCGGCGGGCACGTTTCCTTTGCCTCCGCCCATCCGGGAAAAAAGCCGGGGGATCTGATCGATCTTCCCCCGGACAGGGCTGCGGAAACCCCGAGGATTCAAGGGCAGGTTCTCTGGCCGGATCACTGTGTTCAGGGGAGCCGGGGCGCGGCGTTCCACGAGAGACTGGACCGAAAGCCCCTCAACCTGATCCTCCGCAAGGGTTTCCGGCCCGGCCTGGATTCCTATTCGGCCTTTTTCGAGAACGACCGCCGGACCCCCACGGGTCTTGAGGGCTGGCTCCGGGGCCTGGGGATCGGCACGGTCGTCATGGGAGGCCTGGCCACGGATTACTGCGTACTATACAGCGCGCTGGACGCCCGGCGGCTCGGCTTCACCGTTATTGTTCTTGAAGACGCGGTCCGGGGGGTAGGCTACCCCGAAGGCTCGGTGGAAAAAGCCCTGGACGACATGAAAAAACAGGGAATTCGCCTCTGCGGTTCCGAAAAATTCCTCAAGGAGGCAGGTTTATGAATACCGCCGGAAATCCGGGCGCCCCCGGTTCGGCCCTCTTCACCGATTTTTATTCCCTCACCATGGCCCAGGGCTACTGGAAAAAAAACATCAACCACCGGGCGGTTTTTGAAATGTTTTTCCGCCACCTGCCCTTTGACGGGGGATTCGCGATCTTCGCGGGCCTGGACACCATGCTTGAACGGCTTCGGAATTTTTCGTTTTCCGAAGACGATCTCGGCTATCTCCGGGGCCTGGGCTGTTTTGAAGAAGCCTTTCTCGATTATCTCCGGGATTTTCGTTTTTCCGGATCCCTGCTGGCCTTTGACGAGGGAACCGTGGTCTTTCCCCTGGAACCCCTGATCCGGGTGGACGGAGGGCTTATCGAATGCCAAATCATCGAGGGGATGCTCCTCAACACGATCAATTTCCAGAGCCTCATCGCCACCAAAACCGCCCGTGTCTGGCTGGCGTCGGGCAAGGGTTCCATCATGGAGTTCGGCCTCCGCCGGGCCCAGGGCTGGGACGGGGCCATGTCCGCATCCCGGGCCGCCTATATCGGCGGGGCTGCGGGAACTTCCAACACCCTGGCGGGCAAGGAATTCGGCATCCCCGTGCTGGGTACTATGGCCCATTCCTGGGTTATGGCCCATCCGGGTGAAGAAGAAGCCTTCCGGGCCTATGCGGAACTGTACCCCGACCGGACCGTCTTCCTGATCGACACCTACGACACCCTCAAAAGCGGCATCCTCAACGCCGTGAAGGTGGGGAAAGAACTGACCGCGGCGGGGAAAAATTTCGGGGTCCGGCTGGATTCGGGGGACATTCAGTACCTGTCCACCGAAGCCCGGCGGGTTCTTGACCGGGCGGGGCTGAACCGGGCGACCATCACGGTGTCCAACGATCTGGACGAATCGATCATCGAAGCGCTGGTGGCCGCCGGAGCCCCGGTAAATACCTGGGGGGTGGGAACCAAAATGGTTACCGGGGGCCACGAGGCGGCCTTTACGGGGGTCTACAAACTTACCGCCCGGGAAGACGCGCAGGGGCTGCTGATTCCGGCGATGAAATTTTCCGACAACCCGGAAAAGACCACCACCCCGGGGATCAAGCAGGTCTGGCGGGTCAAGGACAGCCGGGGCATGGCGGTGGCGGACGTACTCAGTCTGGACGATCCGGCAAACCCCGACCTCATTAAAAAGGGGGAACGCTGCGTTTTCTGGCACCCCGCCGCGGACTACCGGCATTTTTATCACGAAGTCGGGGGCGGCGCGGAGGTCATGCTCAAACCCCGGCTGGAAAACGGAGAGCCCTGCGGTCCCCGGCCCTCCCTGGCGGAGATTCGCAGCCGGGCGGCGGAAGAACTGGAATCGCTGGATTCCAGCCACAAGCGCCTCCTCAACCCCCATGTGTATAAGGTGTCAGTTACCCCCCGGCTCCGGGCCCTCAAACTGGACCTCATCAAAAGCCATCTGGGAGATTTATGATCATCATGGACAAACTGCATATACGGTTTAACAGCGGGCCGGACACGGGAAAAACCCTGGTCTGCCCCGCCGGTGTTCAGGCGGACAGCCTCGCCGGCCATTTTTGCGCCGGCGAGCAGGACATGGCGGCGATCCGGGTGAACAACGAAATTCTGCCCCTCACGGCCCGGCTCGAAGTGAACGCCCTGCTGGAGCCGGTGCTGCTGGACTCCCCGGAAGGGGTCATGATCTACCGCCGCTCTCTGGCCTTCCTCCTGGCCGTCGCCGCCAAAGACCTGTTCCCCGGACGGAACCTCTACATCGGCCATTCGCTGGGAAACGGGTATTATTACACCTTCGCGGGGGGCAAAAAACCGGAAGAAGGAGAAGTCGCGGCCCTGAAAGAAAACATGGAGCGGCTGGTTCAGGAAAACCACCCCATCAATTTCCGTTATGCCGCCTATGAAGAGGCGCTGGAAATATTCAAAAAAAACAACCAGACCGCCACCAGCCTGATTCTGGATCACCGCAACGAAGCCCGGATCCGGATCAACGAATGTAAAAACTATGCGGATCTTTACGTGGAGCCCCTGGTCAGGCGGACGGGCCTGCTTTCCGCCTTTGATCTCCAGCCCTATGCGGAGGGCTTTCTCCTCCGGTTCCCCGGCGTGGGCCGGGGGCGGATCATCGATCCCTTTGAAGACAGCCCGAAAATTTTTTCGGTCTACAACGAATACAAAAAATGGGGCCGCATTGTGGGCGTCCGTTCCGTGGGGGAACTGAACGCCCGGATCTCGGACCGGAGCATCAGAGACTATATCAGAATCGCCGAAGCGTTTCAGGCCCGGAAGCTCGTGGAGATCGCCGAACAAATTTATGACCGGCGGGACGCCATCAAGGTCATTTTGATCGCCGGCCCCTCCAGTTCCGGCAAGACCACCAGCGCCAAACGGCTTGCCATAGAACTGATGGTCATGGGCATTAAACCGGTAGCCCTGAGCCTGGACGATTATTATCGAGGGATCGAAAAGGCCCCCCGGGATGAAAAGGGGGAACCCGACTTTGAGTGCCTTGAAGCGCTGGATGTTCCCTACCTCAACCGGCAGCTTTTGGCGCTTTTGGCGGGGGAGGCAGTTACCCTCCCGGTCTACGACTTCAAGGCCGGGCGGCGCAGGGAAGGGGGGGGTAAAAAAATCAGCCTGGACCGGCGGACCATGCTGATCGTCGAGGGGATCCACGGCCTCAACGATGCCCTGACCGCGGAAATAAAGCGGGAGGCCAAATTCAAGATCTACGTCTCCGCCCTGACCCAGCTCAACCTGGACGACCACAACCGGATCCCCACCAGCGACAACCGGCTTCTGCGGCGGATAGTCCGGGATTACCAGTTCAGGAGCAAGGACGCGGCGGGGACGATCAAAATGTGGCCCAACGTCCAGCGGGGGGAACGGAAACACATCTTTCCCTTCCAGAACAGCGCCGATGCGGCCTTTAACTCCGCGCTGGACTACGAACTGGCGGTGCTGAAATTCTACGCCGACCCCCTGATCCGGGCGGTAAAGCCCAACTGCCCCGAATATGCCGAAGCGGCCCGGCTGCTCTCCTTTCTGGACAACTTTGCCCCCATCCCGCCCCAGTATGTACCGGGAACCAGCATCCTGCGGGAATTCATCGGGGACAGCGAGTTTAAGTACTGATGCGGATTGTCGAAGCCGCCCAAATCGGCGCCGCGGTAGAGCGGCTTTTTATCCGGGCCAACCGCTCCCTGCCGCCGGATCTGCGGGACCGGATCCGCGCCTGCCATGCCGAAGAAACCTGGCCCCCGGCGAAGGACAGTCTGGAAAAAATTATTGAAAATTTTGAAACTGCGGAAAAAGATCAGGTTCCGGTCTGTCAGGATACGGGCATGGCCTGCGTGTTTGTGGACATGGGCCGGGAAGTCCATGTTGAAGGGGACATACGGGCCGCAGTGGACGACGGGGTCAGGATTGCCTGCCGGGACGGATACCTGCGGGCCTCGATAGTGGAAGACCCCCTGCGGCGGGTCAATACCGGGGACAATACCCCGGCCATGCTGTATCTCGATATTGTTGAGGGAGACCGGATCACCCTAACCGTGGCCCCCAAGGGCTTTGGCAGCGAAAACATGAGCCGGGTGAAGATGCTCCGGCCCTCCGATGGGGAGGCGGGGCTGATTGATTTTGTGGTAAGCGCGGTAGAAGACGCGGGGCCCAACCCCTGCCCCCCCATCGTGGCAGGAATCGGCGTGGGCGGCAACTTTGACCGGGCCCCGCTGCTGGCAAAAAAGGCCCTGCTCCGGCCCCTGAACATCCCCCACCCCGACCCCTATTACGCCGCGCTGGAGCGGGAAATCCTCGGACGGCTCAACGCACTGGGAATCGGCCCCCAGGGTTTTGGAGGCCGGATCACGGCGCTGGCCGCGGTCATCGAGGCGGCACCTACTCATATCGCCGGGCTTCCCGCGGCGGTGAACATCAACTGCCATGTCAGCCGCCACGCACAGGAGATCATCTGATGGAACGCCCGCCGCCGCCGCGCCCGCCGGCTGAAAGCCGGTTGCTGCTGCCCCTGACCCGGGAAAAGGCCGCCGCCCTTTCTGCAGGGGACCGGGTTTTGATAAGCGGCGTCATCTACACCGCCCGGGACGTGGCCCATAAGCGGCTTTTGGAATTGCTGGACAATGGAGAGCCCCTCCCCTTCCCCATTGGGGACGCGGTGATCTACTACTCTGGTCCCAGCCCCGCGCCGCCGGGACAAGTCATCGGCTCCGCGGGGCCCACCACCAGTTACCGCATGGACGCCTATACTCCCCGGCTTCTGGAACTGGGCCTCCGGGGGATGATCGGCAAGGGCAAACGTTCTGCGGAAGTTGTGGAGGCTATGCGAAAGGCCGGGGCCATATATTTCGGCGCCCTGGGCGGCGCGGGGGCCCTGCTCTCCCGGCGGATAAGGGCCGCGGAAATCATCGCCTTTCCCGGCCTGGGAACCGAAGCGATCCGCCGCCTTGCCGTGGAGGATTTTCCCGCCGTTGTGGTCATCGACAGCCGGGGCGGCAACCTCTACGAAACCGGGCCGGCGGAATACCTGCGCCCGGCCCGCGCCGGGCAAAGCGGGGACCTGAGTTGAAGCGGTTCCGAAACCCGGCCGGCACCGCGGCCCGCGCGTTTTCCGTAATACCGATCCTGATGCTATCCTGCACAACCACCGCCCCCAAAACGGCTGACCGTTGCGGCGACGATCAAATGGCGGCGGTTCCAAAATATCCGGTTGTACTGGTCCATGGCATCGCCGCGCATGACCGGGGCGGCATGATAAATTTTTGGGGCCGAATTCCGAAAACTCTGACGGAAAGGGGAGTAAAAGTATTTTTTGGAAATACCGACTCCTGGGGCGATTATGAATCAAACGCCGAAATATTAAAAACAACCATAGACCAGGTACTGGACGAAACGGGAAGCGAAAAAGTAAATATTATCGCCCATTCCAAAGGGGGGCTGGATTCACGGTATTTGATCTGGAAGTACGATTATGGAGACAGGGTGGCAAGTTTGACGACCATATCAACGCCGCACCATGGCGCGGAAATAGCGGATTTAATATACCGTCAAAAAATCGTTCATTCCCGCATTGCCAAAAAGACGCTTGAAATTTTTGGGAAATTATACGGCGATATAAATCCCGACCTGTTCGGCGTAAATTATCAATTGACAACCGAAAAAATGAAAGAATTTAATGAAACTACCGGCATGGATCAGCGCGTGTATTATCAAAGCATTTATACCACGATGAACAATGCTTTTGATGACCCCGTGTTTTTTTACAGTTTCCTGTATCTAAAGCGCGTAACCGGAGCGAACGACGGCATAGTAAGCGAACAGTCGGCGAAGTGGGGAAACAATATTATAAAAATCGAAGGCGGAATCTCCCATGCTGAAATTGTTGACTACAAGCAGACGAAAGTATCCGGGATACATATACCGGATCTGTATATGGAAATTGTGGCGGGATTACAGGAAAAAGGGTTTTGATACAAGTAGAGCGGTATGCGGCCCGCGCCGGGATCAGCTGCCCCCGCTCATCCGCGCCCGGGCCGAAGTTCCCCCGGAAATATCGTCGAGGGTTTTTGTTTCTTCGGCGAACATTTTTTTGCGGTATTCTTTTTCCCGTTTTTCTTTAAGCTTGTCCAGAACCTTCCGCTCCCGGGCGGCTTCAAGATACAGCGCCCGTTTTTCTTCGACCAGCAGTTCCGCCTGGGCCGCTTCTTCCAGCAGTCTGTCCCGCTCCTGATCGAGCCGCGAAATATAGTTTTCGTATTTAAGCATTTGCCGCCCGCTGTTGCCGGGGGCAAAACGTTCCGCCGCGGCCCGGTAACGGTTCTCCACTGCCGTTTTGATGCGGCCTTCTATTTCCGAGAGGGCGCCGATGGCCCGACCCAGTTCAATTTCGGCTTCCTGTTCCCGGTAAGCCTTTAGTTCCAGAATTTTTTCCAGGGAAAAATGAAAGGCCCTCATGGGGATACGGCGGCGGAAACGGATTCCGCCTGAACCGGGGCCGGGGGAGCGCCATCGGTTTCAGGGCCGGGATCCGGCATCAGGGGCGGCTGGCCGTCAAGTTCTTCTTCCGGGATGGGGAGGCCGGAAATTTCGCCTACGCCCGCCAGGGTTTCCGCCAGAGAAGTTTTCTCTTCCATGTCCTGAATAAGAAAGTCCTCGATCCGCTGGTGTTTGGCAATGGCTTCGTCAATCGAAGGATTGGAACCACTGTGGTAGGCCCCCACGTTGATCAGGTCTTCCGCCTCGGCGTATACCGCCATGTGCCGCCGGATAATTCCGGCGGCTTTGAAGGACAGGGAACCCGAAACCGCGGGGGCCAGACGGGAAATGCTCCCCAGTACGTCAATGGCGGGGTAATGGTTCCGCTGGGCCAGGGCCCGGGAAAGGACGATGTGGCCGTCCAGAATCCCCCGGACCGTGTCGGACACCGGTTCGTCCAGATCGTCCCCGTCCACCAGGATCGTGTAAAAACCTGTGATGCTGCCCCGGCTGGAAGTACCGGATCGTTCAAGGAGCTTGGGCATGGAGTCGAACATACTGGGGGTATAACCCCGGGTGGCCGGCGGCTCCCCGGTGGCAAGGCCAATCTCCCGCTGGGCCCGGGCAAAACGGGTAACCGAATCGAAAAGGAGCATCACGTCCAGTCCCTGATCCCGGAAATATTCCGCCACCGCGGTAGCCACATAGGCCCCCCGGAGCCGGGCCAAAGGCGGCGCGCTGGAGGGGCTTACCACCAGCACCGACCGGGCAAGCCCTTCGGGGCCCAGATCCTTTTCGATAAAGTCGTTGACTTCCCGGCCCCGTTCCCCGATAAGGGCCACCACATTCACGTCGGCGTTGGTGTTCCGGGCGATCATCCCCAGGAGGGTGGATTTTCCCACCCCCGATCCGGCAAAAATGCCCAGCCGCTGGCCCCGGCCCACCGCCAAAAGGCCGTCTATGGCCCGGACGCCGGTGCTGACCCGCCGGGTTACTCGTTTCCGCCGCAGGGGGTCAGGGGGAAGCGCCATGGCAGGGTACATAAGGGGGGACTCAATATCCCCGCGGTTGTCCGCGGGCTCCCCGAAGGCGTTCAACACCCGGCCCAAAAGTTTCTTCGACACGGGAATCTCCAGACGGCTCCCGGAAGCAATGACCCGGTTCCCCACTTCGATGCCGTCGGTTTCCTCGTAGGCCATAAGCTGGACCACCTCGTCCCGGAGACCCACCACTTCGG
Organism: Treponema sp.; assembly: GCA_031266075.1. Lineage (GTDB taxonomy): Bacteria > Spirochaetota > Spirochaetia > Treponematales > Breznakiellaceae > JAISAN01. Next base: position 15,817 of record JAISBS010000101.1, read on the forward strand.
CCCGGATCATGCCCCGGCCCTTGGGGGCCTCTATCCGGCAGATTTCGCCGATGACCGCCTGGGGCCCCCGGCTTTCGATTAAGAGCCCCTGAACCCGGAAGATCCGGCCCACGCATTTTATCGGGTCAACCCTTTCGGTGGTTTCCAGGTATTTGTCAAAAAGGGTGTTCACCATATTACGCCCCTTCGGTCAGGGGAGCGGTTTTCGCCTTTGATCGGATGGGGGAAATTTCCAGAATCTTTGTTTCCAGTTCCGCCAGTTGGCTGGAGATCCGGGCGTCGATTTCGCCAAAGTCCGTTTCAATCACGCAGCCGCCGGGATCCACCGTAGAATCCTCCACCACCTGCAGAGACTTGGAACCTTCCACAAGCTGGATAAAATCCTTGATATGTTCGGTGGTCAGTTTTACGTCCACCATGTTGACCCGGATGATAATGTTCCCCCGGCCCTTCACCTTTCGTAAAGCCTGTACCACATTGGAGATCACCACGTTCCGCTGGTTTTCGGAAATGACCTTGATCACCTTGCGGGAGATAAGGAGAACCAGGTCGATGATTTCCTGCTCGGTCTCCGCGAGAATTTCCGCCCGCTTGTCCTGGGCCCGTTCAAGAACCACCTGGGTCCGCTGGATGAGCCGCTCCACCTCGGCCTTGCCTTCGGCAAAACCCGTTTCCCGGCCCACGGCCCGTCCCTTTTCCTCCGCCTCCTTCCGTTCCGCCTCAAAGGCGGAGCGGGAATCATTTTCAATCCCTCTGGCTTTTTCCTGGGCATCGGCGATAATTTTTTCCGCCTCATCCATGGCCTGCCGTTTCAGGGATTGGGCTTCGTCGGTCTTGCGTTTCACTTCCTGAAAGGCCGCCCCTTCCGCTTCCCGGATAATGCCGTCAGCCTCCGCCCGGGCGGAACGGATCATGGCCTCCCGTTCGGCTTCCCACTGGATCCGGAAATTCTCCGCTTCCCGGTGCAGATCCTCCGCGGTGGGGCCTGAGTATTCTTCTTTTTCGGGCAGATCCTCAAGTTCCTCTTCCTCCGGCGCCATGTGGGCCAGATCGGGAAACGCATGGGGGGGATCAAGGACGATGCGCTCCCCCGCCAGGTTTATCTCTCCGGGCCTGAATACCGCTTTTGCCATTATACAACCAACTCATCTTCCCCGGACCGGGCAACCACAATCTCGCCCGTATCTTCCAGGTGCCGGATGATCGACACGATCTTCTGCTGGGCCTCTTCCACATCCTTGAGCCGGACGGGGCCCATGTATTCCATATCTTCCTTGAGCATCCCCGCGGCCCGCTTGCTCATGTTACGGAAGATTTTGTCCTGCACTTCCGTATCCACCGATTTAAGGGCCTTGGCCAGTTCCTGGGAATCCACTTCCCGCATAACCTTCTGAATGGCCCGGTCGTCGAGCATGACAATATCCTCGAAGACGAACATCCGTTTTTTGATCTCCTCCGCCAATTCCGGGTCCTCGTCTTCCAGGGCCTCGATAATCTGTTTCTCGGAAGCCCGGTCTACCAGGTTGAGGATCTCTACGATGCTTTCCACGCCGCCGGCGGTGGTGTAGTCTTCGCTGGACAGGGTGGACAGTTTCTTTTCCAGAACCCGTTCCACCTCCCGGAGCACTTCCGGGCTGGTCCGGTCCATGGTGGC
>JAISBS010000004.1 GCA_031266075.1 Treponema sp.
GGCCGCCTGGTATCCGGCATCTGCCCGCAGATCCGTCCAAAATTGTCAATCAGTTTCTTGAATAATTCCCCGCCCATGCTTTCATGTTAGCATGAAATTTTGATACTTTGAATTGCTGGATACGCGGCATGGATGCCGGATTACAGGCAGATTGTTGCACGTTTCCCCGGCCCCTGGTATATTGTATATATGTACGAATTTAAAACTCGCGGAACCTGTTCCACGGCGATTCATTTTGAAATCCGGGACGGAAAAGTATATTCGGTTTCATTTGATGACGGCTGTGACGGGAATTTAAAGGCCCTGTCCATTATGGCCGAGGGGATGGAAACCACGGAACTTGTCCGAAAACTGAAGGGAATCCACTGCGGGAACAGATCGACCTCATGCGGAGATCAGTTTGCACGGGCTCTTGAACATTACGGGTCCGCGGCCCGGACGGGGTAAGACGCGTGAAGCTCCTGCTCCACTGCTGCTGCGCTCCCTGCACGGTGCAGTGCGCGGATGATCTTCTGAATGAAGGAATACGGCCCGATCTGCTCTGGTACAATCCCAATATCCACCCCTATACGGAATATACGGCCCGGCGGGACGCCCTGCGCCAATATGCGGCGGACCGGAAACTGGCCCTCCATGTCGTTGATGAATACGGGCTCCGCGATTTTATCCGGGGGATCTTTCCCGGCATGGAGGCCGGAAACCCGGCGGAGGGCCCCTCGCGCTGCCTCTGGTGCTACCGGGCGCGGCTGGACCAAGCCGCAAGGCTGGCGGCGGAAGGGGGCTATGCGGGTTTTTCCACGACGCTCCTAATCAGTCCGTGGCAGAACCACGAGGGTATCCGCCGGGCCGCACAGGAGGCGGCTGAAAAATACGGAGTGGAGTTCCGCTACCGGGATTTCCGGCCCCGGTTCCGGGAAGGACAGGAAAAGGCCCGGGCGCTGGGGCTTTACCGTCAAAAATATTGCGGCTGTATCTTTAGCGAGGAAGAACGGTATCTCAAAAAACGGGAGCCGGCCCGGGCATGAATGGAAAACCCACCGCCCCGGAAAAGGCGGCCTTCCGTGGCTGACCGCTTTATCCGCCGGGCCCGGGCATCCCTCGTAGTGCAGAAACTGACCGCCAAAGCGGCGCTGGAACGGCGGCTCATTGAAGAAGGGGACCGGATCCTCATCGCCGTTTCCGGGGGCAAGGATTCCACGGTACTGGCCTGGGCTCTTTCCCGCCTCAAACAGAGCCTGAAAACAAACTACGAACTGGGGGCCCTCCACATTTCCAGCGATTTCTGCTCCTGCTGCAAGAAATCCGCCCTCTCCCGGCAGTTGGAGGAATGGGGCGTTCCCTTTGCCGATCTTTTTGTCCCCATTACCGGGCGGCTCAAGGCGGGAAAAAAAATGAACTGCTACTGGTGTTCCACCCAGCGGCGGACCGAACTGCTGAAATACGCGGTAGAACAAGGGTATAACAAAATCGCCCTGGGCCACCATCTGGACGACATTGTCGAAACTTTTTTTATGAACCTTACCGGCAAGGGGGAACTTTCCGCCATGCCCATGATCCTGAACTACCGGAAATACCCCGTCAGCCTGATCCGCCCGCTGGGCTATATCGAAGAACAGCAGATTATCGCCTGCGCCGGGGAATTGGGCGTTCTCAAGGCCGTCTGTACCTGCCCCTATGGGGTCAATTCCCGGCGGCGGGAAGTCCGAAAGAGTCTGGCGGCTTTTACCGGTAATTCCGGCGCGGTAAAACGGCGGATCCTCCGGGCCCTGTCCTCCGGCGCCGCCGATATGCTGGAAGACCGCCCCGGAAATTGAATTTTTTTTCCTTAAACTCCCTTAAATCCGCGAAAACCCCCAAAAATCCGCGAATTTGTCTTTTGGGGCTTATCGATTATAATTGTCTTTTTTCGGCAACCATAGTAAGCTTGAGGGATGAAAACAGCGCATTTTGAGAAACTCTGGATTGTTTTGAACCCTGTGGCGGGAAAGGGGAAAGCCATAACCCACCTTCAGGAAATAAAAACATATCTGGAAAAGCTTCAGCAGAATTATGAAATACTCCTTACCTCCGGGCCGGGGCACGCGCTGGAACTGGCCCGGAACTGCCCGCCGGGGGACGCGGTTATCGCCGCCGGGGGAGACGGCACCTGCAACGAGGTGGCCAACGGCCTTTTAACCCGGCCCGGGCCGCAGGGGGAGCCGCCGCTTTTCGGCATCCTCCCCATAGGTCGGGGAAACGATTTTTCCTATACCGCCGGGGTTCCCCCGGAGCCGGAAAAGGCACTGGACATTATTTCACGGAAAACCTGCCGGCCCCTGGACGCGGGTTTTGTCAAAGGGGGGTTTTTCCCCGGGGGCCGCTACTTTGTCAACGGTCTGGGCATCGGCTTTGATACCAAAGTAGGTTTTGAAGCGGCCAAAATGAAAAAAATTCACTCCAGCCTCTCCTACGCCTTGGGGGCGCTTATTACCGTGATCAAATACGAACCGTCCCCGGTGGTTCAAATCCGGTACGACGACAAAGAGATGACCCTCCCGGCAATAATTATTTCCATAATGAATGGCCGGCGGATGGGCGGGTCTTTTTTTATGGGGCCCAATGCCCTGCTGGATGACGGCGCCCTGGACATTTGTACCATCCGGCATACCCGGTCCCGGCGGCGGCTTATCCAACTTGTCCTCAAATATCCCAAGGGCACCCAGGGCGAATGTGAGGAAACCTTTATGAGCCGGGCGGTCCATTTTCACCTCAAGGCGCTGGAAGGGGGCATGGCCGCCCATTGCGATGGCGAAACCGTATGCTTTGAGGGCACGGAACTTGAGGTAAGCTGCCTGCCCGGGGCCCTGCGGCTGCTGGGGGCCTGATATGGATCTGCGGCGGGCGGTGGTCAACCGGATACTGAAAGGGGTCATCGATACCCTGTGCAACATCGACAGCCAGGAATTTGTCAAAACCCTGTCCGGCGCCTCCCCGCTTATTGTGGCGGTAAACCACATCAATTTCCTTGAGGTGCCCATTCTGGTGGCCCACAGCTACCCGCTGCCCCTCACCGGCCTGGTAAAGTCCGAAACCTGGAACAACCCGGTCATGTCCTTCCTTTTTAACACCTACAAGGCCATCCCCATCAACCGGGGCGGCGCGTATCAGGATTCTTTCCGCCGGGTCCGGGACGCCATGGATCAGGGCTTTTTTATCTGCATGGCCCCGGAGGGAACCCGGAGCAAAAACGGGATTCTGGGCCGGGGAAAGGCGGGGATCATCCAACTGGCCCTCTACACCGGCGCGCCGGTGCTTCCGGTCGTTCATTTTGGGGGAGAGCGGATCTGGAGCAATATCCGCCGCCTCAGACGGACGCCCTTCCGCTTCAAGGTGGGCCGGCCCTTCCGGTTCAAGTGCGAGGGCCGGCCCGACCGGACTACCCGGGAGCTGATGCTGGCGGAACTGATGGGCCAGATGGCCCGGCTCCTGCCCGAGGAAATGCGGGGCGTCCATGCGGAACAGGCTCTGCGGGAAAGCCGCTATCTGGAATTCGTCTAAAAACGCGCCATGATACATATATTCGACGTTGATTATACCCTGACACGAAAATCCAGTTCCTGGTATTTTCTGCTGGAAGCGCTGGAAACCGGGCTTATCCATTTCAGCCAGGTCTGGGGCCTTTCGTTTGAATGGCTCCGCTACAAGGCGGGAATCCCCAATCAGGATTTTATCGAGGAAGCGGTGCGGCATCTGGCGGGAATCGACCGGGGGGCGCTGGAAGATCTGGCGGAGACCTGCTTTACCCGCCGCCTGCGACCCAATCTCTATGCCGAAGGGCTGCGGCTTATCAAAGAAATCCGGGGCCGCGGGGAGGAGGTTCTGCTGGCCAGTTCCTCCATCCGCACCCTGCTGCGGCCCCTGGAGCGGTTTCTGGGGCTCGGCGAATCCGTAGCCAGTGTGCTGGAATTTGCGGGGGGCAAAACCACCGGACGGCTGACGGGGCCCAGTCCCTTCGGCCCGCACAAAAAAGCGGCGGTGGCCGCACGGCTTGAACAGCGGAAGATTCCCCCGGAAGAAGTCCGGTTCTATTCGGATTCCTATACGGACCTTCCCCTCCTGGAATGGTGCGGCCATCCGGCGGCGGTAAACCCGGACCGGGTTCTGATCCGGGAGGCGAAACGGCGGGGCTGGGAGATCCTCCGGTTCCGGGAAACCCTAAAAACCTGAGATTGGCTGTTCCCCCAGGCCCCGGCGATGCCCCCCTGTTATTTTTCCCGTATTTCTGGCAGGATGACAGGATAGCGGAAAAATAATTTGAACAAGTCCAATATGAGGAGTAGTTGTGAATCAAAATATTTCAGTTGTCCCCATGCTGTTTACCAAAGAATGGTCCTTGTCCGCGAAGATGCTTTGGGGCTTTGTCAAAATGGGCAAATCCTGGGTCTTCCCCAGGCGCAATTTCGGGTACAACCATTTCAAAAATCTGGCGCTGGTGTATTTCAAACTGACCCCGGCCTGCAACCTCCACTGCCGGATGTGCGGCCAGTTCGGGGACAGGGGGGTAATGAAAAACGGGGTTCTCGCGGAGGAAATGAAAACGGTCCTTTCCCTGGAACAGTACAAAAAGGTGATCGACGAAATCGCCCCCCAGCGCCCGGTTACCTATATCTGGGGCGGGGAGCCCTTTTTGTACCCCGATCTTATCCCCCTGGCAAAATACATGGTGGACAAGGGGCTTTTTGTGGCCGTCAACACCAACGGTACACTGATGGAAAAATACGCCGGGGATATTGTCCGGGACAAGTGGAGCACCATTTTTGTTTCTCTGGACGGTTTCCGGGAGACCAACGACACCATGCGGGGCAAGGGGGCCTACGACCGGGTAGTGGCCGGTTTTGCGGCGATCAACCGGGAAAAGGAAAAACAGAAATCCAACTACCCCATTTTGGGGGTCGTTACCACGGTAACCAACATGAACTATCTGGATCTGGCCAATCTGGCGGAGGCCAGCCGGGACTACAAGTTGGGGGTGCATATTTTCAATATGGGAACCTATACCAACGACAATATCGTGGCCGCCCAGCGCCGCGTTATGCGGGAAAAACTGGACACCGACATTGACTGTCTGGAGGGCTACAACACGGGCTATAACCACGGCATCGACGGCCAGAAGCTCCACGAAATTCTCCGGCAAATTCATGGCCGGGATTACGGCCACCCCATGATCACGGTGCCGGTTCTGAACCCGGAAAAAACCAACACCTACTACGCCGATTTGGAAACCCCGGTCCGAAACCACTGCATCGTCCCCTGGTGCCAGACCAACATCAACTACAACGGGGATGTCCACTTCTGCGCCGATTACCCCGATTATATTCTGGGAAACGTTACCCGGCAATCTTTCAGGGAGATCTACAACGGGGACCGGGCCAACCGTTTCCGCAAGGAAATCCACGCCGCCGAACAGGGTATGTTCCCCGGTTGCCTCCGCTGTTACCAGAATATGCTCTTTGGCAAAAAGATCCGGGGCTATTAAACCTGTTCAATGAACCTCCCTCGCCGCGAATCAACAACCTCGCCCTAAAGGGACGAGGTATGTTGTTCTCATAAGGTATTAGACTCAGGGTACATACCCTTTATAACGCCCTAAAGCTCCCCCGCGCAAGCGGGCTTTTGGGCATGTACCCTTCG
>JAISBS010000037.1 GCA_031266075.1 Treponema sp.
GCACATAACGAGGCTGTCGAATAAGTCTATTTTAGGTCTTTGGAATACTATATATGGCGTATGATTAACTAGAGATACACTGTATCTTGTGTCCTTTTGGCTGTTCAGGGATTAATTCGACAGTCTCAACAGGTCAGTTTACGATCCGCCGCCGTCCCCGGCGGGCGCACCCCAAGCGTCCGGGGATGGACGCACCGCCCCAACGGGCCGGACGCGCCCATCTCCGAAAGGCAGGACAGGGCCGCCGCCCCGCCCGCCCGGTAAATCACCTGCTCCGTATTCTGGCCATGGCGCGCCGATCCAATTCCAGAAGCTCATCGGCGCCCAATCTTTTCAAATTAGATACATAGGCGTCCCAATCCCTTTCAGGATCCATCTGCCCGGTGGCAAACTGCGCCATGCACTGATTCACGTAGTTATGGACGTTCGTCCTCATTTCCGCGTATTGCGAAATTTCGGCCCCCGTATACACCGGCATAATGGGGTATTCATCCGGCGTAAAGGGAACCATACTTTGAATTGCCAACCCATAGAGATACTCGCTGTTCCCCGGGTCTCCGTTCCAGGCCAAGCTGGATTTGCGGTTCATAAAGTCAATGCCGAATTCGTCGCGCCAGTGGGACGACAGCGTTTCTCCCCAGACCGGAATCAACTCCACCACATAGGGTTCGGTGGGAGCCGCGTCACCGTATAAACCGACTTCCCCCGGTTGTATAGGCCGCCAGTCCCTGCCTTTTAAACCGTAGCGGGGAAATACCGCGAAGTCCGGATCCGAGGCTTGGGCGTCAAGGAAACGGAAGGCCGCCTCTGGGTATTTGCAGTCCTTGGTAATAGCCCAGGTGAATTCCGGAGTCTGCATAAGAAAAACGTTGTGGGGTTCGGCGGGGCCCTCCACAATAGAAATAGATTTATAACTACGGCGCCTGGGATCATTCGCCCCTGAACCCGCACCCACGGCCACTCCCGCTAAAGGAAATTCGCCGTTTTGAATAGCCGCTAAACTGCCCTGGGTAATGGCGCTTTCATCAAATAGTTTTTCCCTGTAAAGCTGGTTCATGAAACGCAGGGCGTCCCGGTATTCGGGTTTGTCAAAACTAAAATTAAGCTCCCCGTTCTTCATATACCAGAATCTTTCCGTGGAAGAATAGTCCATAAAAAGGAACTGGTTGCAGAGCCATTTCAACATGCTTCCCCGCCAGCCGGAGTGCCCCGTCAGGGGAATTTCATCCCCCCGGTCGCCGTTGCCGTTCACATCGTTGTCGCGGACCCCCCGTAAATACCGCAAAAACCATTCCTGCGTGGGGATCCGGCCCTTGCCGCCGCCGCCCGTCCACTGGTCTTCGCTCATGCCTAGTTTTTCGGCGAAGTCTACATTATACCAGGCCCGGGCGGAGTTGGCGTTGGCAAAAGTAGAGGCATAAGACATATAGGCCCAAATATTTCCGTCCTCATCCTTTCCGTATACCCAGGGGTCGATACCCTGTTGGTTAAACACTTCCAATTTTGACACGGCGTTCCTGGTATAGGAACTCAGGTTTTCAAGGTATTCATTCAGGGGGATTATCGCCCCCGCCTCCCCGTAGGCCTGGCGCCTCGCGGCATCGGGGATTCCCAGTTTGAAGATAAGGTCGGGCAGGGTATCGCCGGCAGCCACCTGCAGCCCGAGTTTGGTCGTACCGTCGTTGCCCGCATCGTATAAAACAAAGTTCAGTTTAACGCCGGTCAGGTCCTCAAGGTATTTTGTCAAATCGTTTTGATAGTAATCTGAAACCTGCAGAAAGACCGCCAGGCCGATAGAAAGGGTTACCGGTTCCTTTACCACCGGGAAAACGCCGTCGGGGTTCACATTGGGGTCTTTAATCGTATAGCCCCCTCCGCTGGAAGCGCCCGCGGAAACGGACGGCCCGGCGGATCTGCCGCATCCGGCCAGCAAGAGAACCAGGAGAAAAACCGCCGCGCCTTTAATTGTGCGTTTGTTCATTGAAATTCCTCCAAGCAAAAAATAGAACGGACATACGCCCGCCGCCTCTTTATGGAACCTAACATAACTCCCTTGGCGAAATATTTTTGTATGAACGAATACAAAATCATAGCATACCCAATTCAATGCGGCTTTTTTTCATGGGCTTAGACTTGAGGGCCTTTGTTTCTTTTCCCGCGGAACTGATATTCATGGACAATCTCCCTAAAACATGATCCATAACAACCGCTGTCAACAAACACACGGCTTAGGAAAGGCTGCCGGTTGAGCGGTTCCGTCGGGCGCCGCTCGTCTAAACAAAGGGAAAAATGAATTATATTATGCTGTCTGCTATTTATCCTGTCAACATTTCGCGGAATTGACATTCATGGACGCTTCCTAAAAACACGATCGATGCCGCCGGTGCGCAAACCCCGGCTGAAAACGCGTCCGCGCTTCCAACGCGCAGGGGGAACCAAAACGCACGGCGTTTTGGTTTTCGGAGTTTGGGGTAAAACCCCAAACTCCACCCAAGAGTACCAGGAGTTTGCGCGCAGCGCAAACTCCGCAAAATCCACACCGCTGAAGCGGTTTGGATTCGCGCAAGGGATAGGAGCGGTATCCTTTTTTGCAAGGCAAAAAAGATACAAGCGGATAGCCCGGTCAGCCTCGAAGAGGCTGATGCGCCCATCTCCGCATGGTGATGCGTATAACCCCGTCCTTTTGATGAAATTTTGCTGGGTTTTTGTACATATTCGGACTTCCGCGCGTTTTTCCCGGCCCGGAACCCTTAACCGGAGGCCGGACTTTGCCGATACTTATAAAAAATACGCTGAACCGGAGAGGAAGGGAAATGCCGAAAAAATATCTTGTCTACCTGGGATCTACCCTGGACGACCTAAAAAACGAAAGCCGGGAGCTTCCCCGGATTGTGCTGGAGCTCGGCCATATCCCGATCCGCTCGCCCTATGGGGAGGCCGGGAACGGGGAGCCGGACCGGGCCCTGGTGAACAAGGTTATAAGCGAGTGCGACTATTTTGTCAGCCTGGCGGCCCACAAATACAGCAAAGAGGGGGAGCCGAGCCCCCTGGAAGCGGAGTATACCCAGGCGCTGAACTGTGGAATTCCGGTGATCGCCCTGATTGTGGATGAGGGAGTCCGGTGGCGGGCCAACAAAAAGGAAACAAAACCCGCCCAGATCCGCAAGCTCAACGATTTTAAGGACAGTCTCCGCAAGCACCCCCACGCGTCCTGGTCCAATACGGCGGAACTCTGCCAAAAAGCCCAGAGTCTGCTGCTCCGGGAGATCAATATCCACCCCGGGAAGGGCTGGATTCCCGGCAGCGAGGGGATTGATCCGGCGGCGGCCAACGAACTTGCCCGGCTGGGGGCGGAGAACGGGGAGCTTAAACGGAGGCTCGGGATCGAAAGCGGGGACCTGGTAAGCCGGCTCCGGGACCAGCTTAGGCACGCGGTCAAGGTTCTGGCCCTGAACCGGGCGGTCCTAAGTTTTTACTACGAGAACGGCAAAACCTGGGAAAACACCCGGAAATTCCGCTACCTGCGGATCTTCAAGGTCCTGGCCCCGGAGCTTTACCGGGGAAAGACCGCCGCCGATATTTCCCGCTTCCTGGGGGGGGTGCTGAACCCGGACTTAAAACGCGCGGTCCGCAAGGATTTCCACGCCCCCTCCAACACGGTTAAGAAGATCCTGGCCGATTTCGCCCTCCTTAAGCTGGCCCGCTGCATCGGGGGCGGCGGGGCGGAGGGATCGGACAGCGAAGTCTGGGAGATCACCGAGTACGGCAAGGAACTCTACGCGGTGTACCGGATGCGGCAGCTTGAAAAGCCCATTGAAAAACTCGCGGCCCAGGCGGCGCTCCCGGAAACCGGGGCGGCTCCCCGGGAAACCGGCTTAGAAACCGGGCCGGAGGAGGCCGCCGGTGGATCTGCCGGGGAGGGACAGGAAAAAGCCGCGGGCCGGAAAGGGCGGGGCGGGAAAAAGAAGGCCCCCTAAGGGGCCGGAACTCCGTCCGGTGCTTTGCCCAGGAGTTTCACGGAGTGAAACTCCGCAGAATGAAAACCGCCGGAGCGGGGAAAAGTT
>JAISBS010000064.1 GCA_031266075.1 Treponema sp.
TCTGTAGAAACTACTCTACCTTCGCCGGCTCTGTCAAGCCCTCCCGCCCTCTTTCAGACGAAATTTTTCCCCCCGGCTCTTGCCGCTCAAGAGGTTTTCCTCGCTGTTTTTGAAGCGCATGACGGAAAACCGCCGGAATCGAATCCTTTGGGTTCTCCCAAAAAAACAGGCAGTAAAAATCGCTTATCTGCTGACTACTCCTGATTATTAAACAAAGAGCAAACCCCTTCAAGGGGCTTTTTATAATATACCGCCTTTGAAAAAAATTACAAGCCCCCGGAGGCTTTTTTTCACTTTTTCCGCTTTTTTTTACTTTTTTTACCCCGCCGGAGCCGGGAACCGGTTCCGCCAATTTAGCCCTGGGATTTTTTATCCCGCAGTTCCGCTTCCTTCTTTTCCAGAAGATCCCGGACGCCGGCCAGTTCGGCGAGGATCGTTTTGACCGCCGGGGTATCCACGGTGATGCTTTTGGCCTCTTTTTCCGCAAAGGCGTGGTAGGCCTCGGCGCCCAGGCGGCCCACCAGTTTCCGGGCCTGCCCTTCAAGCTGTTTGATTTCCAGGAGGAGAACCCCCTGCTCCCCCAGGTTCTGGGCCCTGGCGCCGGCCTTGTTCACCAGCTTTTTGGAGGCGGCGTAGCCTTTTTCACCCCAATCCTGGGCTTTTTCCCCCGCCCTGCTCAAAAGTTCTTTTGAAACCTGGGCTCCCTGATCCAGCAATTCTTTCAGTCTGTCGCTAAATGCCATGGTTATTTCCTTTTTATTCCCAAAATAGTGAGATCATCGTACTGATCATCCTCGCTGACATGAGTATAATACATATACGCGTCATTTGCCGGGTGTTCCTTGATAAAGGAGCAATAGTTCCGGTACTGGAGGAAATGTTTTTTGAGGAATTCGTCCACCTTTTTGTCCACCAGCACCCGGGAGTCTTCGGTGGCTCCGGGATCCTTGTAACAGCGGAACATTTTTTCCACCGACACCAGGGCCATGATGACTTCCTCGATCTTGCCGTCGCAGTCGGAAAAATCAAATTTCAGTTCAATATCCCCTTCGGGGTTATGGTACTTCCGCAGGGTGTAGACATCCCGGTTCATCACCGCGTTGATGATGGCTTCCACCCGGTCGGGACCCATTTCCTCATCTCCCTGGCCCACCACATGGTTCCCATGGGGAGTGTCGTTGGGGGCGCCGCCTTCGGTACAGAGGATTTCCTTAAATTCCGCATCCCGGAATTTCCGTTTCGCCTCCTCGATGCCGTCGGTGTAGAGCAACAGAATGTCGCCTGGGTCTATGGTCATGGTCTGGACTGTGTAGCCCCCCTTGGATTCCACGAGGAAGTTGGGCAGGACGCCGGTGGCGGGGGTTTCCGGCAGGGTCATGGTTTTGATCCGGCCTTCGGAGGCGTCAAAGAGGTGAATGAGGTTGTCCCCGGCGTTACAGAACCGGGCGACGCCGGTTTGGGAATCAAAAAGGCAGAGGGTGAAAGCGGCGAACCGGCCCTTGAATCCCAGGGTTTCGATAAAGTCGTTGATCTGGTAGACCACTTCCTCAATGTGCATACCCTTGGCGCTGGGCTTCCACTGCTTGAAGTAGTTGAGGAACATAGTGGCCACCTGGATCATGATCAGGGCTGCGGGGATCCCCTTGCCGGCGACATCGCATTTGATGATCGCGTAGTATCGTCCGTCGAGGTCCTGGTAATCAAAATAGTCCCCTGAAACTCCCTTGGCCCCTTCGTAGTAGCCGAAGAAGCGGGCGTTTTTGGTGTCCTTGTACCCGGAGCTGAGTTTGTTTCCCTCCCGGTCCAGTTCCAGGGGGATAAATTTTTTCTGAATTTCCTTTCCAATGGAGAGGTCCTGGGATGCCAGGGCCGCCTTTACCAGGTTGTGGGTCATATCGTTGATGGTATTGCCCAAGACGGCGATTTCATCCCGGGACTGGATATTAATGTCCAGACCGTCGAGTTTGGCCTTGTCCTCGGTGTCCCGGATCCGTTCCACATAGCCCACCAGTTTTCTGATGGGCCGGATGATCAGGGTTGAAAGGGTCAGGGCGCCGATAGTGCCAATGGCAATTGCCGCCAGGGCGACGATAAGGATGACCCGGAGCAGATCGATCTGGCCCTGGACAATTTCCGCCCGGATTGAGTCGATGGACACTTCCAGCCGGATAAGACCCCGGAAATAGGTATCGTCCGCGCCCTGGCGAAACATGACGGGTTTGAAGAGGATGTAGCGGTGGCTGCTGTCCCGGGAGAGCTCTTCCCGGGGGAAGGCGGGCTCGGAGCCGATTTCCCGGGCAATTTCGGCAAGGCTTTCGGTAAGCCGGGTTTCCAGCGAGCGGATGCTGACCTGAATGTCCGCCAGGCGCTGCCGGCTGGCCGCATCGGTCCGGGAGACGATGGCGATCCCTTCGCGGTTGAGTTCGCTGATGTTCCGGGAAAGATCCCCGGCCTCATCCCGGGCCTGGAGGTTCAGTTCCCGGCCTATGGCGTCAAGCCGGGGGGTCAAAACATCGGTAAGCCGGGAGACGCCGGGCTGGAATTCGGCGGTGTTGATTTTGTCCAGTATGTCCGGATCGTTGGTGGCCCAGACATGGTCGTTGTAAATCGTGGTTCCCGTACTGTAACCGGTAATGGTAACATACCGGGCCTCGGGGATGGCGGCGCTTTGGGCGGGAAGGAAGCCCAGTTCCAGTGCGTTTCCGGAGGGCAGGTACGTCCGGGTGTTGGTGGCCAGCCCTTCCAGCAGAACCGTGGAACGGTCCCAGAGACCCTGAAGCAGGGTCTCCTGCTGGATTCTGGTCATCATAAAATACAGGGGCGCCGAAACCATGACGACCACCAGAAGAACCAAAACGATGGTAAAAGAGGCAAGCTTCCAACGCAGGCCCCCTCCCCGTTTTTTTATTTTTACGAGTCGTTTTTTCTTTTCCGATGGCATAAAATCTCCTGTAATAAGGGCCGCCGCTTCTATCCGCATCGCCGCGCCTTCGGCGACAGCGTTTCCGATTCCCCGGATAGAGGCGATGGCTCCAACGATACAAAGCGCCGAAAGTGCGATGAGGAAGAGCAAGCCGAAATCCAACGGCCGTTTCTCCCGGATGATCCAGGAAGGCTCCCAGATTCGGGAATAGTCGCCGAATTTGACGGTTCCCCGGTTATCCACCGTAACAATGGGTTCGGTGAGGTAAAGGCCCCGGAGGGGATGCACAATGCCGAGGCGGTAGGTTCCCGAATCCAGGTCTTCTGCCCGCAGATCCGTTATTTCCCGGTCTGAGGAAACCCGGTAATCCCCCCGGCTGAACAAAAATTCCCGGTCATAGGGCGGAACCCCGTCCAGATCGAGAAAAACCGCCGTTACCACGCCGCCGTCGGAAAATCCCCGGCCCAGAACCCGGATCGACAGCAGGCCCTGTTCATCCTGGAAGGAATCGACATAGCTTGCAAAAGTTTGGGGGACATACTTGTCGGTCCGGAAAAAAATGCTGGCCGGGGGGCCGATGTTTCCCACCTGATCGATGGCGGAAACCGTGAAACGCCAGACGCCGTCGTCCTGGTTGGTATACGCGGCGCTGGCGGCGGCGCCCATGATCCGGGGGGCGGGCGGGGCCGGGGCCGGAAACTGAAGCGCGGCGGCGGCGGCAAAGTCATCGTAGCCGAGCGCGGCGAAGGGTTCCGGGGAACTTAGGTATTGCATATCCCAGGTATACCCCGCAATATCCGGGGCTGCCGGGGGCTCCCATTCCAGGGCAAAGGTGTTCGAGGCAAGGTAGCCCGCCGAATCAAGTTCCGGGCGCCGTATCTTCGCCTGGGGCGGCGGGGTGGTGTCCCGGAAGTAGTCCAGCCGGGCCGCCGCCGACCAGTTTCCCGCGTAATCCTGGGCGATGAGGGTGAAGTACCAGGGACCGTCCTCCGCGGCGATGAGTTCCATGGTCTGGCTGGCCGTATTCCCCAGGTAGGAGAGAATTTCCCGGGGGGGTTCGGCGGTTTCGGACTGGCTCCAGTTCCAGGAAAAACCCACAATGCCCGACGGGTCCTGGGGCGCGCTCCAGGAAACCTGGAGCCGTTCCGCCCGTGAACGCCGGGAGGGGGTAAAGTTTACCGCCCGCAGCCGGGGGAGGCTTACCGACGCGTCGGGGGCCAGGGAAAAGATCCGGCGCCTTCCCTGGAACTCGTTCTGCCAAAAAACAAAGAGGCCGCCGGCATCCGCCACGGGCCGGGCAAAGGACGCGTCTCCGGTGGAGCCGGAAATATCGTAGTTCCGCCAGTCGATTCCCGATTTTTGGGCCAAAAAGATCTGGTTACTGCCCCGGCGGTTGTCGAACCAGACCACAGTGGGGTTTTTGTCATATAAAAAAGCCACGGGGTTATTGCAATAGGCGTCTTCGCTGTTGATCCGCTCCGCAGGGCCGGAAATATTCCCGCCTGCTTCGATGAAGACGCCGTAGATTTGGGGCGAAGAAGTGCCGTAACGCCGTTCCCAGACCAGAAAAAGCCGGTTCCCGGACAAGGACAGGTGGGGACGCTGGTTATCAAAACGGTCCGCATCGGCTGACGTATTCATCACCGGATCCTGAAAGCTGGTTATCCGCCGGGGGCTGCTCCAGCTGCGCCCGTTGTCGCTGCTGGTGGTTAAGAAAAGCTGAAAGGAGGGAACGGCATTGTCGCCGCCGACAAAGGACTGAAAAACCACATAATCGGTGGAACCAAGGTTCTCGTGAGCGGGGAGGAAATTCAACTGAAGGGCCGCGTCCTTGACAAACCGTTCAAAGGGAGACCAGGAAACGCCGTCATTCGAGCGGGCATAATAAATAGAAAGGGACTGCTCGGAACCCCGGGTTACAAAGAGCAGATAGCCCCCGTCGGAACGGACGAAAATGCGGGGGGCCACGGAACTTTCGGAACCGGCGTCGATTTGGTGGCGGGAAAAAGTTTCTCCCTGGTCTTTGGAGATCAGGACTTCCGTCTGGGACGCGGAAACCGCGGCGGCAATCAAAATCCAGCCACGCCTGTCCAGGGCGATGCTGAGGATGGAGGGCATGGTTCCCGAATATGCGTAGGGGCCGCCGACAAAGCGGCGGCTCCGCCAGGGCTCCCCGGCTGTTTTGATCCCCAGGGCTATGGTGATGGAACCGCTCTCCCCGGCGGGAGAATTCGGGCCGGCCTCCGCTTCCTGCCAGGCCACTACGGAAAAATCCCCGGAAGAGGCGGATACGGGGAAATAGCCGGGGACGGAGGAAAAGAGTTCCGGCGTTTCCCAGTAAAATTCGGACTGGGCGGCGAGATTTTCCCCCGGAAACCATGCAAGAAGAACGGCGGCCAGGACGGCGGAGGGGAGGAGCTGTATCCGCATCATAATAAGGGGTCTATCCTTCGTTGTAATTCCATAATTTTGGTGGAAGCCCGGTTTTTGGGGTCCTGCAGCAGCTGGTCCACAATCGCCTTGGAGATCAGGTAATTTCCCTGCTGAAATTCGGCCAGCGCCCGCTGGTATTCCGCCTCCGCCCGGCTGCTTAAAATAAATGTCCCGGTTCCGTTCATCCTGGTCTGAATCTGGTCTTTTACCACCGTCGCCTGGGTATTGTTGGGGTTAAGGAGTATGGCTTCGTTTATCTGTTGCAGGCCAATTTCAAACTGGGACCGCACATTGGCTTCCAGTATCTGGCGGGCCTGGGCGGTCAATTCGTTGGACCGGGCTATGGCCTGGGGGTCAGGCGGCGGGGGGCGGTAGCCCATGTTGATTTCCGCCTGGATCAGGGTGGCGGCCATGCCGGGATACCGGGGGTTGATTTCCGCCAGGTTTTGCAGTTCCGCAAAGGACTCGGCGGATTTCACCGCGGGGCTTGTACCTGCTACGGCGGCGGCAAAACGGCGGTCGAACAGCGCGTTAAAGGCCGGCGGATCGATAATTTGTTCAATCCGCAGTTCCAGAATCCCCGCGTCCTGATTCACCGGGAACATCAGCTTTACTTCCTGGATTTTCTGCCGGGCTTCGGCAAATTTGGCCAGCCCCGCGTCTTTCTGTCCGGCGTTAAAAAACCGGGCTCCTTCGTCGTAGTTTTTTTTGGCGTCGCTCAGGAGCTGGCTCATCTCCGCATAGAGGGGAGCTGTGGGGGATATGGTTCGTCCGGACCGGAGAGTCAGGGCCCCCCGGACCACGTTGAGCCAATACTGCACCTCCGAATCTTCCCCCGCGTTGGTTGTTTTCCAGCGGTTGTTGGCCCGAACCAGGAGTTCCTCCGCCTGTTCAAGGTTTCCCGCAAAATAAGCGGTCCGGGCATTGTTGACCATGTTCCGCACTTCCCGGATGATGATTTCGTTTTCCACCTGGGTGATTTCATTCCCCAAATTGACCAGCCGGGTATCCCACCATTCGGCACGGAGAGAGGCAGATTCCTGAATCGCCAGGGACGCATTGAACCGTTCCGTGGCCCGCTGTATCCGCTCCCGGGCGGTGTCAAAATTGTTCCGGCCCAGGGCGTTCCGGGCCTCCTGATAAAGCCGCTCCCCGTCGATCCGGTAGGACTCCGCCTGGGCCGCCAGAGTCCGGGCTGTCGCGGCAAGACGTCCGCCCTGCCCCCGGAGGTTTTCCAGTCCGTTCACCAGCTCCCGGGCGGCGGCGTAGAGGCCCCCCATGGTCTCCGAACCAAGGAGTTCACGGTTTTCGCCCTGATACCGGCTGATCAGACTTCCCCCTGCCCGCAGGTCCGCGGCAACGGCCTGTTCCATCCGGGTCAATACGGCCAGTCCTTCCGCCGGATAATGATCAACGGCGTCTTCCGCGGCCCCCTGCCCGCTCCGGGGCAGGCCCTGGATAAGCCGGTTCCCCTCCGCATATTCGGCCCGGCGGCTGTTCAGCCGGTTTTCCAGATCCCCATTGGCGATGGTGTAAAACCGAACCGCCGATTCCTCCGTATAGGCGTTGATCCGGGCCGCCAATTCCCCGATGAGGGCCCGGGCTTCCTCCAGCCGGGCGGCGGCGGATTTTTCCGTCCCCCCAAGGCCGCGCTGATACTCCCCGGCGGCGGCGATTTCCCCGCCGATGTTTTCATCCAGTTCCCGGGTTCCCGCAAGGGCCCCGGCAATCCGCTCCCGGATTTGGGTTTCCCGGCCCATGGCGGTTTCGATGGTAAGGGCGCCCTGCCGCCAGGATTCAAATACGGCGGCTTCCTCCGTCATGGCGGCGGCGGCGGCGGCGGCCAAATCGATGCCCCGGATCGTATGGCCGGCGGCCCGGCCCAGGGACTGGCGGGCCAGGAAATCGCCGGCCCGGCGGTCCGGAACCGGCGCGCCGAAGATCGTTTGTCCCGCCCACTTGTCCGGCAGGGCCAGAACCAGGCGGATATATTGACCCACCTGTTCCGCTTCCGTCCGGGCGGGGCCGTAGTTCTGAGCCCTGGCCCCCGCCAGGGCCGCCGCATAGGACTGTCCGGCCCGCCGATCCAGCGCCTCTTCCGCGGGGGCGACCGCATGGTGCCAGCAGGCTTCCACCGTCCCGATCATACCGTCCTCAAGGCCGGGGCTGCCCCGAATGAGCCGGGACGCAAAGGACAGGAAGGAGCGGTCGCCGATAGTTTTATCCGCCTGCTGAAACCGGGCGAGTTGCTCGTCAAAATACGCGGCGGTGGCGTTGAAGGCCCGGCGGATTTCGATAAGCCGGTCCGCGGCAGGGAGCAGTTGGGTGTACTGGTTCTCCATCCGGGTGAAACCGGCGGCGGAACTTGCGGTTTCCCGCTGAACCGCCTGGGCAAAGTCCGACGCCGCGGCCTCCAGGGATCTTTCCACCGTGGAAAACACGCGAATCCCGCCGTTCAGGTCTTCGATCCCCTGCCGGACCCGGTTTTCAATGATTTCCCCGTAACCGGAAGCGAAAAATTCGTCCCGGTAAATATCCAGGCCCCCGGCGTAGACATCCAGCGCGCCCTGATAATCCGCCGCGGCGATGAGGGCCCGGCCCTCCTCCATGATCTTCATCAGCCGGTTCCGGTTGACGGTGAATTGGGCCAGTTCCCGGGTCCGGGCGATAAAGGCCTGGAATTGGGGATTTCCGAAGGATTCCAGTTCCTCCAGCCGGCGGGTCAGTTCGAGAATTTGATCAACATCCTCCGGATTGCTGGTTATGACATCCAGAAATTTATTGGCCAGGGTGTTGAAGGCGTCCCGGATTCTCATAATCCGCTGCAGCCGCCGCTGGGCGGCGGCAAAGTTATCAGGATAGGCTTTGATGTAATCGGAAAGGCTCAGAATAGCCTGGTCGTACTGTTTTTCACTGATAAGCTGGTCCACATGGGACAGATCAGCATCCTGGCTCCCCTTGCCATAGGCAGGGTGGACGGCCAGGGCGAGGATCCCGCAGACCGTCAAACATACGACAAACCGTCTTTTTACCCGGCCCCCGGCCAGAGGGTCCCAAAAATTCATTCTCTGGTTTACCTAGAGTCTGTCCATAACGCAGACACATTATGGACTCGGACCGCAGGTCCGCGACTACTTTGAAATTCGCATTTTGCGCACCGGTTTGGTACAAAACGGGAGCAAATGCATCGGACTAAAGTCCGCGGTCTGTCTACAAAGTAACCTCGAACCGAAGGTTCGCACTTGGTGAACAGACACTACCTCGTTATACATATCGGAAAATCACCGGAAACACTGGAGATTCTCTTCTTTGTATAGAATAAAAATACTAAAAAAAGACATCTTTTGGAATCCCGGAAAACAGCCGGGACGGTTTTCTCCGTAACCGGGGAGATTCAGGGCGGGGCAGTTCCTTTTTTCATGGAATTGTCATATTATCCGATAATAAGAGTGGTATAATTAGAGGAAAATGGTCAAGTTTGTTCATGTTTTCGGTATAATTTTTCTCTGCGCGGTAGCGGCGACGGCCCAGAACGCCGATCCCGGCGGTCACGGTTCCTTATCGGATTACCTGGACAGCATATACGGGGTCGACGACAACACCGGCTTGACGGCTTTTCCGGTGCTGAATGTCCCCATGGGGGGGCGTTCCGAGGGCATGGCCTCCGCTTTTGGGGCCGTCGCCGATGACATTTCATTTCTGGAGTACAATCCCGCCGGGTCTTCCCTGTTGGGCCGGTCGGAGCTGGCCTTTTTTCACAACAACTGGATAGCGGACGCCAAAATTGAAGGGGCGGCTTTTGCTTCCCGGTATAAAAACATCGGCTATTCCGCTGGAGCCAAGTGGCTCTATACCCCTTTTACCGAATACAATATGTTTGGCGACCGGGTTTCCAAGGGCTACTATTCGGAGGCGGTGGGAATCCTGAACGGCTCCTATAACTTTCTGCCGGGCTATTATTTTTCCGGAATCTCCGTGGGGGTCAGCCTCAAAGGGGCCTTTCGCTTTGTGCCGGATTATACGGAAGACGACGGACAGATTCTGGCCGGATCGGGCAGTTCGCAATCCACCGCCATGGTTATGGCGGACATGGGGGCCCTGACCCGTTTTAATTTCCTCAAATCCTACGAATCCCGGGATCAGAACACCTCAGCGGCCCTGACGGTGCGAAATTTGGGCTCCCCGGCGATGCGGGACGCCCTGCCCACGGTTTTTTCGGCGGCCCTTTCCTACAAACCCCTGCGGCCCTTGCTGTTTTCCTTTGACCTGTCCTTCCCCCTGAATATCCAGAATCCGGCCCTGTCCGAAAAGCCCTACTGGGCCGCGGGGGCCGCGGCGGAGATCAGTTCTTTCCTCTCCATGCGGATGGGCCTGCTCTACAAGGCTGGCGGTTTCCGTTTTGCCATGGGCAGCGCCGTAAACCTGGATAAAATTTCCCTGGAGGTCAACTATTCCCTGGATTTGATGACCCAGCTGCAGCCCCTGAACCGGGTGAGCGTGGGAGTCCGTTTTGATCTGGGGGATCAGGGCCGGAAGCAGATCGCCGGCCAGGTGGATGAACTGTACCTCCAGGGGCTTGACGCCTACGCCCGGGGGAATTATCAGGAGGCCGAGTTGTACTTTGAAGAGGCTCTGAGGCTAAACCCCGCATTTGATCCCGCCCGGGAAGGGCTGGAAATCATCCGGCGCAGCCAGGAAGTGGAAGAACGGATCAACAATTTGCAGCGGCTTGACTGACCGCTGAGGACCTCTGAAACCCCGCCGGGGTTTTAGGAAGTTTTCGTACCCTATCCGGCGGTTCCCCTGTTCGATAACCGAAGCTCAGCGTTTCCGGCGGAAAACCCGGTAATTGATATGGGGAAAAAGGTTGTGCCGCTTTTCCAGGGTGGTGAGCCACTCGGTGCTGATATAATTGCTCCCCAGCGCTTCATAAATCGTGGTAAAATTTCTCAGCGCCCCTTCTATCTGGTTCCGGGCGTATTCGGCGGAATCCCCCTCATAGAGCATCCGGGCCCAGTCTGAAGAAGCGGCCAGGAGGATCTCCCGGGCGGCCTGGTTAAGGGCCCGTTCCTTGAGGCCCGTATCGTCGAGGAACCGCTCCGCCAGTTCCCGCATCCGTTCCAGGGAGCGGATCAGGTGCCGGTACATCCAGTCGTTGGAGGAATCCAGCCACATTTCGGCATAGCCGTTGGCGCCCCGGGAAGAAAATTCGGGGATGGAAGTTTGAATGCGGGAAATATCCTGTTTGTAGAGGTACTCGCCGGGGGTCAGAAACTGGATTTCCCGGTACCCGGCGCTTAAACGAAAGAGGGCTTCGATGAACTGCGGGCCTTCGTGCCACAGGCGGCCAAATTCGTCCGCGTCAAAGGCGCAGAGGCTGACGGGGTCTTCGTCCATATGCCGGGCGGCTTCCGCAAGCCGGACGCTTTGGTTTTCCAGGAAACGCCGGGCGTGTTCCATCGCCCTTTCCCCGGCCTTTTGGGGATCATAGACCGGGTTCCGGCCCCGGACGCCGGAGGCTCCCCAGTATTTAAAGCCCGTAGGGGTTCTCACCCCGCCGTACCCCAGAAAGGAGGCGATCTCCGGGAGGGGAAAATCATAGCCCGCGTCCCGGTCGTTGTCCCGGTAGCCGTCTTCCCGGGAGGCCCGGAAGATTTCTTCCCCGGCGTTATAATCCCTACCCAGGATACATATTCCCTCCGGCGTTTTAACAGGATAAAAGGTTCCCCAAACTGCCGGAGGCTTGCCGAAGACCAGGCCGTGGGCTTCCACAATGGTATAGCCGAAATTGTAGGCCCGGAGGTGGCCCGCCAATTCGGGAGTCCAGCCGAGTTCGGGGAGCCAAAAGCCCTGGAGGTATTTTCCGAAATATTTCCGGTAGGAAGCGGCGGCCACCTCCATTTGGGCCTGAACCGCCTCCGGGTAGGGGGCGAGAAAGGGCAGGAAGGGACAGCTCGCGGCGGTGGCCAAAAGCTCCAGTTTTCCCTTGCGCTGATAATAGTCCAGGGCCTTGAGAAAATTCCCCTCGTAGCGCTCGGTAAAGGCGATTCTCCGGTCCACCGCCTGGTTGTAATACCGCTTCGCCAGATCCTCCAGTTCCCCACCCCGGGTCCGCTCCAGTTCCCGGAGGCCGAATTCGATCTGTTTGTCCGTATAGGCGAGAAACCGTTCCCGGAGCAGTTCGTCCTCCAACAGATGGCAAAGGATGGGCGAAAGGACAAGGCCCAGGCGGAAGGGGATATAGTCCCCCTCCATCCGGTCCAGGGCCGCCAGAAGGGGAAGATAGGTTTCGGAAAGGACTTCAAAAAACCGGTGTTCTTCCTCCGGCGCCAGGGTGTCCCGGACATAGGGAAGGTGGGCGTTCAAAACCAGGGAAATAACGTACCGGTTTGCCATACTATCCAGCCTGGAAGGGCTGTTCGTTTCCCATGGCCCGGGACAGGCGGTCCGCGTTGCGAATCACCGGGAAAGACCCGGCCCCCGAAAGAAGTATCAGGGGGCTGCGGTAACTGTCCTGCGCGCCTTCAGGCGAAGCGGCCTCCTGATTAAGGCCGGGCCGGCTCAGAAGCCGGGGGAGCATAAAGGGGCGGGAAACGGCCAGAACCAGCTCTTCAGAGCCGCGGAGGACGCACAATTCCACCTGATAATGACCCTCCGCCGGGGGAAAGCCCAAATACCAGGAGCCGTCTTCGGTTCCCACGGATACGGTAAAGGAATTTTCCCGTTGATTTGCCGGTTTGTCTTCCAGGGGAATCACCCGCAGGCAATACCCGCCGAAATCCGGGGCCCGTTCATGGAGTTCCCGGTCGTGGCTTTTGACTTCCCAAAGGACAAAGGCCCAGAGGGGATCCCGGATTATCACGTCCAGAAAGGTAATGTTGTACTGTTTGGGAAGCTCCGCGGTCTCCGAAAAACCTCCCCGGGGAGCCGGGTTTTCCTCCCCCTCTTCAGGCTCCTTGTCTTCCCGGGCCGCGTCCAGCAGTTCCTCGATAATGAAAATCCGTTCCAGCCCGGAGGGAATGTCAATGCCGAAGTTGTCCGCCATTCTCAGCAATTCATCGGTACTCAAGCTGTCCAGATAGGTCTTTGTCAACCGGGGTTCATCCATACCCGGTCTATCATGGGAAAAAGGCATGGCTCTGTCAAGATTGAGAATCTCCGAAAGCCCTGGTTGGGTTTCCGGAGATTCCCCATTGTGTCCTCCGGCCTGTCTTTGGCCTGTCTTTGGCTCCGGCTTCCCTGGTTTAGGGCGCCTTGCCGGGGAAAAGCGCCAGAAAAGGTGAAAAATATTCCGGTTGGGGAGCGTTGATTTCCAGGGGGGCGTCCCGGCCCGTTACGGCGGGGGGGATGACCAGCCGGAAGGCGTGGAGAAGGAGCCGCCTGAGGCCCATGGTCTTGCGGAGCTCTTTGTTCAGGGCAAAGTCCCCGTATTTATCGTCCCCCAGAATGGGGTTCCCGGTTTGGGCAAGGTGGCGGCGGATCTGGTGCATCCGCCCGGTTCCGAGTTCCAGTTCCAGGAGGGAAAAATCTCCGTTTCCCGCCAGCCGCCGGTACGCGGTCCGGGCCCTTTTTTCCACGCCCCGGATGTCCAGACCAAGTTGTATCAGCCCCGCATCCGCCGGGGGCGTTCCGGCGCAGAGGGCCCGGTACTGCTTGACCAGCCCGCAGCCGGACGCGGCGGCATCCGCGGGGGAAAAGGATTTTTCCCCGGCAAAAAGCCGGGAATACCGGGCCGCGGCCTCCCGGTTTTTCGCGGTGAGGATCAGCCCGGAGGCGTCCCGGTCCAGGCGGTGGACCAGAAGGGGCCGGGGCTGGTATTCCGCCGCCAGCAGGCTGTCCAGGGAAACGCGAATACCCTCCCCGCCCTGCACCGCCAGCCCTGCTGGTTTGTCGAAGACGCGGATTTCATCATTTTCAAAAAGAAGGGCGATACGCTTCAAAGGGGTTCCACCGTTTACCGACAATAATAGCATGAACGGCAAAAAATCTCTGCCCCGCCACGGGGCTTCTCCGGTACAAAACCGGGCGCGCCGGGCCGGCTTGTGTCTGTTTTTTTTCATCCCCGCCATGGCCGCTTTTTCCGAACCCCTCTATTCCCCTGCCTGGGGTTTCCGAATCGACCTTCCCGAAGGCTATGAATACACCGGCGGGGACGGGAGCAGCCGTTTTTCCTTCCGGCATCAGGACGGGGCGGTGTTTGATCTGGCGGTTTACAACCGGGTGAATCAGACGGTGAAGGCCCTGGTGGACGATACGGTCCGGCGGCTGGGCAGCCAGGGAGACGTCAGTTATTTTGAATACCGGGACAAGCTGGCCGCCCTGCTGGAACTGGACTGCGCCGATCCCGAAACCGGCGGCCCGGCGGAAAACCGCGGAGGCCGGCTTGAAGGCTGGGCCCTCTGCGTCGAACTGGGGCGGGACGAATCCAAAGGGGCGGCCTCTTCCGGCGGCAGCCCGCCCCTGCTCCTGGCCCTGGCCTACGGCCCCGCGGGACGGGCCGATCTTGCGGCCCTGCATCTTTCCGCCCTGGATTCCATCGCCCCGTCGGAGGGAGAGCGGCGTTTCCCCGGCCCGGTTACGGAATTTAGCTACCCCCGGGGGGAAGCAAAAAAACAGCGGCTGGCGGGGCTAAACATCGAAGCCCTGACCCGCGAAGATGACGCGGAAGCAGCCCAGGCCCTGGTGGACCGGGAATACCGTATCTTCCGCCGCTCTCTGTTTTCCCCTCGCCTGGAGGAAGCCTGCGTCCGGTTTTACCGGGCCATTTACCGGGACTCCTGGGAACGGCTGGCGGACGCGGCCTTCCAGCTTGAACGGTACTGGAACGCGGGGCCCGGCGGGGAAGGGGATGGGGTTCCGGCGGCGGGGCCCGGCGGGGAAAACCGGGTCCTGGCGGGAAAGGCGCTGGCCTGGGTTCAGTCCTTCCGGTATGAACGGGATCTGATGGGCAGCGATTTCGTAAACCTGGTCAGCGCCGCCTTTGAGGGCCGGGGGGACTGCGACAGCCGGGCCCTGTTATGGGCCGTCGTGCTGGCCCAGGCGGACATCCCGGCGGCGATAATGGTTTCCTGGGAATACCGGCACGCCATGGGGCTTGGAGACCTGGAAGGCCCCGGCGCGCGGTTTGAGGCGGGGGAGAAAAAATGGCTGGTGGCGGAAACCACCAGTCCGGTAGCAGTGGGGCTTATCGCCCAGGACTTCAGCACCATTGAGTCCTGGCTCGGCGTGATCTTTGAATAGGGCCGGTCTCAGAGGCCCGGCGGGCCGCTCCGCTCCGCAAGAAGGGAATACACCTCTTCAACGGTTTGAGCGGCGAGCAGGGAATCCCGCAGATCCCGGTTTTTCAGCCGGGCGCTGAAAAAAGACAGGGTCTGCAAATAATAGGCGTGCTGGTTATAGGCCGCGGCGATCATAAACACCAGCCGGACCGGCTCATCATCCAGCGGCTGAAAATCCACAATGCCGGTTCTGCTGATCCCCACGGAAACCACCAGATCCGTAACCGACGAAAGCCGGATATGGGGTATGGCGATACCCCGGCCAATAGCGGTACTCATCAGGTCCTCCCGTTTGAGCATTCCGGTGGCCAGTTCCTGCCGGTTTTTAACCTGGGGGGCCAGGGCGAGATTATCCGCCAGGGCCAGAAGCGCGTCCCGTTTGTTGGGAAAATTGAGAAAGAGGATCCGGTCCGGCGAAAGAATCGTATCCACGGAAATGGAAACGGGCTGGGGAGCCAGCCGGTTTCCCGCCAGACGGTCGCTCACCCATTGTTCTATCTCCGCCTTTTTAAAGCGCCAGACGGTTCCGATCTTTCCCGAAGGGATCTCGCCCTTTTGCGCCCAGTCGTACACCGTCCGCTCGGAAACCCGCAGATACCTGGCAACTTCCGCAATCGTTAAAATATCGTCATCGTTCGCCATGGGGAAATATTACACCGTATGTCAAAAAATGTCAAGGTTTAGCATAAAAATACAAAAAACCGCATCAGAATTTCGCCAACTCATGGAGGGAATCATGGGGAAGCAGTTCTCCCATAGTGGTATCCACCCTGGCCGCCCCGCTGCCGCCGAAACGGATCGCCGCCGAGGGATCCATAAATTCGCTTAACACCTGCCGGCAGGCGCCGCAGGGCCCCACCGGTTCATCCGAATCGGGGGTCGAAATGGCCAGGGCGGTGAAGAACCGCTTCCCCCGGGCGACTCCCTGCCAGATGGCGTTCCGCTCGGCGCAGATGGTCAGGCCGAAAGAACGGTTTTCCACATTGCAGCCGGAAAAAACGCTGCCATCCTCCGCCAGCAGGGCCGCCCCGACCCGGAATTTGGAATAGGGCGCATAGGCAAAATCCGCCGCTTTGCGGGCTTCCGCAAAAAGGGCGTCCATTTGTTCATTACTAGGCATACAAAGTCCTCCTGCATATAATAGTAACATAGTGGCAAAAGAAAAGAAAAAATACTGGATCATCGCCGGTCTCCTGCTTTTTACCGGATACTTTTTTGCCGCCCCCCGGCCAATTCCCCCGGAGATGGTTCTCAAACCCCGGTGGCTGAATTCCCTGGACTCCAACTATCCGGTCTTTATCGGGGAAAACAACCCCGCCGCGGCGCCGGAGGACGAACAGCCCGCCGCAGCGCCGGAAGGCCCGCTGATTCCCTTCACCCTGGGGGACCGGTTTGGCTATGTGGATTTTCAGGGCCGCTTTGCCATGAACCGGGTCAAGGCCGGGCACACGTCCCTTTCGGAAGACTACTGGTGCGAATACGGCGCGGAACCTGAACTGCTTGAAATTCACAATTCCCTGAACGGCGAAACCATCTCCGTCAAAAACGGCCGGGGCTACCCCCTGTTTCTCAACGGGCGGATTTTTTTGATCGGCAGCGAGGGGAATTCCCTTTCCGCCCTGGACGGGGACGGAACGATCCGCTGGACCTATGACTTTGCCGCCCCCCTGACCTGCGCCGCCGCCGCCGCGGGCGTAATCCTGACCGGCTCGCTGGACGGGGTGGTTGAAGTTCTTGACGACCATGGCCGGCAGCTTTTTTCCTTTGAACCCGGCGGCTCCCGGCTTTCGGTGATCCTGGGCTGCGCCATTTCCCGGGACGGTTCCCGGCTGGGAATCATTTCCGGCATTGACGACCAGCGGTTTCTGCTTCTGGAACGGTTCGGTGGTTCATCGGGCGGCGAATACAAGGTGGTGTACCACCAATTTCTGGAAGAGGGTTTCCGGCGGGAAGTTTTTATTTCGTTTATTGATCATGACAGCTGGATCGTTTTTGAGCGGGAGGGGGGCCTGGGGGTCTATAAAATCAGCGCCCGGAAAAGTTCCCGGATCTCCCTGGACGGGCCCCTGAGCGCCATTGATGGTTCCGGCGGAGCGGGGCTGTTGTTCATCATCAGCTCCCCCGCCGAGGGACAGAAAAAACTGGCGGCCCTCAGGCTTCCGGATCAAACCGTCATGGAAGCGCCTTTCAAAAGTGAAACTGTCTTTTTGGGCCGCGCCGGTTCCCTGCTTTTTACCGGCGGGGACAAGACCCTGGCCTCTTTTGAACTGGAGAAACGGTAATGAAAAAGCGGCGTCCCTTTTTTACCGGCCTGTTCTTTCTGTTCCTGACGGCGGTTCTGGGAACCGCCATGGACTGGCCCGTCCGGGATGCGCGGCTGATTCGGAACTTCGGCTGGAACGACCAGGGCAGGCCGGCGCTGGGAAGCTCCTTTGTGGGGGAAGGGCCCATCCTGGCCGCCGAAAAGGGGGAGCTGCTCTTTTCCCGCGGCGGGGGCAGCATGGCTTCCCGGCTCCCTTCTCCCCTGGGTTCCTGGCTGGCTCTGGATCACGGGGACGGGCTTATCAGCATTTACAGCCGCTTTTTGGACGCCGGGGAAACCAGGGCCGCCAAACAGGTGGACCGGAACGAGCCCCTGGCCCGCATGGGGATTTCCGGCTGGGCTTCCCGAGGGGGAGTTTATTTCAGCCTTTTTGACCGCCGGGAACGCCGCTGGATAAACCCCTCCATGATCATCACCCCCTTTCCCGACTCCCGGCAGCCCCTGTTCCAGTTTGTGCTGCTCAGGAATTCCGAGGGGCAGCAGATCAATCCCGCCCAGGTGCGAACCCTGCGGCAGGGCCGCTATACGGTGCTGGCCGCGGTGTCGGATGCCATGACATCGCCGGGGGATCCGCCCCTGGCGCCCCACCGGATCGTCTGCTCGGTAAACGGTTCGGAAATCGGCGCCCTCTCCTTTGAAACCCTCTCCTCCCGGGACGGCAGGCTGATGGCATACCGAAACGGACTGGTTCCGGCAAAACAGGTTTACGCCCCCTTTCCCGGATTCGAGATTGGGGAGCTTGCCTTTACCCGCGGGCAGGCGACGCTTGAAATTGTCGCCCAGGATGTGACGGGGAATTCCCGAAGCGCCGTGTACCGCCTGCTTATTGAATAATCCTCTCCACCAACAGCGGGTATGACCGCAAAAAGGACGCATTGTGATTAAAACCTGGTCTACGCCGGTTGGCCCGGAGGAGCGGCGACGGGTTCCCTGCGCCCTCTGCGGGGGGGAATCGTTCAGGCCCCGCCTTTCCTGCGAGGGATTTTTTTATGTCCGCTGTGTCCGCTGCGGGCTGGTGCAGATGAACCCGCAGCCGCTGGATCGGGCCGTCGCCAGCCGGTATCAGGAAAGCCACGGGGATGAATACCTGCGTTATGAGCTGGCCAACGAAGCGGCTTTTCTCCGGCTCCAGGAACTGGCCCTGGAGGACGGGGGCTTTCACGAACTGAAAGAAATTCCCCGGCGGCGGGGGACGCCACGAGTTCTGGACATCGGCTGCGCGGCGGGAGCCCTGCTGGACGCGCTGCGGGGCCGGGGCTGGGAAGTAACGGGGGTGGAAATTTCCCCCGCTTCGGAATACGCCCGCCGGGAACGGGGCCTGGACGTGAGAAGCCTTCCCCTGGAAGCAAACGCTTTCCCCCCGGAGCATTTTGATGTGGTTCTGGCCTCTCACCTGATTGAACACCTTACCGATCCCGCGGCCCTTGTCCGGGAAGTCCGCCGGATCTGCGCGCCGGGGGGGCGTTTTTTTGTTACCACCCCGAACATTGCGGGCTTCCAGGCCCGGCTTTTCCGGGGCCGCTGGCGCTCGGCGATCTTCGATCACCTCTACCTGTTTTCCGTAAAAACCCTCTCCCGGCTGCTCCGGGAACAGGGCTTTCTCCCGGAACGGATCGTTACCTGGGGCGGCCTTGCCGCGGGCGCCGCGCCGCCGCCGGTAAAGGCCCTGGCCGACCGCCTGGCCAAACGTTTTGGTTTCGGGGACGTGATGCTGATCCGCTCCCGGAAACTCCGGGAACCTGCTGTGCCGGTGGATTTTTACGCGAAGCGCAACAAACGCCGGGCGTCCGGGCGCTGAAAAGACGGATTGCCCCCGGTGGTATCCGAAGGGCAATCCCAAGGAATCAGGATCGTTTTTTTAAATTATTTTTAAATTTTTTTCGTCATACTTTTTGTTATCACCCTAACTGTTATCAATTTTCCATTTTTCATCAACGAGAATATTTAAAATCGTGGTATTTTTTTATGACAGACTTGCCCCGGAGCTTCGTTTTTTCGCGGTTCTTCCGTTTTTCCGCTTTTCCGGGCCGCCGGAATCCGGGTGGCAAGGATGCCTGGGAGTATCCGGGAAGCGGGCTCCCGTGCTGCAGGCGGGCCCGGGATGCCCCAGGAAAAAAAACAAACCACCGGGGCCCTATAAAAAAGGGCCGAAAGGGTATATACTGGGGCCATGACCATAGACGACCCCAGGGTATCGGAAAACCTGGCTGAGATGGCCGGAACTATCGCCCGGGTCCAGGACGGCAAATTGATCGAATCGTTTCTGCGCTGCCTCCTGACCCCGGCGGAAACCGCGGATATTGCCGCCCGCTGGGCGCTGATCAAGGCCCTGGACCGGAAAATCCCCCAGCGGAAAATCGCAAAGGATCTGGGGCTTTCCCTCTGTAAAATCACCCGCGGCTCCCGGGAGCTGAAAAAAAACGGGTCCGCTTTCCGGCAATTCCTCGAAGTGCTGAAATCCGGCTGAATCCGGGAAAGGTATTACACGATGAAAAAAATTCATGCGCCCCATGACCGGTATGGCTACGATTTTATCCCCCCCGAATATCTGCCGCCAGGGAGGGACGAATACTGGCGGAGAAACGAACAGCGGGCCCGGCTTTTCGGCCCGGCGGAAGAAGGAAGCCGCCGGTGGCGGAAACTCAGCCGCCGGGAAATAAAAACGCTTCTCAAAAACGGAAATTCCTGTTCCCGCTGGGACGATTTTTTCGTTACCGATCCCTTTGACCCCGCCCTGATTCATCATTCAAATTTTTACGGCCTGATTCGTCTGGGGGCCCTGCATAGCGCCCTGCTGAAGCACCACGATTTTTGCATCCCCGCGGGGATCCGAAACAGCACGATCATCTCCTGCGATATTGGCGGCGGCTGCGCCATCCAGGACTGCGCCTATATTTCCCATTATATCATTGGAGATTCCTGCGTCCTTTCCCGGATTGATGAAATGCAGACCACCAACCATGCCAAATTCGGCAACGGGGTTCTCATGGACGGAGAGCCGGAGGACATACGAATCTGGATCGATGTAATCAACGAAGCCGGGGGCCGGTCCATCCTGCCCTTCCGGGACATGATTCCCGCGGATGCGTTCCTCTGGGCTTGCTACCGGGACGACCGGATCCTCATGGAACGCCTTGCGGAAATAACCCAGGCTGCCTATGGCGGAAAACGGGGGAGCTACGGAACCATCGGCTCCCGGTCGGTGATAAAAAGCTGCCGGGTGATCAAGGACACCGCCGTGGGAAGCTGCGCCTATATCAAAGGGGCCAACAAGCTCAAAAACCTCACCATCCTCTCGTCGGAGGACGAGCCCAGCCAAATCGGTGAAGGGGTGGAAATGGTCAACGGCATCGCGAGCTACGGCTGCCATGTTTTTTACGGCGTCAAGGCGGTCCGTTTCTCCATGGGCCGGAACTGCAATTTAAAATACGGCGCCCGGCTCATCCATTCGGTTCTGGGGGACAACTCCACCATCTCCTGCTGTGAAATCCTCAACAACCTGATCTTCCCGATCCACGAACAGCACCACAACAATTCTTTTCTTATCGCCGGACTGGTCCAGGGTATGTCCAACATCGCCGCGGGAGCCTCCATCGGTTCCAACCACAACAGCCGGGCCAACGACGGGGAAATCCGGGCAGGACGGGGTTTCTGGCCCGGCCTGGCGGTTACGATAAAACATTCAAGCCGCTTCGCCAGTTTTGTGCTG
The DNA here is from genome assembly GCA_031266075.1 of Treponema sp. Classification (GTDB taxonomy): domain Bacteria; phylum Spirochaetota; class Spirochaetia; order Treponematales; family Breznakiellaceae; genus JAISAN01. Next base: position 20,667 of record JAISBS010000064.1, read on the forward strand.
CTGGTCAAGGGGGATTATCCGGCGGAAATGAACATCAGCCTCCCCTTCTCCATGGTGAGCAACAATATCAGCAAAAACCGGCTGGAACTGACGCCCGCCTATTTCTGGATATACAACCTCTTTGCCCTGGAACGGAACGCATGGAAATCCGCAGGCCGGGACCGGCGGAAAATCAAACTCCAGCATATCGAGACCGATTATCTGGCCCCGGATACGGCGGAAGAAATTATCGCCGCCGCGGGTCTTTTGGAAACCTGGTTCGCCGGGGCGGGCATAGCGGCGGAGGGCGCGGCCAAAAACGGAACGGAAGCGGATCTTCCCGAACTGCCCGTCCGGGGCCTTGAACAGGGCAGGCGGGAAACGGTTGTTCTCAAACCCCGGCAGGCCCTGGCCGCCTACCGTCAAATGCTGCGGTTTTACGCCGTCAAAACCCTGGCCCTTTTTCTTGACTCCCGGCGGGAACTCACCTTTGAAGCGCTTCCCGGCCTGCTGGGAGACGGCAGCCCGGAAGAACGGGTTCGGGACTGGGTAAACTGCGGCGGCCAGATCGTTCCCGCCTTTCGTCTGGACGCGCTGCGGCAGGACATCCGGGAAAAAAAGACCGGCTCCTGGGAGGCCATCCACGAAGCCTACGAAACATGGTTCGCCGGGTATCCCCTGGACAAAGCCCGGCACGCCTGGGCGGTGCTGAAACTGATCCGGCGCGAAGCCGCCGGAGACCGGGCCACATTCCGGGAAGAACTGGAAGGGGCCCTGGAAACCCGGCGCTGGATAAGCGGGCAGGTTTATGCCACCAGGGCCAAGGACTTTGACAATCCTTTCAGGATCATTACCTACCGGAACCGGGAGGAAATGGATGCGGTTCTGGGCCGGCTGGAGGACAACCCTTTTATTAAACTGGTCCGGGAAGATGAAATCCGCTTTGCGGAAATAACGCGCAATTTAACGGCCCGGCTTTCCGGGTGAAGCAGGTGATTTGTGGAAAACGCCCCCTTGGGTGAAATTGACATACTTATCCGTCTGGGTCTCGGTTTTCTCGCTGGCGCCATCATCGGCTTTGAACGGGCCAGCCGCCGCCAGGTGGCGGGACTGCGGACCCACATTCTCATCGCCCTGGGCGCCACCCTATTGATGCTCCTTTCCATCTGGCTGCCACAAAACACATCCGGCATGAAAAACGGCGACCCGGGACGCATCGCCGCCCAGGTAGTGTCGGGAATCGGCTTCCTGGGCGCGGGTGCCATTCTCCGGCTGGGCAACAATATCCGGGGCCTTACCACCGCCGCGTCCCTCTGGCTTATCGCCGCCGTGGGCCTTGCCATCGGAGCGGGGATGTTCATCGCCGCCGCGGTTGTGGAGGCGCTCAGTCTTATCACCCTTTTTGCCCTGGACATTGTTGAAAAACGGCTGTTTCCTTCGGGCCGGAATAAAATTCTGGAACTCCATTACCGGCAGTCAAGCCCCGACAGCCGCAAGGCCCTGGAGATTCTCAAAAATTTCGACGTCCGTTCCCAGTCCATGGACGTGAACCAGGCGGACGGCAAGGGCAAAGGCTCCCGGATCCGGTTTTTGGTCAGCATCCCCGACGCCACCGACATTTCCAAACTGGCCAAAACCCTGAAAGCCGCGGGAGAAATCGCCCGGGTGGAAATTAAGGAAAAATATTAGGGCCTTTGCCGCGCCCCGCGCATAAAACCCGGCGCCCGGACAGCGTGAACCTCCGGTTCGGTGAAACAGCCCCTATTCATCACCGGCGACATATTCGCAGCGGCAATAGGGGGCGTCACATTCCGGCAGTGGAAGGGCCGGAACCGAATCCAGGGGATACGTTTTTTTGAAGTGTTCAACGGCTTTGCAGTCCATATCGCCGCCAAGACAGACGATCTTCACCTTTTCAATGCCGCGGGCTTTAAATTCAAGCAGCTTGTATTTTCTGCCCACGGCAAAATAATTCATATAATAAATTACCGGGATGATATTCCGGGGATCCTTTTGGGAAAGCCCGCGTTCGTTCATGCACTCAACCATTTCCCGGGAAACCTTGTATTCCGTATCAATGTGGAGGGCTACTTTTTCTTCGTCATTCAGGCAGTCGTTGTAGGAAAAGGGATCGTTGTTATAACCGCCGACTTTGGGAATAATTTTTTCCAGCAGATCGTATTTTTCGGGCCGGAAAAAACCGCAGCTTTTTATGTCCGCCATCATCTCTTCCAGGGTTTCCTTGCGGAGGATCTCATTCTGTTTCATGGGGTTCGCTTCAAGATAGGCCGCCAGATATTTGGCCGCCAACATCGACGACTGCCGGCCCTCCGTCAGCGATTTTTCGGCAAGGATTTCCCGAATTTTTTTTGCTATTTCAAACAAACTGCCGGTCATTTAATCCCCATTCACCAGCGGCTTTCCTAAAACTTCAGTTTTGGAAAAGCTGCTTTGGATTTAAGGGAACCTCTGGAAACCCCGGTTGGGTTTTCAAAGGTTCCTTGGAGAAAATTGCTAATTCCTTACTGTACAAAGAATTATGCAAATGCAGTTTTCTCCAAAGGGTAAGAAAACCTCTAAAAACTGAAGTTTTTAGAGGTTCCTTTAATGGAAAAAGCGGGCCTTTGACCACTTTTTCCAGAGCCTTTTCAAAACCAACCGGGTTTTGGGAAAGGCCCGCCATTACCGTTTTTTGTCGTGTAATCGTAAATCCAGAGACGTTGTTCCAAAGGCTGAAAATTTGGAACAACATCAATTTATAATACGTTGGGCGGCTTGTCAACCAAATTTTATCGATATAATTTCACCCCTGCATCTGCCCCTGCCGGAACTCAGCCCGGCGGCTGCAGCTTCAAAACCGGTATGACCTTTTCGGTCAGTTCTATGGCCGCGGGAAAATCCTCGGGCCGGAGCAGCGCCGTTTCGCCGTCCATCTGGGCGAGGATGGGGGCTCCACCCCGGAACTCCACCCGCACCGCATTGAAGAGCCGGACTTCCGGTTTTTCCGCATGGGCCCCGGTGGTAAACAGATCCTTCAGGGCTATTTTCCGACAGACGGACATTTGCCTGACCAGACAGACATTCCGCCCGTCGGGGAGAATTTTTTTTTGGGAGCCGTAGGTTCGATGGCCGCTTTCCCCCACCGCCAGGAGGAGCAGCTCTTCCCGGATCGATTCCGGCGTCCGTTCCGATCCGTCAAAGATCCGCAGATCCATGGGGCCTACCCGGTAGACCCGGTCGTAAAACAGGGAGGCGAGGTCCACCCAGAGTTTGTATGAATCGCCGGGGAGCCGGCCTTTCATCTTGTTGGTCATGTGGGTAACAAAGGCGTCAAGCCCGATGGAAAGAATGTTAAAAGCCAGGAACGGCCCTTTCCCCGCAGCGGTGTTGAGCCGCAGCGCACCGGTCCATTCAATCCGGGTGGGAGAGATGAGAAACTCCAGGGCCTTGTCCAGTTCCGCCGCATCGGCGCCGTCGTTTCCCGTTCCCATGGGCAGACGGAGGACGGCGCAGTTTGATCTGACCGCCGGGGGAGCGAAAAAAAGTTCGCTTAAAATTTCACGGCTGGTTCCGTCTCCTCCGGCGGCGATAATCAGATGAAAGGGAATTCCATTTTGTCCGGAATCATGACCGGCCCGGATTTCGTCCACCAGCGCCCCGGTGATCCGGCCCGCATGACCGGGCCCCATAGTAGGGACAAGGCCGCAGACCTCCAGGGGGCCTTCCCCGCCGGGTTCTCCGGCAGTCAGGGAGGGGCCGCTGTCCGCCCGGAGGGGAAGGCGTTTCGCTTCACCGGCGCAGGATTCAAGAATACACCGGCACTTCTTCCACCGGGAACGGATGGTAAAGCCCCCGGCCTGGGGGTTGGCGATCACAGTCCAGCGCAGGGGCCGGCCCGGCGCCACCTGAGAATGGGCGCAGATGCCGCTCAACAGCAGCGCAAAAACTTCAAGATTCACGATGGGCCTTCTGATCCTGAACCCCGGGAAGCCCGTCCGCCGGGGAAAAGAGCAGCCCCTGGGGCGGGCCCTCCGGTTCTTCGTCCGCAAGCAGCCGTTCGTCCGCCAGCAACCGGGTAATGATCCCCCGGTTGTCCAGCAGGCTGCTCAGGGAAAGACGCTGGTGAAGCCGGGTAATAATTTGGGCAAAAAGTCCGGTAATGTTTACGCTGATGTACCATCCCCGGCTGAGGACTTCTTCCTGATACACCGCATTGGTGCCGATGATCCGGTAAAAAAGCCCTTCCTGATACGCCTGATCAAAATAGGAGATCGCGTCCCCGGAAAAAAGGGGCAGGCTGATGGCGCAGATCACCCGGCCCGCGCCGTTTTCCTTGAGGACCCGCATTCCCTTGAGCAAAGTGCCCCCGGTACCCAGCATATCGTCGGCCATAAAAACGGTCTTGCCCCGGACATTCCCCAGGAGCTTTATTTCCGAAATATTGTTCTCCAGCGCGTCCTTGCTGACCCGGGAATAATCCCGTTCCTTGTAGAGCAGGGCCAGCGGTTTCTTGAGGGCCGAGGCGTAAAATTTGTTCCGGTCCACCGCCCCCGTATCCGGGGAGACCACCACAAAATCATCGTTCAAAACCCCGTCAAGCCGGGACAGGGTTCTGATGATCTGGTAGCTGGCGTGGAGATTTTCCAGCCGTATCCGGTTAAACGCGTTGACAATGTCCCGTGAATGAATGTCCAGGGTGATAATGTGGTTTACCCCCAGCCCCTCAAAAATCTTCCCCACCCGGCTGGCAGTGAGCCCTTCCCGGCCCTTGGCCTTGTGCTGGCGGGCGTAGGGAAAGTTGGGCAGTACAAGGGTTATCCGTTCCGCCCCGGCCTGCATGGCGGCGTCCACGGTAACAAAAACCGTCATCAGGTGGTCGTTCACCGAAAGGGCTTTTTTCACATCCCCCCCGGAAAAATTCACCGGGTAGCGGTTTTCCACATCCTGAATGATATACATATCTTTTCCCCGGATCGATTCAAGAATTTCCGCTTTGATCTCCCCGTTGGCAAAGAGGGTGAACCGGGCCGGAACCTTGAAGCGGGGAACCTTGAAGCCCTCCGTATTGCCCTGGGGATATTGGGCGGGGGCCATAACTTCGTTGATAAAATTGATGCGGTGGACAACCCCGGCGGCGTCCATGCCGTACCGTTTTGCCAGTTTCGAAGCAAGCCGCTCAAGGCGGTGATGATACCCTTTTTTCAGGTGGAGGATTACCTCATCGGCAAAAACCTCACCTCCGGGGCAGGCGATAACGGCAAGATTTGCCGGATTGGAGTAGTTCATGGTATACAGGTATTTTGACACAGTGCCCGCTTTCCGTCAATAGCCTTGCAAAATGCTCCGCATTTTGCTATTTTTTAGTGGTTGTTGTTTAGAAACTGCAGTTTCTGAACAACTCTAATGTATCATGCTCAAATTGGAGGATAAAAATGCGGTTTTTTGATAAACGTTTTGGTAAAAAAACAGAAAAAATAATTCATTCAAGATATACACCGGAATTACTCATTGATGCTTATGATAAAATGATATTGCGCGAAAACGATACTATTGGCATTTTGTCAGTATTTGATGATGATATTGAAGTATATTTTAATAAACCTAAGGAAAACGCGAATGCCCTGATGAAGAATTTTTTTTCATGTCTTTTCCGTATTGACATAATGGTTCAGGGGGGAAAAATAAATGCATATAGCATCGCTTATTTTGATATATCTGATGATAAAATTACCATAGGATATTGGGGCAATAACGAAAATACAGAATTTGATGTTTTGGTTTATTGTGATTCAGAAAATTGGTATTGTTCAAAAATAGGCATGAAAGAATATAATCCTCCCCGCATATATTGAACAAGTCCATTACAGTTGCCCGGAAAATTCAGTTTCTGAACAACTGTAACACAGGAACTTCTGAAAACTGAAGTTGCCGGGGTTTTCGTACCCCGGACTTCATCTTCTCACCGCCCGCGCCGCATTAGACCGGTCATTCCGGTAAACGCTCATCCCGGCCAGCTTCGTAGATTACCGCGCCGTCAGATCCATAAGTTTCTATATTTTCAACATTGATATAGAAAACCTTGAACACGGGATTTTCGGGTGTTTCATAAATCCGTTTCAGGTGCGGCTTGCTTTCTATAAGGCGGGCTTTAAGCGCCATATCTTCAACAAACACAACCTTTCCGTTGAATGACAAAACCGGCTCGAAATCCTCGGCGTAGGTGCAATACGACACTGCCGGATTTTTTTTCAGGCTTTGGTACCAGGATTTCCCGCTGTTGGTGCAAAAATATATCCTGTTTTTTTCAGCAAACTGAAACGTAATGATGCCTGTTCTAAGCCGCGGCCCCTGAAACAAGCCTGACTGTTCGGGAAACGCCAGTGCGCCATCAGGGTACTGCGTTACCACTTCGATGAACGATGAGAACAATTCCTCCGTTAGGGGCAAATGTTTTTCCATGCCCCCTTCCGTCTTCCCGCCGGCGGCGCCGCACGCGCTCATGAGAACTAGCGTGATAATAAACACCAGGCTTCCGAATACAAGGCGGTACTTCCGCCATCCTAAATGGATTTGTGCCATATGGCCTCCTCAAAAACATTCTTTCGAGGGTTTTGCTTTAGAAGGGATTGGAGTTAACCGGCAAAAAAGACGACGGACGTCAATGATGCGGACTAATTCACAACTTTCTTCCATCCGGACTTTACCGTCGGCGCCGGAATTCCACCGGTTCAGTCCAAGCCAAAGGCCTGGAGTCGCGGGCTATAACCGCCGGTTGGGAATCCG
>JAISBS010000089.1 GCA_031266075.1 Treponema sp.
AAAGGGACGAGGTATGTTGTTCTCATAAAGTATTAGACTCAGGGTACATACCCTTTATAACGCCCTAAAGCTCCCCCGCGCAAGCGGGCTCTTGGGTATGTACCCTTCGCTACGAATCAATTTTATGAGATGTATGATATTTTATACACTATTGGTTATACCCGGCCAGGCCACTGCACATAAAAGGTCTGGCGGGGCATTATACCCGCGCGTTCCCATAAAACAGGCTCTACATCCGCCTCTTTTTTCTGTCGATAATCAGGGTATGAAGTGTACTATCCTGAACAAAGCGGCGCTGTTATGCGCCATGGGCGTATTTTTCCTGGTTTTTTCGGGGTGCAAAAGCAACCCCGAGACGGGAAATTCCGCGGAAAGGGAAATTTGGGCTCTCCTTGAACAGGGGGAATCCGCCAGGGCCCGGCCCTATTTTTTGGGCCAGGTGAACGTCAACGCTGTTGATGCCCGGGGGAGAACGCCCCTGCATATTGCAGCGGAAAAAAAGGATGCTGGCCTGGCCGCCTTTTACATTGCCCTGGGGGCCAATGTAAACGCCCTGGACCATGAACGGCGGAGCCCCCTGGGGATAAGCGCAGAATTAAAAGATCCCGGAACCGCGAAACTACTGACCGCGGCAGGTGCGGACATCCACGCCCCCATGAAAAACGGGTCCACTCCGGCCCTGACAGCTCTTTCCCTGAACGGGGAATTTTTATCCGCCATCCTGGGCCCCTCGGCCCTGGAATCCGGCGATAGCCGCGGGCGGACGATTCTCCATCTGGCGGGCCTTGCGGGAAACGCCGCGGCGGCGGAAACAATCCTCGCCCGGGGGCCGGGGCTTGAAGCCAAAGACCGGGACGGAAACACCGCCCTGGATCTGGCCCTTTCGCGGGCCGATTCCCGGACCCACATGGACACGGCGGAAAAACTCATCCTCGCCGGAGCATGGTCGGACAATCCTGTCTACCCCTACTTTGCCCCGGCGGTCCGCAGTTCCAACTACAATATCCGCAGCGGCGACGGGCTGGCCCCCCTGCATTACGCCGCCCGGGAAGGCCACGAAGGGCTTATCTCCTTTCTTATTGAACGGAACGCCAATGTCAACATAAAAAACGCCTCCGGGGCCGCGCCCCTCCATGAGGCCGCCCGGTCGGGGAATCTGAGGGTTTTGTCGATGATTCTGGATCACGGGGCGGAGATAAACGCCCAGGACGCCAAGGGGAATTCGGCCCTGCATATCGGCATTCCCCAGACGGTTCACCGGGATGCGGCGGCCCTGCTCCTTGCGCGGGGGATCAACCCGAACCTCCGGGACGTCCACGGGGAATCGCCCCTCCATATCGCCATTACCCTGAACCGGGGCCCCGATTTGCTCCAGACCCTTTTGGGCGGCGGGGCGGATGTCTCGGTCAGGAACATTGACGGGAAAACGGCCCTGTACCTGGCGATCCAGGAAAACCGGACAAACGCCATCGGGCCCCTTTTGGCCTACGGCTCCGATATTTTCGCCGCCGATAACGGGGGCGTTACTCCCTTTGACTGGGCCCTTCGGGAGAACAGCCCCCTGCTTACTACTCTCATCACCCCCGAATCGGTTCAGCAAAGCGACAGCGCCGGGAACACCATGCTCCATGCGGCGGTAAAAAACCGGGCGAACCTGAGAATTGCGGGCCATATCCTCGATCAAAAGGCGCTGGTAAACGCCCGTAACAAGGAAGGCGAAACGGCCCTGCATCTGGCCGCCCGGCTCAACGAAGCGGAAACCGGGGAGCTGCTGATCGCCCGGGGCGCGGATATTTTCGCCCCCAATTCCCTTGGGGAAAGCCCCCTCTATCTGGCCTTTGTTTCGCCCGGAGGAATCCGCACATGGATGATCAATTCCACAACGCTGGAAGCCAGAGACGGCATGGGGAACACGGTTCTCCATTACGCGGCCCAGTGGAAGATGGACGCCCATATTCCGTTCATCATCCGGCAGGGCGGCCAGAGTGATGCGGCCAACGCCACCGGCGAGACCCCGCTCTTTATGGCGGTCAAATACGACGGCGCTTCCACCGTGCGGGTTCTCCAGAACTCGGGGGCCAACATTTTTGCCCGGGACACGCTGGGAAATTCGGTTCTCCATGCGGCAGTCCGGTGGAACGCCAAAGAAGCGGCCAATACCCTGATCGATGCGGGGATTGATGTCAACTGTTATACGCTGGCGGGCAATACCCCCCTCCACGATGCGGTGCGGCTGGGTATCGCGGATTTGGAAATTCTCCTGATCCGCCGGGGCGCGCGGCTCGAAGTCCGGGACGCCGACGGCAACACCCCCTTTATGGAGGCGGTGATGGCGGGCTATCTCGGTTCCATGGAACGGCTGGCGGACCTGGGGGCCGATCCCCTGACCCGGAACATCCGGGGCGACACGCCTCTCCACATGGCCGTTACCGCGGAGCGGAACGATCTGGCGAATCCCCTGCTTTCCTGGGGGGCTTCCATCCACGCCCGGAACGCCCGGAACCGGACACCCTTCCAGATTGCCCTGAACACGTCCCCCCGGATGGTTTCCACCCTCCTGACCAAAGACCGGATCTACAGTTCCGATGATTTCGGCAATTCGGCCCTTCATATCGCCATTCAGGAACAGGCCCAGCCGGCGGTATTACAGGCGATCATCGATCAGGGCGGACGGCTGACCTCGGTGGATTCCGCAGGCCGCACCCCCCTGCGGCTGGCCATGGATAACAGCGCCTGGGATTTGGCGAAAATTCTGGCCGATGGGGGATCCGATCCCTTCTCCGTGGCCGGAGACGGCAAAACCCCGGCGGATCTGGCCCTGAGCCGCGGCCCCGAAGGGGTCCGGGCGCTGTTCTCCGGCAGGGGAATCCGGGCCCAGGATCCGTCGGGAAACACGATCCTCCACTATGCGGCCAAATCGGGCAGCCCCGAACTGATCGCCCTGCTGCTGGAACTGGGGGCCAACAAGAATATCAAAAACATCGCCGCCGAAAGCGCCTCGGACATCGCCCGGAGATGGAACCAGCGGGAAACGGCGGCCCTGTTGAATTAGTGTCTGTCCATAATGTAGACACATTATGGACAGACTACCTTGAAATTCGCATTTTCGCAGCCTTTAGGCGAGAAAATGCAAGGTCTGTCCGCAAAGTAACCGACTTTGTGGACAGACACGAATTAGGGAACCATTGGAAACCCCGGTTGGGCTTCCAATGGTTCCGGGGTACGAAAACCTCTGGAAACTTCAGTTTTCAGAGGTTCCTTGTCAACGCAAAACCCCGCGGTAAAAAACCGGGAAACTTTTTTCCGTCATCCCCTACCCCGTTCTCCGCTGCATGGAGAAGAATATGCCGATCACGCAGAGAACCGTAAAGATAATAAAACCCGTCCGCATGGAAGAAAGCAGCGCGGATACCGGCGCGTCCGCCAGCACCGTATGTCCGGTATAGACCGCCATGATCGACGTTACGATGGCAAGACTTGCCGTTTGCCCCATGTTTCGCATGGTTGCCAAAAAGGAGGTCGCCGCGGCGTACGAGCGGGGTTCCACACAGGACATGATGGCGTTGGTGTTCGGGGACGAGAAAACGCCAAACCCGGCGCCGATGACCGCCATGGCGGCGATTATATACGCCACATGACTGTCCGCGCGCACGAAACACAGGGCCGCAAGCCCGGCAGCGCACAGTGTCATGCCAAACGTTGCCAGTCTGAACGGCGAAACTTTATCGGAAAGTTTTCCCATATAGGGCGAAATAATCGCCTGCAGCGCCGGCTGCCCCATCATAATTATACCGGCGATCATGGAATTGTAGCCCTTTACCATCTGGAAATATATGGACAGATACAGGCCCACGCCTGCGGTAAAGGAATAATTCAAAAGGGCCGCCAGGTTTGAAAAGGCATAATTTTTATTTCGCGTCAGCAGCTTTATATCCAGAACCGGATCGTCCTGGCGTAGTTCATGCCGGACAAAGAGCAGGCCGGTCAGAAGACCCGCCGGTATCAGGGCAAGCGCCCAATAACGGCCTGCCCAGAGGGAGACGCCGCTCATAACAAGGGTAACCGCGGCGATATACAAAAGGCTCCCCGGCATATCAAAGGCCCCGGTTTCCGCCGCCCGTGAATCGTCCGGCAGTTTAAACAAAATCAGAAACAAGGGGATGCTCCCCAGAAACGCGGTTACCAGAAAGATCGAACGCCAGCCCAGAAAGTTGTTTAACGCGCCGCCGATTGGAGGCCCCGCGGAAAGCCCGATATAGGTAACGGCAACCGCTATTCCCAAAACCCTCCCCCGTTTCTGCGGCGGGTATGCGCTTATCAGAATGGCCAGATTGGTACTGAACAGCATGGCGGCTCCCAGGCCCTGCAAAAAGCGCAAAACAATCAACATTTCCGTTGAAACCGAAAAGGCGGAAACAAGCGACATCAGGGTAAAGACCGCCACGCCGCTGGCAAAAACCCGCTTCCGTCCCGTCCGGTCGGCGATCCTGCCGAAGGGCACCAAAAACGCCACGCTCCCCAGCATATAGCCGGTGATGATCCATCCGGTAGTCTCGGCGCCGCCGGCAAATTCCTTTGACACCGCGGGAACCGCCAGATTTATCGCGCTGGCTGCCAGAGTCCCCGTAAAATTGGTCAGAATAACGGCAAGGAGCGTTACCGCCGCGGCCCGTTCATGATACCCGGATGAACCTGCGCTGTTTGTTTCATTCATGGCTCTGCCCTGTTTTTTAGTGATTTAAGCGGGAGTTGTTCAGAAAACTGTAACCGGTACAGGCTGGCGTAGAGTCCGTTCTTATCGATCAGTTCCTGATGGGCGCCTTCTTCCGCCATGCGCCCGCCTGAGAGGACCAGAATACGGCTGGCGTTTTTTATGGTGGAAAGACGGTGGGCGATCACGATGGAAGTACGGCCCGCCAGAACCCGCTGTATTCCCAACTGGATAAGCCGCTCGGTTTCGGTGTCGATAGAGCTGGTGGCCTCGTCCAGCACGACAATGGCGGGGTTATGGGCGATGACCCGGGCAAAGCTGACAAGCTGCCGCTGGCCGGAAGAAATATTCGCCGCCCCTTCGGAAAGTTTTGTTTCGTAGCCCTGGGGAAGCCGGGAAATAAATTCGTGGGCGTGAACCGCTTTGGCGGCCTCAATTATTTTTTCTTCCGGCAGATCAAGGCCCAGGCTGATATTCTCCGCCACGGTGCCGGAAAAAAGAAACACATCCTGCAATACCGGCAGGATCGAACGGCGCAGTTCATTCAGGGGAATGTCCTTCACGGGAATTCCGTCAATTTTAATGCACCCCGAATCAATATCCCAGAGCCGGGCCAGCACGTTGGTGATCGTGGTTTTTCCCGCCCCGGTATAGCCCACAATGGCGGCCATCTCGCCGGGCTTCACGGTAAAGCTTAACCCTTTCAGCACCTCTTCCCCGGCCTTGTAGGAAAAATGAACATCCTCAAATTCGATATGCCCCCGGAACTGCCCTTCATGGTGATGATGCCCGGTATCGGGGATTCGCTCCTCCGTATCCAGCAGTTTGAAGACCCGCTCGCCCCCGGCCATGGCGGACTGGAGGAGGGTGTATTTTTCGGCAATGTCCGTCACGGGGGCGTAAAACATCTGCACCAGATTGATAAAGGCGATGAGGGAGCCCAGTGACAGGGAAAGAGAGAGAACCATATTGCTCCCCACCGCGATAACTACCGCGGCGGTAAAGGTGGCCAGCCATTCGGCAATGGGCCTGAAGGTGGCGAACACATACATCTCCCCCAGGTTGGCGTCAAGCAGTTCCCGGTTCCGGCTGCCGAATTCACCGCGGCTCTTTTTTTCACCCCGGAAAAGCTGTACCACCTGCACCCCCGCAAGGCGTTCCGCCAGATACGCATAAACTTTTGACGAGGCGGTCCGCTGCCGCCGGAACGCGTCCCGGGCCTTTACGCGGCTTATCAGGGTAACTACCAGAACCGGGGGCAAGGTCAAAAGGACAATCAGGGCCATTTTGCCGGAAAGAAAAAAAAGCGTTACGAGCGATCCCGCCATGATCGAAAGGTCTTTTAAAAAGGCCACCAGCACGGAGGTAAAAAATTCGTCAATGGTTTCCACATCCCCGGTCAGGCGGGTTACAATCCGGCCCACGGGGTGGCGGGACAAAAAGGCGGTGGACTGGGCGGCGGTTTTTTTGAAGAGGGCCAGCCGGATATCCTTCATTACCCGCTGGCTGGTTAAATTCGCCGTCCAGGTTTGGGAAAAGGTAAAGACAAAAACCAGAAAGAGGACGGCCAGGAAGATCAGCACCGCCCGCCTGATGGCCGCAATATCCGCGGCCCGGAGGGCCCGTTTATCGGCGGCGGCAAGGGAATCCAGGTCGTCTTCACGGATCGCCCCGGCGTCCGTTCCCCGGAGAAACAATTCGGGCCGCTCCTCCATAAGCCTGAGCGCGGGGCTGTCCGGCTCCAGTGGAAAAGAATACCAGCCGTCGGTTTCAAGGATGCCCAGACTTTTCAGCGACCCTTCGGCCCTGCCGGAAACCGCCAGATCCCGGCGCCGGAGGACAAACAACATCGCGCCGATCCGCCGGCCCCGGCTGTCCTGAATCAGCGTTTCCGCCGCGGCTTTGGTATCCGGGTCAAGACCGGCCCGTTCCCCGGCGGCGCTGTCCCGGACGGACAGGGCATCCTCGTACCGGTCAAGGTTCACGGCAAAATACCGGGCCAGAATTGCCTCGTCAATAACCTGCTGCTGGAGTACGGGGATATACAATTCCCCCAGGGTTGACACAAAAAGGGCGGCCAAGGTGGAGGCCACGAGGAACCGGTAGGGCTTCAGGTACGAGAGAATCCGCCTGACCAGACGATGGTCGTACTCGCGGGTAACATTGTCGGTCTCAAAATAATCAGCCACCGCCGCCCTCCCCCGCCGTTTTTGGGGCCGCCCCCTCCCGCTCGTCAAGCTGCTGCAGCGCGGCCATTCGGGCGTAAAAGCCCTGACGGGCCAAAAGTTCCCGCGGGCTGCCGTATTCGGCGATCCGCCCCTGATCCAGCACCAGAATGGAAGCGGCGTGGCGGAGGGTGGAGACCCGGTGGGAAATGATAATCGTGGTTTTCTCCTTCCGCTCCCGGAGAAGTTCCCCCAGAATCCGCCGCTCCGTTTCCGCGTCCACCGCGGAAAGGGAGTCGTCCAGGATAAGGAATTCGCTTTCCAGAATCAGGGCCCGGGAAATGGCGACCCGCTGTTTCTGGCCCCCCGAAAGGGTCAGGCCCCGCTCGCCGATCAGAGTTTCCCAGCCGCCGGTAAAGGCCGTCAGGTCCCGTTCCAGCGCCGACAGTTCCGCCGCTTTTTTCACCGCCCCTTCGGCGGGGGCCTCAAGGCCGTAGGAGATATTGTTTTTTATTGAATCGGAAAACAGGTAGCTGTCCTGGGGCGCCACGGCAAAGAGGCCCCGGAGGGTTTTAAGGTCCCAGTCCCTGACATCCTGCCCGAAGACCAGCACGGTTCCCGCCGGGGGATCAACAAGCCGGGGCAGCGTTTTGATAAGGGTGGATTTTCCCGAACCCGTCCGGCCCATGATCCCCAGCCATTCCCCCCGGCGGATTCGCAGGTTTATGTCCGAGAGGGCCGCCGCCTCGCCGGTATAGGAAAAATCAAGGCCCCGGATTTCCACCGCCGGCAGGGCCGCGACTTTTTCCGCCGCCGGCGCCGTCCCCCCGTCTCCGGGGGAAACAATCGAAGGCTTTGCTTCCAGCACCTCGTTGACCCGGCTTAAGGAAACGGCCCCCCGTTGAATCATGTTCACCATAAAGCCCGCGCCCATAAGGGGCCATATCAGCATCTGGAGATACCGGAACAGGGCCACGAGGCTTCCGGGGCTCATATAGCCTTCCACCACCCGGACGCCCCCGATAAACATCATAATAAGGATCGTCAGCCCGGAAAGGAACGAAACAAAGGGGAAAAAGATGCCGAAGAGCCGGGTCAGTTCCATATTGACGTTCCGGTAATCGTCATTGGTATCGGCGAATTTTTTGAAGAACCAGTCTTCCTTTACAAAGGATTTTATCACCCGGATTCCCGCAAAGGTTTCCTGCACCGTATCGCTCATCCGCGAATAGGCTTCCTGGGCCCGGCGAAACCGTCTGCCCACCGCGCTGCCGAAAACAAGGATAAGGACGGTAACAAGCGGCAGGGGGATCACTGCCAGCAGGGCCGACCGGGGATCCTGGACAAACATGACCGTCAGAATCGCCGAGGCCATGACCACAAAATCCACCAGCGCCACCAGCCCCATGCCGATAGACAGCCGCACCGCGTTCAGGTCGTTGATGGACCGGGCCATAAGATCGCCGATTTTGTTTTTCTGGTAAAAGTCCCAGGACAGGCCCAGCAGGTGATCAAAGAGCCGTTCCCGCAGTTCCGTTTCGATCCGCCGGGAGGAGCCGTGGATAAAGTAACGCCAGAAAAAACGGCCCAGCGCGATAAGGGCCATGGCGCCGACCATGGCAAGGCAGATAAAAAGAATTTCCTTCCACCGGAAATCCCCCCCGCTGATAAGGTCTATGGCCCGGCGGATAAACTGGGGGATGATGATCTGGGCCGCGTCCACCGTGATAAGGCAGAGAAGGCCCCAAAAGTAACGCCAGCGGTAACGGGAAAGATAGGGGAGCAGGCTTTTGAACGCGCCCAGTGAGGTCTGGTGTTTTGTTTTTTCTTTTTTACTTTCTTGATCGCCGGACATACTATGATCTTTTGCGCATCTCTTCCTGCTTTTTCAAATCCGATTCCAGCTTTGCCGACCAAATATCAAATTTCTTTTTTACCGTTTCCGCTTCGTCCCGGTCTCCCAAAACAATGTGAAAGCGCCGCAGGGCGGCAAGAAAATTGATTCCCTGCTTGAAATCGTCAACCCGGTTGGTTGAAAGCTCATATTTTTCCCGGTACCGGTCCGCGGCCTGCATGAGCAGTTTTTTGACCAGCCGCAGGTGGTAGACCGTGGGCTCATATTCGGGAGACCGGGGATCCGTATTGGCCACCGCGTTTCGCAGGTCGATAATGTTTTTTGCCGCCGCGGCAAAGCGGCCTTCCAGTTCCACAAAGGACCATTTCCACTTGGTGTTGTCCCCGTAGGCTTCTTCCAGCATCTGGATCGCAAGCCCCAGCTTCCGCACCAGAAGGTAGCGCCGGGCCGCATCCACCGATTCAATTTCCGCCAGCTTTTCCTCATAATCCGAAAAAGGAGCGTCCACGTAGTTACTGACAATTTCTTCCAGATAGATAACGCTTTTATAGAGGGATTTCCGCCCGTCATTGAGGGCGTCTTCGTTTTTTACTTTCAGAACCGACTGGGATATGCCGTTCAGTACCATATAGTTGGAGGTGAGGTTCAGCATTTCATCCACCAGCGTCAGCCGTTTGAAGGCCGCGCCGCCGTGGTCTTTCTTGATTTCCATGAGGACGCTCTGTTCCCCCTTGAGTATCTTGTCAGCCGCTTCCTTGTAGGGCTTTATCCGTTCAAAGTATTTATGACGTTCCTCGCTGGAAATCTTCGCCATTATCCGCTCCGTTTCCCGTATTTTAGAAGCAAATCGTCCGCATGGGCAAGGGCCGCTTTCCCCGAATCCCCCGCCAGCATCCGGGCGATCTCCTGCCGTTTTTCCGCGCGATCCAGGGCCGCCACGCCGGTAAAAGTCCTGCCCCCTTCGATGCGCTTTTCCACCCTAAGATGATTATCGGCGCGGACGGCGATGCTGGCAAGGTGGGTAACACAGAGAACCTGTTTTACGCCGCCGATTTTTGTGAGGTACTCGCCCACCGACAGGGCCACTTCCCCGCCGATTCCCGTGTCAATTTCGTCAAAAATCAGGGTTTCCAGGCTGTCCTGCGAGGCCGCCCCCGGTTGCCCCCCTTCGGCAAGGATGGTTTTGATGGCCAGCATGATCCGGGAAAGCTCTCCCCCGGAGGCGATCCGGGAAAGGTCTTTCAGGGGCTCCCCGGTATTGGCGGAGATGAGGAATTCCACGTCCTCCGCCCCCCAGGGCCCGCAGACAAGGCCCCCGCCCTGACCCTTGGGCAGTACCGCCGCCTGAAACCGGGCGTTGGGCATCCCCAGCCGGGTGAGAATTCCCGTGATCCGGGCCCCCAGTTGTTCCGCGGCAGCTCTCCGTTTCTGGCCGATGGCCCCGGCCCGGACGGCAATGTCCTTTTCCCGGACGGCGATTTCCACCTTGAGCTTTTCCCGGTTTTCCCCGGCCCCGGAAAGGGCCTCGATCTCCGCAGCAGCCTGGGCCCGGTAGGCCAGAACGGCCTCTTCGCCGCTTCCCGCGGCGCTCCCGGTTCCGGCGGCTGGAACCGCGGCGTATTTTTTCCTGAGCCTGTAGAGCAGGGCCAGCCGTTCCTCCACCTCCTCAAGCCGCCGGGGATCATAGACCAGCCGGTCCCGGTAGGAACGGAATTCTTCGGAAATATCCTCGGCCTCGTAATACAGATCTTCAAGGCGTTTCTGGATTTCCCCCAGCGTACCATCGATGCCCGCCGCGTTGTCCACCGCGGATTTTACCCGCCGGGCCAGGCTCAGGGCCGAAATTTCATCGTCAAAGAGGGCCCCGGCGGCGGTATTCACCTGGGCCGCCAGCTTTTCAAAATCCCCCAACCGCTGGGCCTCTCCCTCCAGTTCCCGGCTTTCCCCCGGTTTCGGCGCGGCCTTGTCGATCTCCTCCACCGCATAGGAGAGAAGCTCCAGCCGGTTTTCCCGGTCCCGCTCGGAACTGAGGGAAATTTCCAGCGCCTTTTTTTTATCCGCCAGTTCAAGGAAAACCCGGTTAAACGCGGCGGTCTCATCCTCCAGCCCGGCGAAGCGGTCCAGATAGCGGCGGTGGCTCTCCTTGCGAAGCAGGGATTCATGGTTGTGCTGGCCGTGGAGGTCAAAAAGGAGGGCCATAAATTCCTCCAGCTCCCCCCGGCCCACCGGTACATTCTGGATATACGCGGATCCGCGGCCCGAGGATTTAAGGCTCCGCCGCACGATGATCTGATTGTCTTCAACGGCAATGTCCCGGCTCTGAAGCCAGTTCAGCCCTTCCCGGTTGCGGGGGTCAAGCGACAGAACTGCCGAAACATGGGCTTCTTCGGCGCCGGTCCGGATCACCTCCGCGTCCGCCCGGGCTCCCAAAAGGAAACCCAGAGAGCCCACGATGATCGATTTTCCCGCCCCGGTTTCCCCGGTAAGGACGTTAAACCCTTTTTGAAATGAAAGGGAAATATTGTCGATAAGGGCGTAATTTCTGATGGAAAGTTCCTCAAGCATGGGAAACTCCGTCCCGGCTTCCGCCGCCTTCATTTTGGTACACCCCGGACCAGTTGAGTTTGGCGCTCAGGGCCCGGTAAAAAACATTCCGTTCCGAATAAACCAGTAAGGCCTGCCAGGGCGCCCGGCGGATCCGGATCCGGTCTCCCGGTTCCAGCGTTTCGGTCTCCTGGCCGTCCAGGGTAAGCAGCACCCCGCTGCGCTGTTCCGCTTCAATTTCGATGATCACCGGCTCCGTAGAGGGGAGAACCAGCGAACGGTGGGACAGGGTAAAGGGGCACACGGGGTTGATAATCAGGGCCTCCAGTTCCGGGTCCAGAATGGGCCCCCCGGCGGCCATGGAATAGGCGGTGGATCCGGTGGGGGTAGCCGCAATCAGGCCGTCGGAACGGTACTGGCCCAGCCGGATAAAGCCCCCGGGAGAAAGGGTTTCCAGACGCACCTGCAGCCGGACAAGTTTGGCGATCCCGGAGGAAGAAATAACCGTTTCGTTCAGGCAGGAGGCGGTCTTTATGGTCTTGTTTCCCCGCTCCACCACCGCTTCCAGCATAAGGCGCCGGGAAACGCCCGCCGTACCGGCAATCACCTGATCCAGCACCGCCGACCAGTCGCCGGGGGGCACTTCGGCGATAAAGCCCAGAGTACCCAGATTCACCGGGATAATGGGAACCCCCAGCGGGGCCATGGCCCGGGCGGCGCCCAGCACCGTCCCGTCCCCTCCCAGGCTAAAGGCCAGATCATAGCGGTCTTCGGGCGGAAAGGAAACTGCACTACCCCCGGCGTCCTCCGGAGAACAGGATCGGACCTCGATGCCCCGGCCCTCCAGAGTTTTGCGGATCTGTTCCGCCAGATTCCCCGCGTCATTTTTCCGGGGATTGATGAATAACAAGACCCGCCGGATCTTCCGGGAACCGCCGTCCATGCCGCCACCCCGCCTACGGAAGAGTCAGGATCAGTTTTGACACCCGCTCGATCTCATGGGATCGAAGCCGGGGATAGAGGGGAAAAAGCACCGTCCGCAGGGACAGGGAGTAGCTTTCGGGGCACAGGCCGGGATCCACCTGTCCCGCGAGCGTATCCGCAAAGGCGCTTTCCACGGTTATTTCCTTCTTTTTGGCATAGGCCGTTACGTCCTTGAGTCCGGTTTCCAGAATCAGGGGAAAGGCGTAGTTGTTGTATTCGTAATCTTCCCGGGGGATAAACCGCTTGTGCCGGGTTTGGAGGCTGGCCTGGGTGTAGGCCCCGGCGATTTCCTGCCGTTTTTCCCGGTTTTTCGCCGCCTCCCGGAACTGCACCGCCGCCAGGGCCGCATTCATATCGGGCAGGCAAAATTCCGGGGGCAGGTCCCCAAAATTCCGCAGAACCGAAGCGTCCCGGCGGTTCATGGCGTACAAAAGAGCGCCACCCCCGGAAGTGAGCATATCCCGTTCTTCCAGCCCCAGAATGGTAAAGGTTCCGTGAACCGGCTCAAAACCCTCCGCCGGAATGGAACCGCAGCTTTGGGAAAGATCTTCAATAACCGGGAGCCCCAGCTCCGCCAGGGCCGCCATGTCCGGCATAAAGCCCAGGGTATGGTGAACTACTATGCACCGGGGGGCCGGCCCGCCGTTTTGAACCCCCAGCGCTTTTTCGGCGGTTTCCCGGCTCATGCAGGGCAGGGAAGCTCCCACATCGCCGTAGACGGGGACAAGCCGGAGGTCTTCGATAACCTGCCGGTAGTACCGGGGGGACAGGGCGGAGATAAGCACCCCCTGTCCGTCTTCAAGGTTCAGCGCCCGCAGGGCCAGGGAAAGGGCAATAGCGGGGCTCCTGAGGCTCAGGCAATAATCGAAGCGGAACTGCTCCTTCGCGGTCGCCACCAGGAGCCGGGCCCGCTCGCCGGGGCCGATCTTATCCTCCACCATCGCCGTCAGAACCGCATCCATCTCCTTCCGCCTGATGGTCGGAGAATAGACTTCAATTTTCATACTGCACCTAAACCTTTTAACTGAAATATGGGAACCTCCGGAAACCCCGGTTGGGTTTCCATATTTGGGAGATTCCCGGTAAACAAGCGTCAAAATGCGATCTACCGCCTGAGGTCGGCGATTTTCTGGAGTTCCTTGGGGTTAAAGAGATCCCGAATATCCAAAATGATCAGGTAACCCTGATCCTGGCGCACCACACCCTGGATATATTCCGCCCCGATACCGCTTAACATTTGGGGCGGCGGCTGAATATCATCATTTTCGATGGTAACCACCCGGGAGATCCGGTCGATAATCACCCCCAGCTTCATGCCGTCAAGGTCAATAATAATAAACCCGGACAAAAGTTCGTCCTCTTCGGAGGTCAGCACTTTTTTCAGGTGAAACCGCTTGTGCAAATTGATGATCGGTATAATTTCGCTCCGCAGATTGAAGATCCCTTCCACATAAACCGGCGCGTTGGGAATCGCCCGGATATCCTGAACCCGGACAATTTCCTTGACATCCATAATATTTATCCCGTAAAGCTCTTCGCCGAGCTGAAAAGTAACCAATTGACTTTGTTCTGACATGGCAAACCCCGTTGGTTTCATTATACGCCACAAAGGGGGTTTTCTTCAATACGTACGGACGGGCGCAAAAGAGCGGGCCGGTCGTTTTAACCGGCGCCCATGCAGGTTCCCACGGAAATTGCGGTGTCGATCATGTAATGATCCGGGGGGACGGTTTTTACTTTGTCCGCGGGGACGCTGAGATCTACCGAGCCAATCTCGCTGCCGGTAAGCGCCACCATCCTGCCGTATTCCCCGCGGGCCAGAAGATCCGCGGCGGCGGTTCCCAGGCTCGTGGCCAGAACCCGGTCTGACGCGCTGGGAACGCCCCCCCGCTGCATATAGCCCAGTACGGTGGACCGGGTCTCCATCCCCGTTTCCGCCTCGATCTGCCGGGCCAGCCGGTACGCAATGGACGGGGATTCCGCCCGGCGCTTTTTCCGGTCCTTTTTGTCCATCGCCGCTTCTTCCACCGAAAGCGCCCCCTCGGCGGCCACCACAATGGAAAAGGTCTTCCCCGACCGGCTCCGCTCCAAAAGATGCCGTCCGATTGCCTTAATGTCGTAGGGTATTTCAGGAATAAGAATCACGTCGCCACCCCCGGCAACTCCCGCATACAGGGCAAGCCAGCCCGCCTTGTGGCCCATCAGCTCTATCACGATTACCCGGCTGTGACTCTGGGCGGTGGAATGAAGCCGGTCAATCGCCTCGGTGCCAATGGACAGGGCGGAATGAAATCCAAAAGTCCGGTCGGTTCCCACTATGTCGTTGTCAATGGTCTTGGGAAGACCCACCACGTTCAGACCCTCCTGGGCAAGGTGGTAGCCGGTAGTGTTCGTGCCGTTCCCTCCCAGCACCACAAGGCAATCCAGGTTGAGCTTCCGGTAATTTTCCCGGATCGCCTCAACCTTCTCAAAAATATCCCCGCCGTCTCCGGTGGAGGGCTTAAAGGGCTTTTCCCGGCTGGCCCCCAGGATCGTTCCGCCCCGGGTAAGGATCCCTGAAAAATCCACCGGGCGGAGAACCCTGACGTTTTCCTCAATAAGCCCCCGGTATCCGTTGGCGATGCCCACAATGGTCATGCCATACCGGTCATAGGCCGCCCGGCAGACTCCCCGGATCGCCGCGTTCAGCCCCGGACAGTCCCCGCCCGCCGTAAGAATTCCAAAAATTTTGGTGGCGCTTTTCCGTTTCTTCCCCATGGTTTCAGTATAGCCCATCCTGACCCGTTCTTTTCCCGTGGATCATGGCAGCCAGCGCCGCGTTGATCCACTCCTTTGCCTCTTCCGGATAGTGGGACTGAACCAGCAGAAATTCGATCAGGGCCTCCCGGTTGTTGCCGGAAAAATAATAGGTCTGGCCCAGATAAAACCGGGCCCTGGCCTCGGACAGGGCCGAGCGGGGCAGGGAAAGGTAGCGGAGCAGTTCCGTCCGGGCGCTCTGCCAATCCCGCTGGCTAAAGACCCCCTGAACGATGATCCTGAGCGGGGATTCTTCCCCGCCCGCAGGGGCTTCAAGGTCCCGGCTAAAGGCCCGGGGCTTTTTTTGCGGCGGAGGATTGGGGGACCCCTGGGGAATGTTCCCCAGCGCCTTGGCCGCTTCGGGCCCCAGCGGTGTACGGCGGGGAATTTCCGAATACCGGTCGCTCCCCGGCACGGCGTTGTATACCGATAGGAGGGGCAGGGGCATGGAGCGGATGGGCGTTTCCGGACCGGACAAGCCGATTCGTCCAGCGCCGGGGGGAATTTCCACCGCCTGGGTGGTGGCGTTCTGTCCCGGATAGATCCCCACATTCCCCCGAACCAGTTCATCCTCAAAAATAACCGCGTAATAATAAGGAATTCCCGGCACCGGGTAATCGACAAAGGGAGCGGGAGGCCCCGACTGGACAATCACCGCCCGGAGCAGATCCGCCGTATTCCGCAGGGGCTGGACGCTCCGGTACAGAACCGTATTTTTCCCCTCCTCCGCCGTCCGGTAGGAAATGTTCACCCCCTCCTCCTCCACCCGGACTTCAAGGCCGAAGACGCCCGATGCCGCGGGGCGGACATTTTGTTCTTCGGTTAAAAAAATATTTTCCGTATCGGAACCGGTCATATTCACCGAAACGGTGTTGTTATAGGGGATCACCACATCGTAGCGCCGGCCCAGCCCGTCACTGGCGGCGGCAAAATAGTGGATCGTTCCGGCTCCTTCGGTTTCGTCAATGAAGGATTGGGCTCCATAGGGCGTCTCCACCGGCCTGATGTTTCCGGGAATCCGGCCTGTTTCAAAGGGCTGCGCGGACCGGAAAATATACACCGGCCCCCTGGCGTCCGGGGAATCGATCCAGCTAAGACGGACCAGGTTGTTTTTTACTTCCACCGAAAGCCGGGACACAAAGGGGGCGAACACCGGTTCTTCCGGCTCCGTCTGGGAAAAAGCGGGGGCGGCCCCGAAAAGCCCCGCCAGGATCGCCGGGAGAAAAAAGAGGGAAAACCGAAGGCCGGGAAATTTCTGGGGAATCATCATTAGTATAATAATCGGCAGGAACGGTATTCGTCCATATCATCTTTTCGCATGGCGAGGCGGAGGCGGCGGAGACCCGGCGGTATGGGTGTCCGCGACAGGATGTCGCTGAAATTGGGCTTTGAGGCAGTTTACAAATTTCCTGTTTTCCCCTATTCTGGAGGCATGTTTGTATCAATCGCCCTGGACCCCGGTTCGGAAGGACGGGCCAGAGAACTGGCGGATCTCCTGGGACAATACGGGTTTGAAAAGATACAACGGGGGCTTTGGGAGTCCGCCTTTGTGTCTCCCGATACCCTGATCCGCCTGAAAAAAGATCTGGACCGGGCCACCGACGCGTTCGACCGGATCAGAATTTTCCAGTTTCCCGTGGACGGAACCCTGGCCCTGACGAGCCTGCGGGAAAAAAAATGGCGGCGCATGGTGGCCCGGGGAGTGGGCTTTGAAATCCCCGCCGCCCCGCCCCCGCAGATTCCGGCCCGCCCGTCCCGGCCCGCGGGCAGGGGGAAAAGCGCAGCCAGGGCGGGACAGGGTCAAAAACCCGCGATCCGGCCGGCCCGACCCGCACCCGGCAGGCGGGGGCCCCGCAGTCCGGAAAGCCGCCCCTGAACCGGCGCGGGGCCATATACACGACGAGGAGCGATCATGTTGTTATCAGAACTGGGAAACCCCATAGCGGAATTAAAAAGCCGCATCTACGACACCTGGAGGCGTCTTTGAAGACGCCTCCTTTGAGCAGCGGATAGCCGGAATCGAGGCAAAAACCGGGGAGGCGGGCTTTTGGAATGACGCTGCGGCGGCGGAAAAAGCCATGACCGAACTCAAGGCACTGAAAAGCCGTTACGAACCCTGGAAGAGCCTGCGGGCCGGAGTTGACGATCTGGAAGCCCATCACGAACTGGCTCTGGAAGCCAGGGAGGAGGCGGAAAGCGCGGAAATTGAAAGCCTTCTGAAAGCCTTAAGCGCCCGGTATGAAAAACAAAATATTCTGGAACTTATGGGTGGGGAGGTGGACAAAAACGGCTGCTTTCTTACCGTTCACTCCGGGGCCGGGGGAACCGAAGCCTGCGACTGGGCGGGGATGCTCTACCGGATGTACCTCCGCTGGGCGGAGCGGAAAGGCTTCTCCGTAGAAGAAGCGGACAGGCTGGAGGCCGAAGGGGGCATAAAATCGGCCACCGCGAAAATCGGGGGGGACTTTGCCTACGGCTACCTGAAAGGCGAGTCCGGGGTTCACCGGCTGGTGCGGATCTCCCCCTTTGACGCCAACGCCCGGCGGCACACTTCCTTCGCGTCTGTCTATATCTTCCCGGAGATCGACGATTCTGTCGAGGTGGATATCCGGCCCGAAGACCTCCGGGTGGACACCTACCGTTCCGGCGGCGCGGGGGGCCAGCACGTGAACAAAACCGACAGCGCCGTGCGTTTTACCCACCTGCCCACGGGAATCGTGGTGGCCTGCCAGAACGAGCGGAGCCAGATCAAAAACCGGGCCATCGCCATGAGTATGCTCAAGGCCCGGCTCTATGAATACTACCGGCAGGAGAAGGAAAAGGAAAATGAAAAATTCGCCCAGGAAAAAAAAGATATTTCCTGGGGAAATCAGATCCGGTCCTATGTTTTTCAGCCCTATACCATGGTCAAGGATTACCGGACCAAAACCGAAATGGGCAACATTCAGGCGGTGATGGACGGGGACATCGATCCCTTTATCGAGGAGTATCTGCGGTTTGCGTGGAATAATTCCCAACACTAGGAGCCTGTTGCGCTTCGCGCCTCAATTCCCCAAAAACCGGCTGGGGCTGATCCTCGCCCTCTGTTTCCTCCCCGCCGCGGTTTTTGGCCGGGGCGGAACCGAAACCCCGGAAAAAATCGTGCATAACAGTGAATGGCGGCTCTGTGTTACCGCCTTTGATATGTCCGCCCTGCCGGAGAACCGGCGGATTGTGGGCGAAGTGATGACCCGGAGCCTTTTGGACGCGGTGAACGCGGTGGATCGCCGAATCCGGGTTTCCCGGGAATACGCCTATTACGAAGGCTACGCCTGGAGCCAGGCGCGGATGGCCGCCGCCAGGGCCCTGGCCGCCAGGCAGGAGGAGCGGGATCTGCTGATTTACCGGGGGGAACCGGAGTGGCGCTACCGGCGGAGCCTTAAAACCATCGACGAGGCCATCGTCAAGCTGAAAGAGGATTTGGCGAAGGTCGAGGCCGAAGCGCCGCTGGTGGCACGGGAGCCGGTTTTTCAATTTACCGAAGGGAATACCACCGGAACATTCCCGGCGCCCCCCGGCCCGGGCGGGGAATACCGCTTCTGCCAGGGACAGAAAGCCGACGGCTTCCTGTCGGGGGAAATCATCGAATTCCATAGCCGCCTGTATATCACTATCAGGCTTTATACGCTGTATACCCAGTCGTTTGTGTACGAAGACGACATCATCTTTTCTCCCGACGATATCCAGAGCGCGGTGGACGAGATCGCCGGACGGCTGGTGGCGATCCTGACGGGCAGCAGTCCCGCGCTTATCGCAATCCGGGCGGAGCCCGAAGACACACTGGTGCTGATTAACCGGACCTTTGCGGGCCGGGGGGAAATCGCCCCCAGGGAACATCCGCCGGGAACCGTTACCGTCTCGCTGTCCGCGGAGGGCCACGCGCCCCAGGCGGTGGAGACCGAACTTCTCCCCGGCGAGACAACCGAAATTGAAGCGTCCCTCCGCCCCCTGGAACTGGCCCAGGTTGACATTGACATTCCCGGCAAAACCGGCGCGCTGGTGTACCGGGGGGCCATGTATGTGGGAGAGGCGCCGCTGACCCTGCGGCTGCCGGTGAATCAGTTTGATTATGTCCATGTGGAAACACCGGGACTTGAAACCGGGCGGATGGTGTTTCGGACTCCCAATGTCCGCGATGAACGGATAAGCCTTTCTTTGAAAACAAACATTTCGCCCCCGGCGGGGCAGAAACGGGTTGACCGGGCCCGCCGCCAGTATTACTGGGCCTGGGGAGCAACATGGATCGCCGGGGCGGCGGCATGGATGAGCTACGGGCTTTTTACCACCCATAACGATGCCCTGAAAACCGGCGATATTCTGCTGGGGAAGTGGAACGACGAATTCTATAATCAGACTGTGGATTGGTATAACATCAGCAATGTTTCCCTTTATGTTCTGGGCGCTGTGGCGGCCTATGATATTTTTCAGTTGATCCGGTATATGTATATCTCCGGGCGGGACGCCGCGCCCATTAAACGCTGAAATAAATTTACGCAAGGAAGGAACAACATGGCCCCAGGGTTTGCCGGGCGGATAAAAAATTTTTTCAACCGTTTTCAGGCGGTTTCGGAAGCGCTTTTTGAAGAGTTGACGGACCTGCTGGTGGAGGGCGATTTTGGCGCCGCCGAAGCCTACGGTTTGACGGAAAAACTCAGGGATCTGTGTAAAAAAGAAAAAAGCGCCGGAAGCGCGCAGGTTCGGGAACTTCTGGCCCGGCTGCTGGAGGAGACCCTCCGTGTTCCGCTTTTACCGGAACCGGAACTGGAGGCAAAGGGACTGGCGGTGATTTTGCTTCTGGGGGTCAACGGGGTGGGGAAAACCACCACCGCGGCCAAGCTCGCCAAACAGTACCGGGACGAATACGGGCGAAAGCCCCTGCTTGCCGCGGCGGACACCTTCCGGGCCGCGGCCATAGACCAGTTGAAAATCCACGGCCAGCGGCTGGGAATCCGGGTTGTCGCCCACCAGCCGGGAGGGGATCCCGCGGCGGTGGTCTACGACGCGCTGGAAGCGGCCCAGGCCGGCGGGGGGGATCTGGTCATCGCCGATACGGCGGGCCGGATGCATACCAAAACCAGCCTGGTGGAGGAACTAAAAAAAATAGACCGGGTGGTAGAAAACCGGGCTGCCGCGGCCCCGTGCCTGAAATGGCTGGTGCTGGACGCCACCACCGGACGGAACGCCCTGGCCCAAGCGGAAATATTCCACGAAGCAGTCTCGTTAAACGGGGCGATCCTCACCAAATACGATTCCACCGCCAGGGGGGGCGTGGTTTTTTCCCTGGCCTCGGAACTCAAGCTCCCTGTGCGGTACCTCTGCGAGGGCGAACAATACGGGGATATTCGCGCCTTTGACCCCCATGCCTATGCCGCGGAATTTGCCGGGCTTGTCTAGGTGCCTGCTGCGCCTATGGCTATCGGCGATTTTTGGAGATATTATGCGCAAAGCGCAACAAACTGCGAGGAGCCTGCTGCGCCTGTGGCTGCCGGTTCTCCTGCTGGCGGGACTTCCGGCAGGGGCCCAGGAACCGGGCCTTTCCGGGGAAGCCCCCGGCGCGGAAACGCAGACAACGGAAGAGCCCGGCGTCCCGGCCCCGGATTTTGTGGAGCCCCCGCCGGAAGAACCCCTCCCCCCGCCCCGCTGGTTCCGCTCCAACGCCGGGGGCCTGGCGCTGGAAGAAATCCCCTCCCGGCTGGCGGCCCTGCGGCACGAGTACGCCCTGGGGCTGGATTATATCGCCCCCGGCGGGCTGCCAGAAATTCTGGCCTCCCGGTACGAGGCCCCCTGGCGGGCCGAAATCCGCGTCCTCTATAAAAACGGCGAAGAATCCCGGCGGCAGTGGATTTTCCGGGACGCCGCGGGCGCAACCCGGCTGACGGCGGTCTTTGATCAGGACATACTGAACCCCCCCCCTCCCCCGCGTCCCGCGGAACCGGGGGCCGGAGCCGCCGGGCCGGAAGCGGCAAATGAAGCGGCAGGTGAAACGGCGCAAAAAACGGAAAGCCCCGAGACCCCGGCTCCGGCGGGGCCGGCCCTGACCGGATTCATCGAAAGGTACAACGGGGAGGGCCAGATCGTGGCGGAGCATATTTTTCAGGAGGGGGGGGAAGCCCAAAGCGATTTTTTTTACCACCAGGGCCGGCTTGTCCGGGCCGAGACGCGGCAAAAAATTCAGGCCGATGGGGGGGAACAGATGATTCCGGTCTATACCGATTTGTACCGGTACAACCGGGCCGCGTCCCTGCGGGCGGTGGAGCGAACCTACCACGAAGGAGCGGAAGCCGGTTCCCCGGTGAACCTGCGGTTTCCCCACATGGTGCTGGACGCCGCGGCGGACAAGGATTTTATCAGCCCCGGCGTTTTTTACGCCACCGGATTCCCGGAGGAATATTTGATTGGCGCGGGGTACATGGTATTGTATACTACCGACAGCCGGGGCCGGATCCTTACCGAAACCCGGCAGGACAATGCGGGAACGGTCATTGCGGAGCTGATCAACACCTGGTCAGGCGACCGCCTTTCCTCGGCCCTTCTGAAAGCCGGGGATGTTGAACGGCGCACCGAATATCAGTATAACAGCCGGGGAGACCGGATACTTGAACGGAATTACCGCAACGGCATTCTGGAACGGCTGGTCAGGGGCGACGGGAACCGGGAAGTGGAAGAGCTGTTTATGAACGGTGAAGTTATCCTCAGGGCCATCTGGGAAGACGGCAGAAAAATTTCCGAAGAGCGGATCCGTCCGGGACGCTGACATAAGGACGGGGCATGAAACCCCGGCGCAAACGAAAGGAGAGCGGGTTGAAGCGTTTTAATTTCAGATGGATTGGCTTTGTGGCGGGCCGTTATGTCAGCCGCCGCCGCCGGAATTCCCCCCCTCCCCTGCTGGCGATACTGGGGATCGCCACCGGGGTTCTGGCCCTGATCGTGATCCTGGCGGTGATGAACGGTTTTCAGATGGGCTTTATCGAAAGCATTCTGGAAATATCGTCCTATCATCTGCGGGTGGAATCCTTTCCCCCGGAACAGATGGCGGAACTGCGGAACCGCCTGCAGGCCCTGCCGGAAACCGGCGCGGCGGTTCCCTTCCGGGAATTCCAGAGCCTCCTCCGGTCGGGTCGGGAGGCGCAGCAGGCGGCGCTGATCCGGGGCCTGCCCCCCGACGCGCCGGAAATTGACGCCGCCATGGGAAACCAGCTTGAATTTGAAGCGGGCTCCTTTGACCTGGGTGGTGATCACTCGATCCTGCTGGGGGCCGAACTGGCCCGGCGGCTTTCGGTCCGGCTGGGGGACGAGGTCGCCCTTTTTTCGATTGCGGGTCTTTTTTCCGGCCTCCCGTCCCCCGGCCCGGCGGATGAAGCGTCCGGCGCCCTGACGGACCGGTTCCGGGTAACGGGAATTTTCCGAACCGGCTTTTATGAATACGATCTCAGCTGGGGTTTTATCAATATTGCGGAGGCCGAAAAAATTTCCGGCGCCGGTCTGGTTCTGGGGATCAAGCTGAAAAACCGCTGGCATGACGGGCGCGCCATGGAATCGGTGTCAAAGGCTCTGGCCGGCGCGCCGGGGGCGGAGACTCTGAAATTGACCAGTTGGCGGGATTACAACCGGGCCTTTTTCGGCGCCCTGCGGACGGAAAAACTTTTTATGTTCCTCCTGGTGGGACTGATCTTCATCGTGGTGGGGCTGAATATTTTTCAGGCCCAGCGCCGGGCGGTGCTGGAACGCCGGGAGGAGATCGGCCTTTTGCGGGCGGTAGGAGCTTCGTCCGCGGCGGTACGGCTGGTCTTTGTCTGGGACGGGGCTATCATCGGCTTTACCGGATCCGCCGCGGGCCTGTGCATCGGCCTCCTCATTGCGTCCCACATTCCCGTTTTTTTCACCCTGCTGGAAAGGCTGGTAAATTTTTTTGTCGCCGCCGCCAATATGTTTTTGGGAGCCGGCGGGGCTGCGGGGGAATTTGCGATCTTTTCGCCAACGGTTTTTTATATCAAGGAAATTCCCTCCAGGGTGATTCCCCGGGAGGTTTTTTTAATATGTATGTTTGGCTTTTTGTCCGCCCTTTTGGCCGCGTGGTTTGCGTCGGGAAAGGCCGCCAGGACAGGGCCCGCGGAGGTTTTGCGTGATGAATAACAATTCCGAAACCGGGGAAATTCTCATCCGTTCCGAAAACATTATCAAAAATTATACGTCCGGCGCGGAAACCCTCCACATTCTCAAAGGGATCAGCCTTGAAATCTCCCGAGGCGCGGCGGTGGCGATTACCGGACAGAGCGGCAGCGGAAAAAGCACCCTCCTTAATATTTTGGGGGGCCTTGACCGGGCCGACTCGGGGCTGGTGGCGGTGGGGGGTACGGAGATTACCGCCCTGCCGGAATGGGGGCTTGCCGAATACCGGAGCCGGCGGGTGGGTTTTATCTTCCAGTTCCACTATTTGTTAAAAGACTTTACCGCCCTGGAAAACGTGATGCTCCCCGCCTATATCGGCGGGATGAAAAAAAAGGCCGCGCTGGAAAAGGCCAGGGCCCTGCTTTCCGATGTCAGGCTGGATGACCGAATCAGCCATTTCCCCTCCCAGCTTTCCGGGGGTGAGCGCCAGCGGGTCGCCGTGGCCCGTTCCATGGTCAATGATCCCGATGTGATTCTGGCGGATGAGCCCACGGGGAATCTGGACCCCGACAACAGCGCCATGGTAACGGAACTGCTGTATGCGGGGGCGGAAAAATGGGGCAAGACCCTTATCGTCGTTACCCATGATGAAAAAACGGCGGCCAGAGCCGCGATCCGCTATACCCTGGACAAGGGCCTGCTGTGCGAAGCGCCCGGCGGGGTTCCGGCATGAAAAGCAGGGCCGGTTTTTTTATCGCTCTCCGCTACCTCTGGGGCCGGGCTCATGAGGGGGGCCGTTATCTCCGGGGAGCCGCCGCCGGCATCGCCGTCAGCCTGATCCCCATCATCGCAACCCTTATCGTCGCCGACGGCATGATCCGGGGCATCACCGACCGTTACCTGGAACTGGGGACCGGGCATCTCCAGGTGTATAACTTTTTCGAGCAGGGCAATCTGGAAGACGCCGCGGGGAAAATCCGGGAACTGCCCGGCGTCCGGGGCGCCTGGGTGGAAAAACGGGGACTGGGAGTACTGGCGGGGAAAGGCGGAAAGGCCGGAACCACTATCCGCGCCCTGGATCCCTCGTTCTGGGAGGATGAAGGGAGTGGCAAATACCTTGTTACGCTGGCGGGCCTTTCCCGGCCCGAATCAGATCGGGATCTGCTGCTAGGCGAAGAGCTGGCCGCCTCCATCGGGGCGGCGGTGGGAGATCTGATCGGGATCATGACCGTCAGGGCTGGCGGAGACGGCAGAACCATCCCCCGGATGACCCCTTTCACCGTCCGGGGGATCGTCTCCGCGGGCTACCATGAACTGGATTCCCTCTGGTGCATCACCACGCCGGGAGGGGGACGGCGGCTCTTTCCCCAGGACGCTTCCTCCTCAAGCCTTATCGTAAAAATCGACGACCCCTACCGGGGCGCGGAGGCCTCGGCCTTTTCCATCTATTCCCTGCTGGGTTCCGGCTACGGGGTATACACCTGGAAGGAGCTCCAGCGATCCCAGTACAGTTCCTATGAATCCACCCGCCAGCTGCTGCTCTTTATCATGGCCCTGGTCGTGTTGATCGCCGCGGTAAACGTTTCTTCCGCCACATCCATGCTGGTCATTGAACGCCAGCGGGACATTGCGGTTCTCAAGGCCGCCGGAGCGGGCCCCGGCGGAATCAGCGGCATTTTTCTGTGGGGCGGCTTTCTCACGGGCCTTGCCGGATCGGTTCTCGGCCTTATACTGGGCCTGGCAATCGGCAACAACATCAATCCCATCATCCGGTCCCTGGAACGGGTCTTGAGCTTTTTCTCCCGCCTTTTCCACGGCGGTGAAGTAACGATCCTTGACCCCGGCTATTACCTTGAAACCATTCCGGTCATCATCGACTGGTCCGCGGTGTTCCTCATCGGCTGTTTCACCATCCTCTGTTCCGTTACCGCCGCATGGATTCCCGCCCGGCGGGCGGGGAAGCTCAAACCCCTGGATCTGCTGCGAAAATACTAAGGAGCCGCGGAATGGAAAAACTCAAAACCTTAAGCTATCACAACGAACTGCTGTTAAATACCAGCCTGTTCAAATACCTTTCCATTATCAACGAAAAAAACATTTCCCCGATCATACGGGACGTGATCTATGACAATTTTATTTTAACCACCACATCGTTTTTAAAAAACGCCGGTGAAGAAACGATCAACAAATACCGGGAAGAAATGCGCGAGCCCTACGAGCGGTATATCGAAAAAACCCTTCGGGAAGGCTGGGCGGGAATAAAACACAACCTGCTGGTTTCGTCGCTTATCACCTTTGAACTTTTTCTCAACCACCTTGTGGACGTGTATTACAAAAATTTTCCCGAACTCTATTCAAATGACGACATAAGCGTTTCCTTTTCCGTCCTCAGGGATTTCAAAAACCAGGATGATATGCGGGAATATGTCATCCATATCCATCTGGAAAAATTCGCCCATCTTGATCTCCAGGAAAAAATTCTCTATATCAAAAAAAACCTGAAATTAAATAGCGATGAAATCTGGGCCGCCAGCCGGAAAGATTACCTCCAGGACATTTGCCGGCTGCGGGGCCGGCATATTTTTCCGGGCGAAGGCGCCGAAATTCCCGACGGGGAATTTTACGCCCATATCAACTATTTGTGTTCCCTGATCTTCAAACTGTCCGTGTATTCCCGGACCAGGTACGGCGTGGAATTTGAATGGATCAAAGATTTAAGCCGCTACCTCCATGATGCCGTTCCGCCGGGTTAATCGAGTAGGGGGCCACCCATTGGACTTGTTCAATAACCCGGTTGGTTATTTCACAAGTCGCGCAAAATGCTCCGCATTTTTGCTGCTTTTAAGCGGAAGTTGTTCAAAAACTGAAGTTTTTAAACAACTCTAATATACCGGCGCGGTAAAAGAGACCTGAGTTTTGAACAGCAGGAATGGCGTGCGGGGTTCCGGGCCCAAAGGCCCCCCTTTCGCCGCGTGTATTTTTCTTGACAAGGATCATGGCCCGCGATATAGTTGACCAATGGAACACCCAAAGGATGGTTTATCTTTACAGGAACGGTACGGGCATCTTTTTTCCCGGCTTGCCCAACTGTCACGGGCACCGGCCAGAATCGACGAATCCAATGTATATGAAGAGGGGAATTCGGGAACCCGCAAAATGATCGACGCCCTGGTAGAAGAGAATCTGCTCCCCGGATCCCGCCTTGAAGGGCGGGAACATTTTGCGGAATTCTGTGAACAGACCAGGGCCGGAAAACGGGGGCTTTTGCTGGCGGAACATTACAGCAATCTGGACCTGCCGCTTATCTTTTACCTTTTGGAACATGATACAGGAAATTTCGGCGGGGAGCTGGCCCGCCGCCTTGTCGCCATTTCCGGATTAAAGCTCAACGAGGAAAATCATCTGGTTCGGGCCTACACCGAAGCCTTTACCCGCATCGTGATCTACCCCAGCCGGGGCCTGGCAAGCGTCACGGACCCGGAGGAAATCAACCGGGGCAAAAAAATCAACATGGCCGCCATGCGGGCCATGGATGCTGCCCGGCGGAACCGGCAGGTAATCGCCGTATTCCCCAGCGGCACCCGGTACCGGCCCGGCAGACCGGAAACAAAACAGGGAGTTCGTGAAATAGACTCGTACCTGCGCATTTTCGACATTATGATTCTGGTATCCATCAACGGCTCCTGCCTCCGCATCTCGTCCGGTGATCCGGAAAATATGCTGGCGGACATGGTTTTTCGCGACAAGATCATTGTCGCTTCAAGCCCCGTGATCGAGTGCCGGCCCTTCCGCAAGTCGATTGTGGAAACCATCGACAGTTCAAGCGGCGTTGACCCCAAGCAGGAGACGGTGAACCGCGTGATGGAATTGCTGGAAGCGCAACATATACACTACGAAGCAGTACGGGCGGCTGAATAGCGGGCGGCTGAACACGCTCCCCCGGCGGGGCCTATTGTGCGTCCGTTTCTTTTTTTGCGAAAACAAGCGCCCGGAAACTGAACAGGTAATCGGCCAGAGAAACATAGGCCAGTATCACGGCGATAACCGCAAGCGCAACCGCAATGTTTCCGGTAAACGGGGGCAGGCTGAAATCAAGCCGTTTGCAGCTTTCCAGCAAAAGGGTATAAAAACCGGTAACAATGTAGGCAATCGTTTTCGCTTTTCCTCCCAAACGCGCGCCAATGGCAACCCCTTTCCGGGCAGCCATCAGCCGCACAAAGTTGATAACAAATTCGCGGTACACAATGAGGAGGAGGACAAGGGACGGCAGATAGCCGCTCAGAGTCAGGCAGAAAAGAACCGTCATATTGAGGATCACATCACAAAAGGGATCAAACAGCTTGCCGAAGTCGCTCACCTCATGGCGTTTGCGCGCAAAGTATCCGTCAAAATAGTCGGTAAGCTCCGCAAAGGCAAGAAGGGGGATCATCACGAAAACCGACGCGGCGCTCCCGTAACCCGTCCACACCGGAACAAAATAGACCAAAAAGAAAACCGGGGCGAGAAAGCCCCGCAGCCAGGTAAATTTATCTGCCAGTCTCATGGGCAAAGTATAGCCCCTAACGCGGAGCCTGCCAAGGTTACGCAAAGGCCCCTTCAAGTCCCGGCCTTGCTTCCCCACTTCTTTTATCTTGGCTATCTCGTCCCGGATTGCGCCCGGCAATCCGCGCACCATCAGTCCGCCTACTTTTTTCCCACCTCCTTTATCTTGGCTATCTCGTCCCGGATTGCGCCCGGCAATCCGCGCACCATCAGTCCGCTTACTTTTTCCCCACCTCTTTTATCTTCGTTATCTCATCCCGGATTGCCGCAGCTTCCTCAAATTCCAGGTTTTTGGCGTGTTCCAGCATTTCGTTTTCCAGGGCCCTGATAAGCTGTTTCCGCTGGGCGGGGATCAAAACATTGTAGGATTTTTTCAG
>JAISBS010000027.1 GCA_031266075.1 Treponema sp.
ACCTTCGGCATGATTTCCTCCATGTTTTAAGAAAATTTAAGAATGTACCACCAGCATAGTTCCCCGGGGTAAAAAAATCCATCCCACCCTACGATAAATAATATATATGGATAAAAAACCAGGGCTCAGGATCATCGGCCTTACCGGAACCTACTGCGCGGGGAAAAATTTTGTCGCCGGCCTTCTGGAAGAACGGGGCCTTCCGGTGCTGGATGTAGACACGCTGGGGCATGACGCGGTGGAGGCCGGGCGGGAGGCGGTCCTCGCCCGGTTCGGCGGGGATCTGTTGGGGCCCGGTGGGAAAATCGACCGGCGGCGGCTGGGGGAACGGGTGTTCGGAAACCCGAAGGAGCTGGCCGCCCTGGAAGCCATTGTTCATCCCGAAGCCAACCGCCTGACCAGTGAATGGATAGCGGGGCAGCAAGGGGCGGCCTGCGTAATCAATGCCGCCCTGCTCCACCGGTCTTCGGCCTTTAGCCGCCTGGATTTTATCATCCTGGTAACGGCTCCTTTTCTGACCCGGCTGTTCCGGGCCCGGAAGCGGGATCGTCTGCCCTGGTTCAATCTGCTGAAGCGATTTACCAGCCAAAAACAATTCGTCCCTCAATATTTAAGCGGAAAAGCCGATATTTACAAAGTAGATAACCGGGGATACTTTTTGTTCTGTTCCCGGTTTTTCAGGCGAAATTTGGAAACCCGGATAGATAATATTTTGTCCGGTGAGGGGATACGGTAATCATGGAAAAGAAAAAATTGCTTCTTGTTGCGGTTTCGGTCGGCATTTTTCTGGTAATCGTAATAAGCGCCGCCATCTTGATATTTACGCCCAAGGCCCCGGAAACAGGAACCGCCGTATCCGCGGCCCGTCCCATTCCGGCGGGAGTTTCGGGAACCCTGCCGCAGCAGACTCCGATCCAGCAAATGATCCCCGAGCGGACCCAGCCGGCCACCGTAGATGCGGCGGACATGGTGCGAAAGACCGATGAGATTCAGGGAATCCAATCCCCGCCCCAGGCGACGGCGGTTCAGGAAAATCATTTTTATATCAACGGGGAAACCCCCAACGACGCGTATGTGGTGGAAAAAAACGATGGAAGCGCCGCCACCCGGGTGGTGATTAATGTGCCCAAACCCAGTACCGCCGCAGTTCCCGATACGCCGGCGGCATCCTCCGGGAGAAGCGCCCCCCGGCAGACTGCCCCCGTAAACCGGCCCGCCGCCGCCGTGGTTCCCGCGAGAACCAGTGCCCCGGCAGCCGCAAAACCCGCGGCCGTTAAGCCGGCGGCGGCGCCCCAAACCAGGACTTACAACGACTATTGGGTACAGACCGGCGCGTTTTCCGCCAAGGTCAGGGCCGAGGGGGTAAAAGAAACCCTCTCTTCCAAGGGTATCACTTCGATCATCGAAAACCGGGAAGTGGACGGCAAAACCTGGTACCGGGTCCGGGTGGGCCCCTACACTTCGGAAAATGAGGCAAATTACTGGCTGGCCCTGGTCAAATCCATCGACGGATTTGCCGGCAGCCAGATACGGCAGACCCGATCCCAGCGGTAAAGTTCCTCAACCGCTTCAAATGAGCCGCTTTCAAGCCCCTGCCGGTGGTGAAAAGCGGCTTCCATAATTTTGAAACAGGCTCTCCTTTTGAGAAAAATATCAAAGCGCCTTCCATAACGGTTCCCTACAAGAGGTATGAAATATTCATGCCTTTTTTTGTCCCGGAGAAGCCCGGTTTTGTTTCTGGGTTTCGTTCTGGGCGCCTCCGTGTATGGGGAAAACCCGTCCGCTCCCACCGGAAAAACCGGCGCAGGGCCTCTTTTTACCTGGAGCTTCCTCTGGGCCGGTTCCTGGGAGGAGGAGAAAACCTTATACAACCGGGGGGATCTCCGGCTGACAGCCCCCGGACCGGGCCTCACCCTCAGAGCCGGGGCCATAGACCGGCGTCTCCCGGACATCGGTTTATTCTCCCCCGGAAAAGACGCGGGGAACAGTGTTACCCATTACGGCGCCGGCCTGTACCACAAGCCCTCTGGATCCCGGCTGCTCTACGGCGTCCTCGATGAGTGGGGACTCCCCGCCCGGCTCCGCAATCCCTGGATCCGGGGGCTTCCCCTGGCGGAAAACCACAACCCCTCCATAGCGGATCTGAAAACCGCGGTTTCCGCCGCCGGAAAGCCGGAAACCTACTTCTATCTGGGAAGCCCGCGTCTGAACCTTCCCCCCCGGGGGCCGGACAGCGGCATCAAGGTCCGGGGCTTCGCTTCCGCTCAAATTGACCAGGACATGAACCCCGGTTTCGGCGGGGGCCTTGAGACCCGGTTCGGCGGAAAAACCGAGGCCCGGCTGGACGGCTTTTACACAGAAAAAATCCTGCCGCCCCGAAAAAGCTCCTCCTGGTTTTCAGAAAGCCCGCCCCTGCCTGGGCGGGAATTCCGGCTCTACGGCCTGGGCCTGCTCCTGAACATTCCGATCCTGACGGTGAGTTCCGACTGGGCTTTGTCGGAAACTTTTGCGGGGGGCCGGGACGTGTACGGAAACCTGGGGCTCCGGATTACCCGTCCCCTGCCCGCGGACTGGGGCCGCTGGGCCCTCTCCCTGGCCGCCGACGGTGTGGGCAGCCGCTATACGGGCCGGGACGGCTCCAGCCCCGGAGCGGGATTCAGAACCGGCGGCAAATTGGAATGGCAGGGAAAACGGATCGGCCTCTTCCGGCTGAATACCACCCTTCGTTCCTCCGGTCTTGAAGAACCGTTTAACCGGAGTTCTTCCGGCATCTCCTGGCGGCTGCCTGCCCCCGGTAAAAACAGTGCCGGCCTTTTCAGGCTGACACGGATTTCCCTGGGGACGGATCGGAACGCCCTGGATCCCCAAAATATCCTCGACAGTCTCAACCTGGCGGCGGGCTTCAGCCTGAACCTCCGGAACTTTTTCGGTTCAGCGCCCGGCGGCGGTAAAGCCCGCAGTCTCTTGAGCTTTCCGGTGGGGATCTCCTTTTCCGGCTCCCTCAAGGGCGCCGCCGCCGGGGAAGAACCGCCCCCGCCCTATCCGGTTCCCCCCTATTCCTGCCGGTTTGATTCCGCCAAAGCCGCAGGGGAACTCAGTTGGTCGCCGGGTATTTTTCAGTTGAAAGCCAAAGCGGGGTACGGCATAAAAAATGAAAAGGAAGGAATATGGGAAACCGCGTTCAGTACGGCGGTCCGTTTTAAACCGGGCCGGCTCAGTGTAAAAATTTCGTCGCCGGATTTTCCCGATCAGTGGACATATACGGTTTCCTGGCGGGTAGAAAAAAAATGATCGGCGGGTTCTATTTTTCGCCGGCCTGCCAGGAAAGCCCCGCGCCCACCGCGGTAGTGTATTCCGCGTCCTGAGGGTACTCAAAACTTATCCCATACATACCGGTAATAATGGAAAGGATCTTTCTCCCGATGAGATTTTTGCTGCCGTTCCCGGTGACCACCACCCGGCTGATATTCCGGCTCTTGGCGGCAAAGACCGACAGCATACCGATCACCTGGTACACCAGATTGACGATCCCCAGGGCAATGTCCCCGCTGCCGGCGGTATCCAGCATCTTCCCAAAATTCGAAGCGGTGGATTCCTTGTTAAGAAAACTAATATCGGCCTCCATAATATCCTCAAGAAGCAGGTCCACCTGGTTCAGGTTTCCCGTCTCCGCCAGTTCCATGATTCCGTTGAAGTCCGTGATGGGGAGGAGTTTTTTCGCCAGCCCCAGAATGGTTCCGCCGCCGACCCCGGAACCCCCCAGATGAAAGATTCCTTCCGGGCCGGCTTCGATAATAGCGGTTCCCGTTCCGATGTTGGCGATAACGATATGATCCCGTCCGGCAAGGAAAACTCCCCCGATGCCGATGGCCCGGATTTCGCCGATCCTCACCGTGGGGATGCCGAAAATATCGTTTTTGATATTTGCCGCCCCCGCACCGGTGATCATGATTCCCTGAATGTCTCCCATTTTAATTTCATTTTCGATGATCATTTTCCCAAAAGATCCGGTGGCGGAAGTTACCGCATCGGAGGCCCTGGTTTTGATTTTCCCCACCAGCCTGCCGCTTTCAATGGAAACCGCCTTCGTAGTGGTACTGCCGATATCAATGCCGATAATCATAAAATCGCCTTTGTTTAATGGGTTCCGGTTTTAATAAAAATACGCAGGGCCCCGATTCCCAGAATCGTCACGGAGGTGACTATCGTGACGATGGCCCCCGCCACGATAACTCCCAGGATCACCGCGGCCAGGGTTTTCCGCTTCGAGAGGCCCAGCACCCAGGCGCCCAGAGTACCCGTCCACGCGCCGGTTAGGGGAAACGGTATGGCCACAAAAACCGCCACCCCCAGCCAGCCCCATTTTTCCACGCCCCCCCGGAGTTTGTCCCGGGCCCGCCCCACAAAACGGTTAAAAAAATTTTCGTACCAGGCCATCTTCAAAAAAAGCCGGTGCAGGGTGGAAAGAAAAATCCAGCAGACCGGAGCCACCAGGGCGTTTATTGCCGCCGCATAGGGGTACGCCCCATACCAGGGCACCCCCTGGTTTATGGCGAAGGGAATCGCCCCCCGGAGTTCCGAAATAGGAAGAAAGGATAACAGGGCGGTCCAGCCCCAGACAGCCGGCCCGCTCATTCCGCCGCCTTTTCGCGGGGTTGTTCACGCCCCCCTTCTCCCAGTATCAGTTCCCAATATCCCACATCCTGCCAGGCGTCAAGTTTGAATCCTATTTCACGAAACCGGGCGATTTTTTGGAATCCGAATTTTTCATGGAGGGCGACGCTTCGATCATTGGGTATTGTGATCCCCGATATCAGCGTGTGAATATCGGTCTTTCTCACCGCTTCAAGCAAATGGGCCATCATCTTCCTGCCAAGGCCCCGGCCTTCCCTGCCATGCCGCACATAAATAGAAAGCTCCGCCGCGTACCGGTAGGCGGCCCGTTCCTTCCAGGTATTCACATAAGCATAGGCCGGTACTTCCCCCGCCTCTTCCCACACAAACCAGGGGTATTGGGCGGTGATGGCCCGAATCCGGCCTTCCATTTCCGTAACGGAAACCGGGTTTTCCTCAAAACTGACAGCCGTACTTACAATATAGTAGTTGTAAATCCCGCAAATAGCCGGAGCGTCGGCGGTGTTCACCGGGCGTATCATGATTATCTCCCAATCTAACTAGTGTCTGTCCATAATGTAGACACATTATGGACAGACTACCTTGAAATTCACATTTTCGCAGCCTGCGAACCGAAGGTTCGTGGGCGAGAAAATGCAAGGTCTGTCCGCAAAGTAACCGACTTTGTGGACAGACACTAACTATATGCCATTAAGCGACCCCTGTGCTATACTCCCTCAAAAAGATGTGGAGGAGCATCCATGCGGAAAATGCGGAGAACAGACCGGGAGCGGGACCGGGCATTCGCGGAGGCGGTGGTGGACAAGTGTCTGTACGCCGTCCTTGCCACGGTGAATGACGACGGCAGCCCCTATTGCGTCCCCCTCTCCATCGTGCGGGACGGGGAGTGGATCTACTTCCACTGCGCCGGCGGGGGCCACAAAATCGACAACCTGAAAAGCCGGAACCGGGTCTGCCTTTCCTGCGTGGGGGACGCGGTGGAACCGCCGGATTATTTTACGGTGGTGTACGAGTCGGCCATTGTGTCCGGGCTTGCCGAAGAAGCGCTGGATGACGCGGAAAAAAAACGGGCCCTCCGCCTCCTCTGCGAACGCCACACCCCCGCCAACATGGCGGCCTTTGACGCCGAGATGAACCGGGAATACAAAGCCACGGCGGTATGGAAAATTCACATTGAGGAAATTTCCGGAAAACAACGGCCGCCTCCGGAACCACGGGTTTAA
This sequence comes from Treponema sp., assembly GCA_031266075.1. Taxonomy (GTDB): domain Bacteria; phylum Spirochaetota; class Spirochaetia; order Treponematales; family Breznakiellaceae; genus JAISAN01. Next base: position 5,859 of record JAISBS010000027.1, read on the forward strand.
CGCGGGCCGCCATCCGGCCTGGATTAATCATACCC